>VGZJ01000055.1 GCA_016872595.1 Planctomycetota bacterium
AGAGGCCATGAAACGACGCAAGATCATGAAGAAGGCACGATCCAAGAAGAAGCGGCCAATACTCATGGCCGACTTGGAGCGAAGGTATCGCGAATCACCTGGGTTTTAGCCCTCTCGCGGATCGTTGATTCAGAAAGCTATTCACGCAACGCTTCGGAGCGGTCGATGGGGAGAGTCGATCAACTCCTCGCGCTCTTGCGGAGGCGCGGGCTTTTGCCCGGGGCGGAGATTCAGAGGGAACTCGGAATCTCTCAGCCCGCGATGTCGCGCCTCGTGCGCGAAGCGGGGGCGCGCGTCGGGCGATTCGGGCGCAGCGTGGCGACCCGGTACGCCGTGCCGCGCGAGGTCGCGGGCATCGGCCGAAGCACTCCGGTCGTTCGCGTGGACGAGCGCGGCCGCGCGCACCGGCACGGGGTCCTCCACTTTCTCGCGGGCGACGGGTACTGGTTGCAGCGCGAGTCCGGCGTCGGGCAGGCGTTCGTGGGCCTGCCGCCCTTCGCGGACGACATGCGGCCACAGGGCTACATGGGGCGCGGCTTCTCGGCTCGGTATCCCGAATTGCGCCTGCCGGGGAGCATCAGCGACTGGGGCGACGAGCACCACCTGATCGCGCTCGCGACGCGGGGCGAAGACTGCGTCGGCAACTTGATCGTCGGTGAGGAGTCGCTCACCCGCTTCCTCGCCGGGCAACCGCACCCGCTCACCCGCGCGGACTACCCCGCTCTCGCCGCGGGCGCGCTGGCCGGTCAGCCGGGTTCGTTGGCCGGCGGCGAGCACCCCAAGTTCGCCGCGTACACCGAGAGCGGGCACCTGCTGGTGAAATTCGCCAGCGGCGACGGCGCGGCGGCGGACCGGTGGCGCGACCTGCTCGTCTGCGAACACCTCGCCTTGCGGGTGCTCCACGAGGCCGGCGTTCCCGTTCCGCGCTCGGACTGGTTCGACCTCGGCGGGAGCCGGTACTTGGAACTGGAGCGCTTCGACCGCGTCGGCGCGCGCGGCCGGCGCGGGGTGATCTCGCTGTGGGCCGTGAACGGTCACTACTTCAGGTTCTCCCGCAGAGTTGGTGACGTGTCTTTCCCGACGAAAACCGACCGGTTTCATTTGCTCGGCTCAGTCTTTCCGCTTCACCCGCGCCCGCAACAGCCGCCATCCGGCCCGGCCGTACATCGACCGCTTGATGAATTTCAGCCGGTTCACCTGCCCTTCGACCGGTCCGTTACTCCACGCCTCCGTCAGGGCGGCGGTCACGGCCCCCTCGTCCTCGCGCAGCCCCTGCGCGAACGTCTTGAGTTCGCTCACGCCGGACGCCTCCGCCTTGATCAGCCAGTCCGACAACGGGCACGTCACCTCCTTGCGGATCATCGCCGCCAATTCCGACGCGACGTCCAGCGCCGCGCCCAAACCCGGGATGCTTTTCCGGATCCGGTCCAGCAGCCCCGGTTTCGCGCCTTCGCTCGGCGGTTCGGCCTTCGTCTCCTTCGGCGGGCAGATGAACTGGAACGACAGCTTCCGGGCCGAGGGCATCGGCGGTATCGGCGGCTTCGCCTCACCCGTTCGCCGACCCGGCTTTCCGGTGCTGCCGATCTTCCGGTTCACGTACCGTCGCACCGCATCGTAGGACGCCTTGCACCCCTTCTCGCCCAGCAACCGGTGCAGTTCCTTCGTATTCCGGCCGCCGACGCCAACCCAGGCCGCAATGTGCTCCCGGTACTCGTCCAGTTGCGACGGCCCTTTTCGGCCGGGCTTCCAATCGGGGCACGTATCCTGGCCCCGGTAACGGATCACCACCTGGCGCGAAAGGCCCAGTTGACGCGCCGTCGCGCGGATCGAGTGCCCTTGGTCCCGCATCTCGCGGACCTGACGGTGCCTTTGCTCGCGGGCGTGCCTCTTCGCTTGCCGGGCTTGCTCCCGTGGGGATCGGGCTGTTGGTGGTGGTGCTGGCGCGATGGCCTCCGTTGGAGTCGAGGGAGTGGGCACCGGTGCGGTCGGTTGCCCCTCTCCGTCCGAAGGAGCGGCCGCGGCCCCTTCCGCCGGCGCGGGTGCTTGCACGACCGTGGTGATCTCGGGCGAGAAGCGCGCGAGCACTCGCTCCACAGCCTCCCGCAGGTTCTTGAGCAGGTGCCAGCGGTCGGCTACCTGCTTGGCGGCCGGCGCCCCTTCCCGGACGGCCTGGGCGAAAACCGCCCAGCGGTCGCGGGTGACCACCTCCACGCCGGGGTGTTCTTCGAGCCACTTCCTCAACTCCACGCCATCTCGTCCCGGCAGGATGTCGATGACCCGGTGCCTCTCGAGGTCGATCAGGATCGTGCCGTAGTGCTGACCTTTGCGGGTGGCCCAGTCGTCGATGCCCAGGTAGCGCACCGGCGGAGACGGCTCGTCGGGTGCGTCCTTCACCCGCCGCAGGAGCGTGTCCGGGCTGGTCGGGACAGCCAGTTTGTCGGCGAGTCGAGCACCGGCCTCGCCACCCAGCGCGAACCCGATGGCCTGGTGGGCTTCGGTCAGCGGTCCGGTCGTGCGTGCGTGTGGGGTGGCCAGTTCGGGGAAGCGTTCGCAGAAGAGGACGCGTGGGCACTGCGGCCGGTCGCAGAAGAATCGCCGTGCGGTCACCCGAAGGATGGTGGGTCGGCCGTGGATCGGCTGGTCGGCGAGGGTTCGTGGGTAGCGACTGTGAATCCGGGCGGCGTTGCTCCCACAATGCGGGCAACTCGAACCGGTCGCAGTCGGTTCGACGCTGATCGTGAGGGCGTCATCTTCGATGGCGAAATCCGTGACACGCAGACCAGGACAATCGAGAAGGAGGTCGGAACCGGACATGGTGGACAATCCTGCCAACGGACGCGCTGACGGGCAAGGTGATGCCCTCATTCTTACCAACACACATCATCAACTTCGCGGAAGAGCCCTACTTCGACGCCGGTTTCACGTGGAGCGGCACCGCGCGCGGCATTCTGGCCGAGCCGTTGCTGCACATGGACGCCGCGCACGCCGACCGGATGGTCTGGCTGGACACGTTCGGCGACCTCATCGGGAACACCGACCGGCACCTCGGCAACTTCAGCTTCTTCGCCGAAGAGGGGCGGGAACTGGCGCTGACCCCGACGCCGGTGTACGACATGCTGCCGATGGTGTTCGCGCCGGCAGGGGCGGTGGTGGTCGAGAGGCCGTTCGCCCCACAGGGGCCGAACGCCGCGAACCTGCACCTGTGGCCCGAAGCGGCGCACCGCGCGCGCGTACTGGGCACGCCTGTGCGACGAGGCCGCGCTCAGCCCCGATTTCCGGCGGACCATCGCGGACTGCCGCGCCGCGCTCGACGCGCTCATCGACCGGCACGCGCGCCCGTGAGACCGTGGCTCGGCGCGCGGGGCTTTGACGTTTCGTAAGATGTCTGGGAGAATGTTTCTCGGTTCGTCACTCTCCACAGGGGAACTGTCATGCAACGTCTGTTGTGCGCGCTCGCGGCGTTTGCCGCGACCGGGGCGCTGGTCGCGACCGCGGAAGACGCCAAGCCCGCGCTGCCGGCCCAGCCGGTTCAGCCGAAGGCCGTGCAGCCGAAGGTTCAGCCCGTGCAACCGCTGCCGATCCGCCCGGTCACGGTCACGGCCGCGCGGATGGCCCAACTGGAAGAAGAGTTCGAGGCGCTCGAGGCCCACCGCGACGTGAAGAAGGCGGTCGTGAAGGCCGCGGAGATCGCCGTTCGCGGGTCCGAGATCGGCACGGCCCGCGCCAAGGCGCTGTTCGAGAAGGGCGCGCTGACGAAGGAAGAGTTCGACAAGGCCACTCTGGAAGTCGAAATGGCGAAAGCGCAGCTCGAGATCCGCGTCGCGGAGATGAAGGAAGTGGACGTGAAGGTGAAGCACGCGAAGAAGCGGCTGGACGACGCGAAACTGGGCGGCGTGCGCCCGTTGCCGGGCATCCGCCCGTTGCCGGTGGACCCCAAGGCCACCGACCCGCTTCCCAACGTCCGCTTCGCGGCCGACGAAAAGGCCGTTGAGGAACTGAAGGCCAAGCTCGCGGAAGCGAAGGCCGCGGTCGCCAAGAGCGCCGCGGTGAAGAAGAAGGCCGATGCGGTACTGGTCGAGGCGCAGGCCGAACTCGCGCGGGCCATCGACATCGCCACGAAGGGCCGCGTCACGCCGGACTTCATCCCCTCGCGCGAGGCGAAGGTGAAGGAAGCGAAGGAGGCCGTGGCGAAGGCCGAAAAGGAGCTGAAGGCGGCCGAGGCCAAAGCCGCCGACCTCGCGAAGCAACTCAAGGAAATCGAAAAGTAGAACCGATTCACCGCGGAGACCGCAAAGGCCGCGGAGGAAGACACGGGAGAAGAGTGTTCCTGCACTCCATTCTCTCCTGTCTTCCTCCGCGGCCTTTGCGGTCTCCGCGGTGAATATCGTTACTTCTTCCGCGCCAGTGCCTTCTGCACCGCGGTGCCGAGGTCGGCGGGCGTGGGGGCCACCTCGATGCCGGCCTTCTCCAGCGCCGCGATCTTGTCGGCCGCGCTGCCGCTGCCGCCGCTGATGATCGCCCCGGCGTGCCCCATCCGGCGGCCCGGCGGCGCGGTCTGGCCGGCAATGAACGCCGCCACCGGCTTCTTCACCTTTTTCGCCACGAACGCCGCCGCCTCTTCCTCCGCGGTGCCGCCGATCTCGCCGATCATCAGGATCGCGCGCGTCCCGGGGTCGGCCTCGAACATCTCCAACAGGTCGATCTGCGAGGTGCCGATCACCGGGTCGCCGCCGATGCCGACGCAGGTGCTTTGCGGCAGGCCGAGCGCGGTGAGCTGGAACACGGCCTCGTAGGTCAGCGTCCCGCTGCGGCTGATGACACCGATGCCGGTTTCGCCCGCGGCGCACGGCTTGTGAATGTGCCCCGGCATGATGCCGATCTTGCACTGACCGGGCGTGATGACGCCGGGGCAGTTCGGCCCGACGAGCCGCGAACCGGGCTTCGTCTTCAGGAACCGCTTCGCGCGCGCCATGTCCAGCACCGGGATGCCCTCGGTGATGGCGACGATGAGCGCGATGCCGGCGTCCGCGGCCTCCATGATGGCGTCGGCCGCGCCGCCGGGCGGGACGAAGATCATGCTCGCGGTCGCGCCGGTGGCCCGCACCGCCTCGGCCACGGTGTTGAACACCGGCAGCGCTTTGCCGGACTTCTCGCCCTTCCACGTCGCGCCGCCCTTCTTGGGGGTGACGCCGCCGACGAACTGCGAGCCGTACAGCAGGCTCTGGTCGGTGTGGAAGCCCCCGGCCCCGCCGGTGATGCCCTGTGTGATGACGCGCGTGGACGAATCGACGAGGATGCTCATGGTGGGTCCAGAAAGCAGGTGAAACTGCGCCGCGCGGTGGCGCGGCGCAGGGGTTGTCGGCGGAGCCGCGACGCGCAGCGGAGCGCGTCGCTAACTTACTTCGCCTCGATCACTTCGCTCACGAGCCAGTCGTTGGGGCCGGTGCCCTTCACCAGCTTGATCGTATAGCCCTTCTTGCCCACGGGCTTGGTCAGTTCGACCTTGTACTCGGGCAGGTCGCCGACGCGACTGGCGACGTAGGCCGTCGTGCCGCCGCCGATCTTCGTGGCCTCGGTGGTCAGCTTCGCGGGGCCGTAGTCGTAGCCCTGTTGCCGGTCTTGGTCGAACACCAGCGGGGCCCACGCGGCGCGCAGTTCCTTGGTCATCGCGGCGGCGAGCAGCAGGTGCCGGTCGTCCTTACGGTTCTCGCCGCGGTCGGCGAGCGTTTCGACGAACGCCGACACCACGAACGCTTGGGCCGTGCCCTCGGCGGTCGGGGTGGTCGAAATGCTGGCCGTATCGACCGACGAGACGGAGAGCCAATCGACCTTCCACGCGCCGCCCTCCTTCACCAAGCGGAGGTGGTAGCCGCCCGGCTGTTGGAGCGCGCCGCGCAGGTACACCACGTCGCCGGCTTGGTCCGGGCGCTTCAGTTCGAGGCCGAAGTTCACGCCTTGCGCGGTGCGACTGAGGAAGCTGGCGACGCCGTTGGCGCTGTACCCGGCTTCCTTGTCGCCGGGGAACGCCCACGGCTTGCCGACCGCCGTGCGGAACGCGGTGGTGAGCGCCTCGGGCTTCGCGGTGCCCTCCACGAGGTCGCGGCGGAACGCGGTGGCGAAGTCGTCCGCGGCCTTCTCGATGGTGCCGAGGGTGGACTTCGGCGGGCCCTCCGGCGGCTTCGGCGCGTCCGGCTTGGGGCCGGGCTTCGGGTCGTTGGGGTTGGGGATCGTGAGCGGCGGGTCGGTCTTCTTGCTGTCGTCCTTGTTCGCGGGCGGTGGGTTCTGCCCGCACCCGGCCACCGCGCCCGCACACAGGGCGGCAACGAGTACCGCGCCGGCCCCGCGCCGGCTCACCAGAAGAGCGATCATGTCGGGTTCCTTTCCCAGAGAAAGCCACTACTCGTTTCGCCGCGACCCAACGGGGAGCGCGGCGTGTGTCACTTGCTCAGTTCGACGACCAGTTTGGCGGCGCTGGTGAGGTCGGCGGCGGTCTTCAGTGTGGGCAACTCGCCCGCGGCGGCGGCCAGAATCGCCCGCGCCTCCGTCACCTCGTTGCCCTCCAACCGCACCACCACCGGCACCTTGAACCCCACTTCCTTACCGGCCGCGACCAGCGCCCGCGCGATGGTCGCGCAGCTCGCGATGCCGCCGAACACGTTCACCAGAATGCCCTTCACCTTCGCGTCCGAGAGGATGATGCGGAACGCCTCGATCGCGCCGTCCGCGGTCACGCTCCCGCCCACGTCGAGGAAGTTCGCGGGGCCGACCCCGTGCGCCTTCCCGTGGTAGTTGATGATGTCCATCGTCGCCATCGCGAGGCCCGCGCCGTTCACGAGGCAGCCGATGGTCCCATCTAGCTGGATGAAGTTCAAGTTGGCTTTCGCGGCCCGCACCTCGGCCGGGTTCTCCTCGCCCTCGTCGCGCAGCGCGGCCACGTCCTTGTGCCGGAACAGAGCGTTGTCGTCGAAGTCGATCTTCGCGTCCAGCACCATCACGTCGCCGGACTTGGTGATCGCCAGCGGGTTCACCTCGGCCAGCGTCGCGTCCTTCGCCAAGTACACCTTTGAGAGCGCGAGCATGATCCCTTCGGCCTTGCCGACCTGATCGCCGGTGAAGCCCAGTTCGTAGGCGAGCCGGCGCGCTTGGAACGGCAGCAACCCGGTTTCCGGGCTGAACGGCACCTTGATGATCTTCTCCGGCGTGTCGTGGGCCACCTTCTCGATGTCCATGCCGCCGGCGGCGCTCGCCATCAGCACGGGCAGCCCGACCCCGCGGTCGAACACCACCGCGACGTAGAACTCCTTGTCCGGTTCGGCGTCGGCCTGCACGATGAGCGTCTTGATCGGCTGGCCGTTCGGCCCGGTCTGGAGCGTCTTGAGCGGGTACTTGAGCATCGTCTCCGCGACGCTCCGCGCCTTGTCCTTCGACGCGCAGAACTTGACGCCGCCGAGTTTGTCGGGGTGGCCGAGGAGCTGGCCCGCGCCGCGCCCGCCGGCGTGAATCTGCGCCTTCACCATGACCCCGCCGCCGCCCTTGCTCAGTTGGTCGAACGCGGCGGCGACCTCGTCGGCGGTCTTGCAGACGATGTGTTTGGGCACGTTCGCGCCCGCGGCGGCGAGCAGCTCTTTGGCCTGATACTCGTGAACCTTCATGTCGGCTCCTGACGGGGGTTGAGGAGTTATACGGCGGAACGTTGATCGCTGGGAGGGGAAAGGCGATGCGCGTCTTGGCGTGCGGAGCGCGCGTGGGGTGGCGCTCGCAAAGTCGCGCGCTTGGGGTGGCGCGGGCGAAGCGCCCGCTGACCCCAAGCTCTTGAATGTAACGCCTTCGGCGTAAAGAGCAGAGCCCCCTCTGTACCGCGAAGCGGTTCCACCCGATAGCTTGGGGTCGGCGAGGCTCTGCGAGCGCCACCCCAAGCGCGCTAACGAGACGCACAGAGGTGATCACACTTTACTTGGGGCACCTACAATCAACACCATGCTGCCACTGCCACAACTACTCGCCGAGTTGGTGAAGCGCCCCTCTGTGAATCCCATGGGGCGCACGGACCTCGACCCCGCGATTCTGTACGAGTCGCGCGTCGCCGCGTTCCTTGAGGAACAATTGCGCGCGCTGGGGTGCGAGGTGCGGCGCATCCCGATGGCCGAGGGGCGCGACAACATCGTCGTCACCTACGAGCCGCCCGGCCCCGCGCCGTTCAGCGTGCTGTTCGAGGCGCACACCGACACCGTGCCCGTGGACGGCATGATCGTCGAGCCGTTCGCCGCCAAGATCGAGGGCGGCAAGCTCTACGGCCGCGGGGCGTGCGACGTGAAGGCCGGCGGCACGGTCATGCTCACCGCGTTCGCCCGCCTCGTGAAGGAGCGGCCGAAAGGGAGCGCGAAGCTCACCGTCGCTTTTACGGTCGATGAAGAGCACGGCGGGCGCGGCGTGTCCGCGCTCATGCGCGCCGGCGTCCGCGCCGACTGCGCGATCGTGGCCGAGCCGACGCTCTTGAACATCGTGAACGCGCACAAGGGCGTCGCGCGGTGGCTGCTCGAAACGACGGGCGTGGCGTGCCACAGCTCGCGCCCCACCGACGGCGTGAGTGCGGTTTACCGCATGGCGAAGCTGCTGACCGGCATCGAGCGGTACGCGGGCGAACTGGCCGCGCGCCCGGCCGACCCGGTGTTGGGCGGGCGCACCATCTCCGTGGGGCGCGTGACCGGCGGCGTGTCGCCCAACACCGTGCCCGACTTCTGCCGCGCCGACGTGGATCGCCGGTTGCTCCCCGGCGAGACCTTCGACACCGCCACCGCGGACCTCGAAGCCTACTTGAAGGCGCTGCCGGGCGTGGACTTCCCGTTCACGCTGTCACAGGCCTCGCCCGGTTGCACCCCGCTCGACCCGAAGCAATCCGTGGAACTGACGGCCCGGTTCGGCGCGACCATTGATTCCGTTGTGGGCAAGCACACGGTTCACTCGGTGCCGTTCGGCACGGACGCCTCGCGGATCGCGGTGGCCGGCGTTCCGGCGGTCGTGTTCGGCCCCGGCGACATCGCGCAGGCCCACACGAAGGACGAGTGGATCGACCTCGCGCAGCTCGAACCGGCCGCGGAGATTCTGTACCGCTTCGCGTGCGGCAAGTGACAACCCGTCGCGCGCGGGGTACATTAACTGCACCCCCACAACCCCCAACGAGGAAGCACCAATGAGCATCGTTCGCATGGGCATGTCGGAAGACAGCAAGTTCGGCGAAGGGTACGACGCGATCTTTGGCAAGAAGCCCAAGAAGGCCAAGAAACCGAAGAAGGACGACAAGAAGACCGAAGAAGCCAAGAAGGGCGCGGACAAGAAGAAGTGATCAGTAATCAGTGATCAGAGGAAGAAAGGCAGAAGAGTTCGGACAGGATCACAGGATCAGACAGGATGAAGAGTTGAGTTGAGTGCTCTTCTCTTTTCTCCCTGTTCATCCTGTGATCCTGTCCGAACTCTTCTGCCTTCCGCTCTGATGACTGATCACTGATGACTGATCACTGTCCTCTGCCCTCAGTCCTTCATCTCTTCGACCAGCGGGGGCAGGTCTTTGAGCTTGCCCGCGTTCGCGCCGGCTTCGAGGTCTTTGGGGTCGCTCAGGTCCGGGAAATCGACCGTCTTCGCGCGGGCGTCGGCGGGCTTCACGGCGGCGAGGTCTTTCAGCCCGCTCACGGTGCCGGCGAACGTGACCGCGCCGAACCGCTTGTCCGCGCCCGGCGGCTCGTTGGTGTTGCCGATCCAGTCGTCGCGGGTCCACACCTTCGGTGTGCCGTCGCCGGGGGGCTGAATCTGGGCGAGCGCGGCGGCGGCGTCGAACCCGGCGTAGCGGTTCGGCTTCTTGGCCTCCCACTTCAACACGCCCTTCACGTCGGCCGGGTCCACGCCTTCTAGGTCCACGAGCGGGCGGCCCGCGCCCGGCACCGCGACGAACAGGCAGTCTTCGGCGTAGAGTTGAAGCGGCGCGAGCGCCGCGGCCTTGGGGTCGCCGGCCTTGCCGCCGCGCATCTCGACCACCGGGCCGCCGGCGAGCACGGTCGTGCGGGCGAAGGTCGCGGTGCTGCCCGCGCCCGCGGCCAACTTGCCCCCGGCCTCGGCGCACAGCACCGGGCCGTCGAGCGCGGTCACGCAGTCGGCCATGTCGAGGTTGACGGGGCGGCTCACCTCGGCCCACACCGCGCGGCCCTTGCCGCGCACGAGGCAGTTGGCGAACGTCACCTTCGGCACCGGGCGCAGGGCCGGGTCCATCACCATCGCCTTGTCGATGTCCGGCAGGTGAACGGCGGCCACCTTCGAGTCGTCGTCCTCGGCGAGCGTGAACGCGCAGTTGCGGAACGTGCAGGCCTTGCCGCCCATGACGGCGACCGCCGCCGCGGTCTGCCCGCTCTTCGGCAGGTTCGGCTTCAAGCGGAAGTGCAGTCCCTCGAACGTGACCTCGCCCGCTTTCAACTTGAACAGGGTTTGGTCGCGCTCGTTGTCGCCCTCGATGACCAGCACCGGGCGCGCGCCCTTTTCCGGGCGGAACGTGACCTTGAACTCGCCCTCGCTCGGCTTGGTCGGGGGCTTCAGTTCGACGCTATCGACCTTCAGCTCGCCGGTGTGCCGGATCAGGATGATGTCGTCCGGGCGCGCGGACTTGAGCAGCGCCCCGAGGTCGCTGTAGGTGCCGGGCGTGAGGTCCTCGTCGCCGGCCCGCGGCCACCACACCTTCGTGCGGGCCTCTTCCGCGGAGCGGGGCCGGGGCGGGGGCCACGCGAACGCGAGGTCGGCGTAGGCCCGGCGGGTGTTGTCGGCCGTGTTGTGGAACGCGACCCCCATCGGCACCGGTTTGCGGTCCTTGGTGAACAGGTCCGCGTCGGTGTCGAGCTTCAGTGCGAACGCGCGCCACACCTTCGCCTCGCTCGCGAGCGCATCGACCGGGTTCGCCTCGGCCCACGGGCGCTGCTTCAGGTCGGCGTGCGCCTTGTCCGCGACCATCGGGGCTTCGGTCTTACAGTCCTCGAAGGTGAGCGTGGTCTGGCGCGTGCCGAGCGGGTCGGTGCGGTAGTAGGCGTTGGTGCGCCCGGTGAGCGGGGCGAACTGCGCGCCGGCGGCCTTGTCGGTGCGGAGCCGCAGCACGACGCCGCGCCGGTGCGAATCGGACCCGGACGAGGGGAACGCCGGGCGCACGGTTCCGTTCGCGGGCGCGAACACGCAGTCGCCGGCCTCCACCGCGGCGCGGGCCGTCGCCCCGGCCTCGACCGCCGCCGCGCCGGGGTCGAGCATGAACGAGCAGCGGTCCAAGCGCACGGACGCGACCGGTGCGTCGGGGCCGCCCGGTTCGAGGTACACGATTGCCGAGTGCGGCGCGAACCCGCAGTCGGTCAGCGCGACCTGCGCCCCGGCCGGCACCGCGAACCCGATCCACCCCGGCGCGAACACGCACCGCAGCGCGCTGACCGCCGGTGCGCCCTCGGCGCGCCCCACCGCGACCGCGCGGGCGTCGTGGTCGAGGCACCGCGCGTCGGTCGTGACCACGCAATCGACGAACTCGACTTTGGCCGCGTCGTCCACGCGGAGGCCAACGGGCTTCGTCGTGCCGTCGCCTTCGACGGTCACTGTGGCGTCGAGCACGACATCGACGCGCAGGTTGCGGAGGGTGACGGCGTCGGCGCGGAGCGCGAGCGAGCCGGGCGCGCCGCGCTTCTCGTTGGCCGAGACCACGAGGCGCGAGCCGCCGCCGGGCGCGCCGACCAGTTCCAGTTCCTTACCGGCGAACGCGGTCGCGCCGGGCAGTTTCGTGAAGTCGTACTCGCCGGGCGCGAGCACCACGCGCGTCGTCGCCGGGTCTTCGAGTTTCTGAACGAGTTGCTCGACGGTGCGCACCGGGCCGTCGGGCGGCTTCTTCGGGCCGGGCGGCGGGTCCGGGGGCAGCGGCAGCGGGCCCTTGTCGGTCAGGTCCGGGGCTTTGGTCTTGCCGGGAAAACCGGGCGCGCCGGGCGCGGGGCCGGGGTTGCTGGTGGCGATCACGAACGCGACCACCGCCGCGGCGACCGCGACTGCGGCCAGCACCCACGCGGCGCGCACCCGCGGCGCTTCCGGCAGCAGCCGCAGTTCGGCCGGCACGGACTTCGTCGCGGTGTCGTGCGCCAGCGCGTCCGAACCGAGTTTGAGGCGCTCGGCCAGCCCCTTGAGGTGCGCGATCAGGTCGGTGGGGGTCTGGTACCGCGCGGCCGGGTCTTTCGCCATCATGCGGCCGAGGACCGCGGCCAGTTCGTCCGGGATCGCGGGGTTCAGTTCGCGCGGGTCGAGCGGGGCGTCGTTCTGGTGCGCGCGCAGTTTCTTGGCCGCGGTCCCCTCGGGCACCGGCGGGCGGCCGGTCAGCGCGTGGTAGAAGGTGCAGCCGAGCGAGTAGATGTCGCTGCGGGCGTCGGCCCGGCGCGGGTCGAGCGCCTGTTCGGGCGAGATGTAGTCGAACGTGCCGAGGGTGACGCCGGACTGCGTGACCGCGCCGTTCGCCAGTTCGGCGTCGAGCTGGCGCGCGAGGCCCATGTCCACGATCTTCGCGCGCCCGTCCGGGGTGATGAGGATGTTGCTCGGCTTGATGTCGCGGTGAACGACCCCGCGCTCGGCGGCGTGGTTCAGCCCCGCGGCCACCTGCATCATGTACCGCACGCACTCGCCCGCCGGCAGCACCCCGCGGCGGTCGATCATCTGCCGCAGGTTGATCCCCTCGACGAACTCGAAGGCGATGAAGTGCAAGCCCTGATCTTCGCCGCAGAAGTAGACGCGCGCGACGTTGTCGTGGTCGAGGGCCGCGGCGGCGCGCCCTTCCTGCTTGAAGCGGTTCACGCTCTCCGGGTCGCGGGCCGCTTCCGGCGGCAGAATCTTCAGCGCGACCACGCGCCCCAGTTCGGTGTCACGGGCCTTCAGCACCGCGGCCATGCCGCCCGCGCCGATGGCCTCGATCAGTTCGTAGTGACCGAGCTTGCGGCCGGCGATTGTGGGCGCGTCGGCCGTGACGACGACCGGCAGCGCGACCTGCGGCGGGGTGCCCGCCGTCACCTTCGTGATGACCGTGGGCGCGTCGTCGGTGTTCCCGGCGGTCGCGGTGGGGTGCGCGAGGAACTGCGCGATGTCGGACTCGACCGACGGGCGCTTGGGCGCGCCGGGCACGGACGACGGCCGGTCGCGGCGGTGCGAGCCGGTGGAGCCGGGGCGCGGCGCGGCCGACGACGGGTCCCCGGCGGCGTCGTGCGCCGTCGGGGGGCGTCCGTTCGGGTCGGGCGGCGTCGGCATTTCGCTCGCTTCCGCTGAGTTTCGTTCGATTCGACCGCCCGCGCAAAGAGATGGCGCGGCTTCGGCTCTCCCTGCCCGGACGACAGCGGGCTTCCGGCCCGCGAACCAACAGGCGCACGGAATTGACAACACCACTATAGCTTATGTTCAACCGCGGTGTCAATTCGCACGGGCCGCGAAGTTTGGGGAACTCGCGCGGCGCGAAGTCCGGGCTTCACACCGGGCGCGCGCTCGCGTATGCTCTCTACACGGTCCCGCCCGCGCGCACGGAGCTTCCGCCATGACCCGCCTCCGGTTCCTCGCCCTCGCCCTTACGCTCGCCGGCGTCGTCGGCGTGGCGCTCGTCGGCCGCTCGGCCCCGGACTCCAGCGCGGCGCGCATGCGCACCGCCGCCGACAACTTCCTCGCCAGCCTGACGCCGGAGTTGAAGAAGAAGGCCACCTTCGGGTTCGACGACCCGCACCGCACTAAGTGGTACTTCACCCCGCAGCAGGACAAGGAGAAGAAGTTCACCCGCAAGGGCGCGCGCCTCGAAGAAATGACCGCGGACCAAAAGAAGGCCGCGCTCGAACTGCTCAAGAGCGGCCTGTCGGCGAAGGGGTACGAGGCCGCGACCACCATCATCGGCCTCGAAGACCTGTTGCTGGACCTCGAAGGGCCGAAGGGCGCGATGACCCGCAACCGCGGCTGGTACTTCGTCAGCGTGTTCGGCGACCCCAGCAACACCGGCAAGTGGGGCTGGCGGTTCGAGGGGCACCACCTGTCCGTGAACTACACGCTCGACAAGGGCGAAGTGGTCGTCGGCGCGCCGATGTTGTTCGCCAGCAACCCGGCCGAGGTGAAGGACGGGGCGAAGAAGGGGCTGCGCCCGCTGCCGGAGATCGAGGACCACGTCCGCGCGCTCATCAAGTCGCTGGACGCGGAGCAGGATAAGGCCGCGAAGCAGCCGAAGGCGTTCCCCGAAATCAAGGAAGGGCAGGCGAAGGCCGGGGTCGGCGCGCCGGTCGGCCTGACCGCGGACAAACTCAGCGCCGACCAGAAGGCGACGCTGACGAAGTTGCTGAAGGCGTACACGGACCGGATGCCGGACGATCTGGCCGCGGCCGAGATGAAGCGCGTGACCGACACACCGCCCGCGAAGCTGTTCTTCGCCTACAGCGGCGGCCCGAAGCCCGGCGAGCCGTACACGTACCGCGTGCAAGGCCCGGAGTTCGTGGTCGAGTTCCTGAACGAGCAGAAGGACGCGGCCGGCAACGTCGCCAACCACATCCACAGCGCGTGGCGGCGACTGCCCACCGACTTCGGGCTGAGCGAGTAGTAGTAGGTGCCGCCTGCCGGGCGGCACGCGATAGCCCGCGTGAGACGAGAACCGCAAAGCCTGTTGCGCTGTTCAGTCGTGCCGCCCGGCAGGCGGCACCTACTTTCAGAGCGCCCGCCATGACTCCCGCGCGATTCGCTCTCGCCGTCGTGCTGCTGGCCGCGTGCGCGGCCGGGGCCGACGAGCCGAAGAAGGACCCGCCGAAGGCCAAAGGCCCGGCGCGCCTGACCTTCAAGGCGCTGGGCGAGATGCTCACCGACCTCGGCTACGAGCCGATGGCGACCGACAACAACACGTTCCACAAGATCACCGCGACCAGCAAAGAGTTCACGCACACCGTCTGGCTGTACGTCACCCCGGACCAGAAGTCGGTTGGGTTCTACAACTCCGGCGTGCTGCCGGACGGGTTCGAGAAGGCCCCGGCCGAGGCGTGGCGCAAGCTCCTCGAAAAGAACGACGACCTGACCGGGGCCGCGTTCATGGTCGAGGAGGGCGCGAAGCGCGTCGTGTTCCGCCAAACGATCCCCAACGCCGACGTCACCCCGGCGCAACTCCGCAAGGCGATCACCGGCTACGTGGACACGCTTCAGCAAACCAAGGCGCTCTGGAACCGCGTCAACTTCCTCCCGGAGATGACGGCCGCCGCGAAGAAGGAACTGGCCGCGCTCGCCGGCACGTGGAAGCCGACCGAGTGGGTCGTGTCCGGGGTGAAACAACCGGCCGCGGACGTCGAGAAGGTCGCGCTCGTGTTCGCCAAAGACGAACTCGTGGTCACGATCAAAGAGCAGAAGATGGAGGTCCGCCTTCACCTGCCGGTCGCCGACGGCGCGGTGGTGTTGGACGCCTACGACATCAGCGGGGCGCTGTCGATGCAGGCGCGGTTCGAGCGCGCCGGCGACACCATGACCCTGTGCCTGAACGCCAATGCCGCGCTGCGCCCGGCCGACCTGACCAGCACCGCGGAGAACAAGAACATCCGCTTCGTCCTCAAGCGCCAACCCAAGTAACCCCCGCGGAGGCCGCCGTGATTCGCTCGCTCGCACTGGCCGCCCTGTGCGCGGCCCTCGCCCCCGGTTCCGCCGGGCGCGCCGACGACCCGCCCGCGCCCAAGCGCCTCACCAACGACGAACTGGTGAAGATGGCGACCAAGCTCGGCTACGACGTGAAGCCGACCGACAAGACGTTCACGCAGGTCATCATGGACCGCACCGGCTGGCGCTCGGTCCAGAACATCTCGCTCGCGCAGGACGGCTCGCGGGTCTGGTTCGAGGCGTGGCTGCTGACCGCCACGTTCCCGGACGACGTGCCCGCGACCGCGTGGCGCAAGCTCCTCGCCAAGAACGGCGAACTGTACCCGGTCGCGTTCACCTTCAACCGGGACCGCAAGCGCCTGTACCTGATGCACTCGATCCCGAACGCCGACGTGACCCCCGCCGTGCTGCGCGAGGCACTCGAACTGATGGACCGGACCATCGAGCAAACGCAGCCGGTGTGGAAGCTGTCGAACTTCGTGCCGCCGCTGTCGGACGCCGGTCTGAAGCAACTCGACGCGCTGGCCGGCAAGTGGACCGCGACCGCGCTGAGCGATCAGGGCAAGGAACTGTCTGCGGAGGACGCGGCGAAGATGGGGTTCACGTTCGAGAAGGACAAGTTCACGCTGCTGCGCGACGGGAAGCCGATCCGCACCGGGCAAATGGTGGCCGCGCCCGCGGGCGCGCTCGGCGGCGAGGCCCGCCTCGACCGCTACGACACCGGCATCAGCGCGCACGGCATCTACAAGCTGGACGGCGACACGCTGACGTGGTGTTACAGCACGACGGCGCGCCCCACCAAGTTCGCCGCCGACGCCAAGACGCTGACCACGCTGTATGTGATGAAGCGCGCGAAGTGAGGCGTTCGCCACGAGCCGCAAGCGAACGTGGAGCGTCAGCCCCGTTCGCAGGCTCAGGCCGACGAGTCACGGAGCGAGATATTCTTGACCCGGCTGAATACGACGAACAGCGCCGCGCTGAATGTGAAACCGCACCCCGAGCCCGCCAGCACGAAAAAGGTTGCGGTCGGCGACAGGCCGAACCCCCACGGGTTAGAAAACGCTTCGTAGAAAACGAACGCCGGGTACAGGACCGCGCACGCGCACGCGAGCACGCACAAGACCTGTCCGAGCGCGAGTAACAACTGCCCGATTTCAACGGCCCCGATCGGAACCGGGCTAGGGCCGGCCCCGGGGTGGGTGGGGTGTCACGTACTTCGGACGGCGGGGCCGCCGGTGCCGGAACACCATCGTTCGGCCCCGGTTCGGCCAACCCGAGCGCGACCCAGACCGGACGCCACTGCCGGGTCAGATCGCCGGTCGCATGAGCCGGCAGACACTCGCACCGCGGGCTCAGCACCCCGGCACTCAGGCGGCGGCGCATCTCTCGGTCCGTCAATGTCCCGAGGATCCCTCGCCCGTCCGCGGCGCGCACAATGTACAACCTGTCCACGCCAGCTCCCGAGTTTCCGGTGTCAGTGTGGGCATCGTACCCCGTCGCTTGAGCGCGATCAACGCTCCCTCGCGCGGCGTGAAACCGCGTGCCGCCTTGGGGGGTATACTTCCCATATCACTCTCGCTCCTATGGGCCGAACCCATGCGTCTGTTCGCTCTCGCCGGAACCTTCGCACTCGTGATCGCCGCCGGCGCGCAGGAGCCGCAGCCGCCGAAGAAGCCCAACCCGTGGCGCGACGGCCCGGCGGAACCGCCCGCCAAAGACAAGGCCGACCCCAACCCCAAGGAAGCCCCGAAGCTGCGGCTACCGGGGCCGGCCGGTGTCGGGCGGCTCGTCCCGGATGTCGCGTTCACCGACCTCGCGGGCAAGGCCGGCAAGCTGTCCGACTTCAAGAACAACAAGCTGCTCGTGGTCGCGTTCACCAACACCACCTGCCCGGTCTGCAAGAAATACGCGCCCGCGCTCCAGCGGCTCCAAAAGGAATGGGCCGCGAAGGGCGTGGCGTTCCTGTTCGTGAACCCCACCAAGACCGACAAGCCCGGCGACCACGGCTTCGCGGGGCGTTACGTTCACGACACCGAGGGCACGCTGACGGCCGCGCTCGGCGCGACCAGCACCGCGGAAGTGTTAGTGCTGGACGCCGCGCGCACCGTGCAGTACCGCGGCGCGGTCAGCGACCAGTACGGCCTCGGCTACGCCCTCGACGCGCCGCGCGCGAACTACCTCGCGGTGGCGCTGACCGACCTGTTGGGTGGCAGAACCCCTGTGATTCAAGCGACCACTGCGCCGGGGTGCGAACTGGTTGCGAAGCCGCTTGCGGCTGCGGAAGTCGCCCTCACCTATCACGCCCGCATCGAGCGCATCATGCAGGCGAACTGCGTCGATTGCCACCGCAAGGGGGGCGTCGCCCCGTTCGCCCTCGACACCTACGACGACGTCGTTGCCAACAAGGGCATGATTAAGAAGACCGTTGACAAGGGGACGATGCCGCCGTGGTTCGCGGCCCCGCCCAAGAAGGGCGAGCACTCGCTCTTCGCCAACGACCGTACGCTGACCGACAGCGACAAGAAGGATTTGTTCGCGTGGCTGGCGTCCGACATGAAAAAGGGCGACGCCGCCGACGCCCCGCTGCCGCGGAACTATTCGACCGGGTGGGGCCTCGGCAAGCCGGACGCGGTGTTCCAGATCGAAAAGCCCATCGCGATCAAGGCCGAAGGCGTCATGGCGTACCAGAACGTGATCGTGCCCACCGACTACGACGAGGACAAGTGGGTGCAGGGGTTGGAGGTGCAGCCGACGGCGCGCGAGGTCGTTCACCACGTGCTGGTGTTCGCGGTGCCGAAGGGGTCGCGCGGGGTCGGGGGCGAGGCGCAAGGGTTCTTCGCGGCCTACGTGCCCGGCAGCACGGCGCTGGTGTACCCGGAGGGCTACGCCAAGAAGCTGCCGAAGGGCTACGACCTGCGGTTCCAGATTCACTACACGCCCAACGGCAAGGCCACGACCGACCAGACGAAGCTGGGCCTCGTGTTCGCGAAGGAGAAGCCGCGGTACGAGGTCCGCGTCAGCGCCGCGGTGAACCCCACGTTCAGCATCCCGCCGGGCGCGGACAACCACAAGGTCGTCGGTAGCATCCCGTTCATCCCGTGGGACTGCCGCGTCCTCGCGTTCTTCCCGCACGCCCACGTGCGCGGCAAGGCGGCGCAGTACGAGTTGAAAACGCCGGACGGCAAGACCACGAAGCTGCTCGACGTGCCGCACTACGACTTCAACTGGCAGTTGCAGTACCGCTTCGCGGAGCCGGTTTCGGTGCCCCGCGGCAGCGGGCTGATCTACACCGCGTGGTACGACAACAGCGACAAGAACCCGGCCAACCCGGACCCGAAGAAGACCGTGAAGTGGGGCCCGCAGACCTACGAGGAGATGCACCTCGGGTACGTCGAGTTCGTGATCGACTCGCGCGCCGCGAGCGAGCCGGTGGTGGGGCCGAAGGGCGAGTTCAAGTTCCCGAAGGACGGCGTGCTGATCCCGGCGCAGTTCAAGCAGGCGTTCATGCGGTTCGACACCGACGGCAACGGCGTGCTGGACGAGAAGGAGTTCAACGCGCTGCCGCCGGCGGTGAAGAACGTCGTCATCGAGCACGTGAAGCGCACCGCGCCGTGACGCGGTGCGCGGGCCCGATCACTTCTTCCCGTACAGCTCCGTTGCGGCCTTCTCGAAGGCCGCGCGCGCCTTCCCGCCATCGCCGGGGAACCCGGCGTGCTGCACCATGTACACCGTCACGAGCTTCGTGTCGGGGTTGATCCACAGGTTCGTGGCGTACGCCCCACCGTGCCCGCACGCCCCGACTACCGCCACTTCCGGGCGGTCCACCTTCTCCCGGCCGGGCACTTGGGCCTTGCGCGTCGTGCTGAAGCCGAGGCCGTAGCCGGCTTCGCCCTTCCCCTTGTTCAGCAGGTCGCCCGTTTGCGTGCCGGTCATCTCGCGGATCGCGACCTCGCTCAGCACGCGCTGCCCGCTGGCGGTGGTGCCGCCGCGCAGGATCATCTGGCCGAACGCGGCCACGTCCTTCGCGGTCGAGAACAGCCCCCCGCCGGGGCACGGCTGGCGCGCCGGGTCGCTCAGCGGCTGCGCCAGCGGCGCGATCGGCATCGGGTCGAGCGCCCGATCCTTTCCCGGCCGGTACGTCGTGGCGAGCCGCTTCATCTGCGCCGGACTCAACCGCCACACGGTCTCCGTCATCCCGAGCGGTTCGAACAGGCGCTTCGTCATGAAGTCCTCGAAGCTCATCTTGCTCACGACCTCGACCACGCGCCCGGCGGTGTTGATGCCGGCGTTCGAGTACGCGTACCTCTCGCCCGGCTCGTACTGTAGCGGGAGCATCGCGTAGCTCTTCACCGCGTCCTTGAGCAGCAGCTTGTCGATGGTCGGGTCTTCGAGGATCGTCTTGAACGGCATCCCACTGGTGTGGCGCAGGCAGTCGCGCAGGGTCGGCGCGCGTTTCGGCCTCTTCAGGGTGATTTGGTCCTTGCCCAGTTCCGAGATCATCCACTGCCCCTTGAACTCCGGCAGGTACTTCTCGACCGGGTCGTCGAGGTTCACCTTGCCCTCGTCCACGAGCATCATGAGCGCCGCGGCGGTCATGGGTTTGGTCATGGAGGCGATCCAGAACACGCTGTCGGCTTTCATCGCGGTCTTGGCCTCGCGGTTGGCGTGCCCGACCGTCTCGACCGCGAGGACCTTGTCCGGGCCGGCGACGAGCACGACCGCCCCGGCCAGTTCGTTCTTCTCGACGAACGGTTGGAGGCTGTCGGCGAGTTTCGGGTCCGCGCCGCGCGCCGCGGGCGCGACCAGCGCGAGCAGGAGGAGGGGTGAGTAGCGCATGGGGCCTCAAGGGGTGAGAGGTGGCGACATGGTACCAGCGCGCGCGGGGAAGAAACAGCCGCGCGCCTACTTCAACTCGCACTCGAACGACTCGGAATCCACGAACGCGCCGGTCGCCCCGTCGAACACCCGGCGCGCGGCCGTCAGGTGCCGGCCGTCGATGGTGTAGTCGTGGTAGCCCCAGCGCCCGGACTGCGTCGAACTGCCGACGCAGATTGTCGGGAACGGCAGGTTCGGCGCGGCCGGGAGCCAGTACCAGCGGTGCCGGTGGCCGTGGAGCCACAGGCTCGCGCCGCACGCGGCCGCCGTGTCGCGCACCGCGGCCCAGTCGCGGAGCCGGTGCCAGCGCGGTTCGGGCCGGTGGCCTTCCATTAATAGCGGGTAGTGGCTGACCACGACGCGCGGGCCGGGGCCGAGCGCGGCGCACAGGTCGCGCAGGCGCGCGAGTTGCGCCGCGCCCACCTTACCGCTCGCGTCCCACAGCAGGAAGTTCGGCACCGACGAGTTCAGCCCGATCAGCCAGACGTGCCCGACCTTGCGCGCGAACGGGTAGTGTTCGGTGCTCGTTCGCGTGCCGTGCTGCCACGGGGCGAAGGCCTCTTCGAACAGGCGCGCGCGGGCCGCGCTCGTGACGTACACGTCGTGGTTGCCGGGCACCGCGAGCCCCGGCGGCAGGGCCGGGTCGTGCGCGCCGATGCGCTCCGCCGCGGCGGTCATTTCCGCCGGGAACCCGAGCGCGGTCGCGTCGCCGGAGAAGACGAGGGAATCGAACCCGCGCCCGGCGAGCTCGCGGCGCAGCGCCGCGGCGACCTCGTCGGCGCGCGCGAAGTGCCGCGCGCGCCCGAGCGCGAGGTTCGCCCACCCGGTCGTGCGCTTGGTGAAGGCGTCGCGGGGCCGCCAGCCGCGGGGCCGGGCGGTCAGGTGGATGTCGCTGAAGTGCGCGAGACGTACGGCCATGCGGTCCGCGGGTTCGGGGCTACTTCTTCTCGACCGCGAACAGCAGCGCCGCGGTCGCCCAACCGCTCGCGGCGATTGAAATGAACTGGTCCTTCTCGTGCGGGAACCCGCTCTCGTAGTACGGCTGGAACGGGCGGCTCCGCGACTTCACGTACCATGTGCCGTCGGCGCGCTGCGCCTTCAGCAAGTACGCCAGCCCCGCGCGGTACGCCGGCGCGTCGGCCTTCAGCCCGCCGGCCTCGTGCAGCGCGACCAGCGCCGCGCCGGTGGCGTAGGCGTCGCTGAACGCGCTGTCGAGCTGGGCCCACCCGCCGTCGGCGCGCTGGCCCTTCAGCAGGTCCCACGCGGCGGCCCCGACCTCCTTCGCGTCGGCCCCGGCCTCCTTCAGCGCCAAGAGCCGGAACGCCCGGTCCTCGGTGTCCTTCGCCACGGTCTTCACCAGCCACGCGCGCGAACCGTCGACGCGCTTGGCGATCTTGTCGGCGTCGAGCTTCGCGCCCGGCCCCCACACGCGCAGCGCGCGGAGCGCGAGGTACGTCGTGGTGAAGTCACTGGCCTCGGTGGGCGGGCGGTTCGAGGTGGTGCGCCAGTGGGCGCGCTCGGGCTGCGTCTTCAGCAGGTACTCGGCCACGGCCGCGGTGTTGGCGTCGGGCTTGTGGCCGGCGAGTTCGAGGGTGAACAGGGCGTAGCTCGCGGTCGCCGCCGCGCCGCCGGTGCCGCGCCCGTCCTTGAACCGCTCGCGGTTCGTTTCGAGGAAGCTGCCGATGTGCTCGGCTTGGGTCGTGAACAGGTCCGCGGGCACGTCGAACCCGCGGGCCTTCGCCGCGGCGAACGCGACCATCGGCGGGGCCTGATTGTGGCACGCGAAGCACGTCTTCTGTTCGGCGTGCCCGGCCGCGCCCTTCCGGAGCGCCGGCAGCGCGGCGGTCGCGGCGGCGCGCACGTCCTTCGCGGCGGGCGCGGGCGGCACCAGTTGGGCGAGCGCGACGGCGACCACGAGCGCGGCAATCATGGCGACCTCCGGGGAGAGCGGTCACGGTTGTTATAGTTCGCGCGCGGCGGGGAAAGTCGTCGGGCGGTTTTTCCGTACCATCACAGAACCCACATCTCCGGTCGAGGCCGCCATGCCGAAAGCGCCCGCGTTCACCAGCCGGTTCGAGTTCACCCCGGACAACCGCGCGGTCGTGGTCGCCCTCGCCGGCAAGTTCGATCCGGAAGCGGTCCAAGACCTGCACCCCCAAGTTCAAGAGCTGTACCGCGCCGGGCTGCGCCGCTTCGTCTTCGACCTGAGCGAACTGGAGTACGCCGGGAGCCTCGGCCTGCGGCTGCTGGTGGGCCTCCAGAACCAAGTGAAGGGCCAAGGCGCGGTCACGCTGTGCAAGCCGAACGAGGCCGTTCACAAGATGCTGGAAATGACGAAACTTCTCACGGTCCTGCCGCTGTTCGCCTCGCGCACCGAGGCGTTGGAGGCCACGGGAAACTAGCGTTCGCAAGTCGCGACCTCTGAATTTCGCCAGAGGGCCGAGCCATGCGCCTTTTTCAACACTCCGCGGGCGTGCAGTCGGTCGCCTACGGACCGGACGGCACGCTCTACGCGCTCATCGCGCGGAACTGCGAGCTCTGGGTGTACCCGGCCGGCGGCGCGAAGCGTGTGCTCGCGGCGCGTCGAACGGCTGATTTCCGACTCGAAGTTTCGCCGGACGGCCGCTGGCTGTCGGTGTCGGGCCTTTCCGATGCCTATCTGTTCCGCGTCGGCTCATTGACGCCGAACGGCTCGCCTCCGGACGCCGGGCGGTGCGCGCAGCTCCCCGACTGGGCCGAGTTCCGTTTCCCGCGGTTGCACTTCTACGATCGCACGGGCTTCACGGGTGATTCCGCGTTCTGGTTTGGGCGCACGCACGACAGCATCGTGAGCCACAAGGACCGGTTCCGCTACTGGTCCCTGCCGAACCTCACGGAAGCGGAGTACAAAGCCTTTCCCGTCTCCGACTGCCAGAGCATGGTGGCCGTTCCCGGCACGAGTAGCTTCGTCATTGAAGGCTGGTCGTCGAAGCACAACGCGGTCGCGTACTGGCGCGGCGACCTCGCGCGGCCGGGCGTCGCGGTCGGGGAACCGGTTGGCACGACCGAGCACTGCAACGGCTTCGTGATCGGCTCCGACGGCCGCTACTTCGTGACCCACGACGGAGCGGTGATGATCTACTCGGTCGGCAAGCGCGGGATGCGCCTCGACCTGACGGTACCTCTGCCGTGCTACGCCAACACGCCGAACATTTCGCTCTCGGCCGATGCACGCCGGTTCGTCACCCAAGCGTTCCGGAGCAAGCTCGTGTGCGCGGTGGACACACAGACAGGAGAAGTCTTCGGGCCGTGGGATTGGGGGATCGGGCAGGTGAACGACGCGGCCATCGCCCCGGACGGATTGACCGCCTGCGCCGGCGGCTCGCAGAAGAAGCTGGTCGTGTGGGATTTGGACGGGTGAGATCGGCGAGAATATGGACGCCCCCTCACTCGGTTGTGTGAGGGGGCTTCTGTCTCCTACTTCCCCAGTTGCCCCTTCGCGGCTTTCACCACGGCGTCCACCGTGAAGCCGAAGTGCTTGAGCAGGTCCTTCAGCGGGGCGCTCGCGCCGAAGCTGCGCATCCCGATGATCGCGCCCGTGTCGCCGGCGTACCGCTCCCAGCCCATCGTGGTGCCCATCTCGACGCACACGCGGGCCTTCACGCCGGGCGGGATCACGCTGTCGCGGTAGGCCTTGTCCTGTTGCTCGAACAGATCCCACGAGGGCAGGCTTACGACGCGGGCCTTGATGCCCTCGCTCGCGAGCTTCTCCGCCGCGTCCGCGGCCAGCGACAGTTCGCTCCCGGTGGCGATCAGCAGCACGTCCGGCGCGTCCACCTTGTTCAGCGCGTAGCCGCCCTTCGCCAGCCCGCTGGCCGGGTGGTACTTGGTGCGGTCGAGCGTCGGGAGCGCCTGACGGGTCATGCACATCACCACCGCGGTGTGCGTCTGCGTCAGCGCGACCTTGTACGCCTCGGCCACCTCGTTCGCGTCGCCGGGGCGCAGCACCATCAGCTTCGGGATCGCCCGCAGCGACATGATCTGTTCGATGGGCTGGTGCGTCGGGCCGTCCTCACCGACGCCGATGCTGTCGTGCGTGAACACGTACAGCACGGGCATCCCCATGAGCGCCGCGAGGCGGATCGGGGTGCGGCCGTAGTCGGAGAAGATGAGGAACCCGCTGCCGTAGGAGCGCAGCTTCGATTGCGCCATGCCGTTCATGATCGCGCCCATGCCGTGCTCGCGCACGCCGAAGTGGACGTTGCGGCCCGCCCAGTTCTTCGGCGAGAACACGCCGGCTTCGGGGAACTTCATGAACGTCTTCGTCGAGGGGTTCAGGTCGGCGCTGCCGCCGACCACCCACGGCACGTTCTTGGCGATCGCGTTCAGCACGGTGCCGCTGCTGTCGCGAGTGGCGATGCCCTTCGCGTCCGCGGGGAACACCGGGATGTCCTTGTCCCAGCCCGCGGGCAGCGCGCGGGCCTCCATCGCCTCCAGTTCCGCGCCCTCTTTGGGGAACTTCGCCTTGTAGTCGGCGAACAGTTTCGCCCACGCCGCGCGCGCCGCGGCCCCGCGCGCCCCGATCCCGCTCTTGAACTGGTCGTACACGCCGGCCGGTACCGCGAAGTCGCTCGTCTCGGTCCAGCCGTAGGCCGCCTTCGTCAGTTTGATTTCGTCCGGGCCGAGCGGTTCGCCGTGGGCCGCGTGCGTGTCGGCCTTGTTGGGCGAGCCGAACCCGATCACGGTCTTCAGCGCGATGAACGTCGGCCGGTCGGCCGTCTTCGCGGCTTCGAGCGCCTTCGCCATGCCTTCGAGGTCGTTGCCCTCGTTGACGCGCAGCACGTTCCAGCCGTAGGCCTCGAACCGCTTGGGCACGTCTTCGCTGAACGCGAGGTGCGTGTGCCCGTCGATGGTGATGCCGTTGTCGTCGTAGACGAGCGTGAGGTTGTTGAGCTTGAGGTGCCCGGCGAGCGAGGCCGCTTCGCTGGCGACGCCCTCCATCATGCACCCGTCGCCGCAGATGGCGTAGACGCGGTGGTCGAACAGCGCTTCGAAACCGGGGCGCGAGTAGTACGCGGCGCGCCACTTCTGGGCGATTGCCATGCCGACGGCGTTGCCGACGCCCGTACCGAGCGGTCCGGTGGTGGTCTCGACGCCCGCGGTGTAGTCGCTCTCCGGGTGGCCCGGCGTCTTGCTGTTCAGTTGGCGGAACAGTTTGAGCTGGTCCATCGGCAGCGACTCGCCGGCGAGCACCTTGCCGTGGTGCAGATCGGCGTCGCGCACCTGCGCGAGGTGGATGAGCGCGTACAGGAGCATCGAGCCGTGGCCGTTGGAGAGAACGAAGCGGTCGCGGTTCGGCCACAGCGGGTCGGCCGGGTCGAAGTTCATGAAGCGGTTCCAGATCACGTAGGCCACCGGTGCGAGGCCCATCGGCGCGCCGGGGTGCCCGCTGTTGGCCTTCTGCACCGCGTCCATGGCGAGGGTGCGGATGGTGTTGATCGCGGTCTTGTCCAGCGCGGTGAACTCGCTCATGGTGGGCCTCTTCGGGTGGGTGACGTGTCGCAGATAGAAGATACGGCACGAACCGCGCGAAGTGAACGCACAAAAGACTCGTTGCGCAATAGCGATCGATGGCCTATTCATAGGGTTATGACGAATTACGAGAAATTGCGTCGGAAGCCGTTGTTGTTCCGCATGTTCACGGGGCTCTCGGCCGACGAGTT
>VGZJ01000056.1 GCA_016872595.1 Planctomycetota bacterium
CCCGCCAGCCACTCGCGCGCCGCGCCCGCGCCCCGGCTCGACTGATCGGGCAGCACGAGCGACCGGGCGAGCGCGGCCGCGCCCACGTCGAAGGCCGCGAGCGCGGCGCGCAGCGCGTCAGAGGCGGTACCGATGGCGGCGCGGTCGGTGCGCGCGAACGCGTCGGAGTTCGCGCCGAGCCCCGCGTGCGCGTCCGCCGTTCGGAGCGCGTCGGCGGTATCGGCCCACAACACGCGGTCGCCGTACTTCAGCACCTCCGCGCTGTACGCGGTCGCGATCTGCCGCGCGGCGTCTGCGTTCTGGTGGTACGCGGCGAGCGCGACGAGGTCGGCCCGGATCGCGGCCCCGCTCGCGGGCGCGACGGCGAACCACACCGTCACTTGCGCCTTCAGCCGCCACCAGCGCGGCAGCAGGCGCGACAGGAACGACCGCCCGGCGTGCGCCGCGTCGCGCGCAACCGCCGATGATTCCGGGGCGAAGGCGGCCGGCGCGAGTCGCGCCAGCAGGTCCGTTCGCGCGGCCTGCGCCGCGCGGTCGTGGGCGTCGGCGCGCGTGACCGCGGCGAGCAGTTCCTTGCGCCTCCCGGCGTCCCACCAGCCGCGCGGCCCGGACCCCGTGCGCGCGATCACCGCGCACAACCGCGCGACCTCCGCGAGTCGCCCCAGTTCCGGCACCTGCGGAAGCCCCAGCGCCCCGGCCGCGGCCCGCGCCGCGCCGTCCAGCGCCGAGGCCCGCGCTTCGAGCGCGCGCACATCGGTCGCGCCCTGCTTCACGGCGCTCAAACGCGCGCGGAGCGCGAGCACGGAACCCGCAGTCAGGCGCTCGCGCTCCGCGGCCACGCCGTCGAGCGCGGCGAGGTTCGTGCCGGGGGCCGTGACCGCGCCGCGGTCGAACTCCGGCACCTTCGCGGTCAACTCGCGCGCCTCGTCGGTCGCGCGCTGAAGATCGACGGCGCGCTGTGCCGCGGCGCGCGGGTCGCCGGCAAACCAATCGGCCGGGAAGAGCGGCAACGCGAGCAGAGCCCGCGCGTCGGCAACGGCCGCGTCCCACGCCGGCACGGACGGCGCGTCAACCGCGACGCCGGCCGCGTTCAGCGCCACGACCGCGCTCAGCGCGGCCGGAATCGCCTTCGCCAAGCGGTCGAGATGGAAGCGCGCGTCGTCCTTCGCCTCGTGCGCGAACGAGTCGAGCGTGCAGCCGCGCCACGGGTGGCCGGTCGGGTTGTCGAGGACCGGCTTGCAGTCCGCGAGGCGAGCGAGCGCGTCGCAGCGCTGTTGCAGCGCGCTCATCGGCGCGGTTGCCGCGTCCGGCACGGCGACGCGCGAGCGCGCGGGCGCGGCGTCGAGCTTCGCGACCTCGCCGTGCGCGCGGTACGCCGACCAGCCGAGCGGCGCGCGGACCTCGTGCAGCGCCGCGACGAACTCGTTCAGCGCGCGCCGGCTCTCGGTCAGCGCGGCCAGTGCCGCGGAATCGTCCGGCGCGCCGACGCGCCCGAGGTCGAGGCACCGGCCCAGCTCCGCGACCACGTCGCGCTTGTTGGCCTTGTGGCTGTGCAGTTCGAGGCAAAAGTCGCCGACGCCGCGGGCGTCGAGCCGGCGCTTCACCACGTCGAGCGCCGCGGTCTTCTCGCTGACAAACAGAACCGTTTTCCCGGCGCTCAGCGCCTCGGCAATCATGTTGGCAATGGTCTGGCTCTTGCCGGTTCCGGGCGGGCCGTCCATCACGACGTGCGCGCCGCGCTTCACCGCTTCAATCACCTCGTGCTGGCTGCTGTCGGCGTCGAGAATGTGGACCGCTTGCGCCGGCGGCACGACTTCGTCGAGTTGCGCCGCGGCGGGCAGGTCGGCGGGCGGCGCGAGTGACACCGCGCTGTCACCGGCGACCGCGCGGCACAGCGCGTGCGCCTTCACCCGGTCCTCGTTGCGGCCGAGGTCTTCCCACATCGCCAGCTTCTGGAAATTGAACACGCCCAGCGCCGTGTCCGCGACCGCGTCCCAGCGCGGGTAGTCCTTCTGCACCGCCGCGCGGACCGCGTCGAGGTACTTGGGCAGGCACTCCGGGTCTTCGGGGTCGAGCCAAGTTGCATCGGGCAGCGCGAGCCGGAACTGCGCGCGGAGGAGTTCCGCGAGGCAGTGGTTCGGCAGGATGTCGTCTTCTTCGGCAACCAGTGTAAACGGCGCTTCCACCGTTTCGCGCGCCAGTTTGACTGGCACGAGTAGCAGCGGCGCGCGGATCTCTTCCTGCGACTCGTTACTTTCGTACCAACGGAGGAACCCGAACGCGGCGTACAGCGTGGTGACACCGTGGTCGCTCTGGGCCTCGTCCGACGTGCGCTTCAGGCGCAACAGCCGGGCCGCGAGGTGCCGGTCGGTCATGTCCGTCAGCAGGTGTTCCGCTTTGAGGCGCTGCGACTTCAGCGACAGTTCGAGCAGGTCGCGGCGCACGGCCTCTTCGTTCAGGGCCGACTGCCCGCTCGCCGGGTCGAAGTCGGCGGAGAGCGTTTCCGCGTTCAGCACCTCTTGCGGAAGGCCGAGCAGGTCGCGCTTCCAGACGAAAGTGAGTTGTTCGCCGTCGCGCACGAGCCGCGCCCACAGGTCGGCGGTGGGGCGCACGAGCGCGACGCCGCCGACGCGCCCGGCCTCAAACTTCACCAGCCGGTTGCGCTTGGTGGTGTCGAGCAGGGCCTTGCGCCACTCGTCGAGGCGGGCGTCGAGGTCGAACGGCATGGGGGTCTCGCGCGCGGGTGCGGGTCGCGTAGTCAGCGTAGGGGCCGGGGCGAACCGGAGCGGGGAAAATGCCGCGCGCGGCTGGAAGGGTGTTCGTCGCATGGTGGCTCCCGTTTTCCCGGATTCGCGGTGTCGGTTCGGGCGGGCGATTCGGTACGATGTGGGGGAATCGCCTCCCCACCCCGCGCGGCCCGCTATGCGATCATTCCTCTCTGCCCTCGCGTTCACCATCTGCGTTGCGAACGTTTCCGCGCAGCCGAAAGAGAAGCCGACGGATTTCGCGCACGAAGTGGTCCCGATCCTCAAGGCGAAGTGCGCGAAGTGCCACACCAACGGCACCTACAAGGGCGCGCTCTCGTTCGACACCCGCGAAGCCCTGTTGAAGTCGAAGGCGGTGCTGCCGGGCAAATCGGCGATGAGCGAACTGCACAAGCGCGTGACCAGCACGGACGCCGAGACGCGCATGCCGCCGGGCAAGGCCGAGCCGCTGACCGCGAAGGAAATCGCCACGCTCGCGAAGTGGATCGACGACGGCGTGCCGTGGGAGCCGGGGTTCACGTTCAAGCCCGCGAGCTACGTCGCGCCGCTGAAGCCGCGCAAGGTGAACGTGCCCGCCGCGCGGCCCGGCCTCGAACACCCCATCGACCGCATCCTCGATGCGTACTACGCCGCGAACAAGGTGACGCCGCCGGAGTTACTCGACGAACCGGCGTTCGCGCGCCGCGCGTACTTCGACCTGATCGGCCTGCCGCCGACCGCGGACGAACTGGACGAACACCTGCGCGCGAAGGCCGACCCCAAGCGCGCCGCTCTCGTGCGCCAACTGCTGACGGACAACCGCGCCTACGCCGACCACTGGCTGGCGTTCTGGAACGACGCCTTGCGGAACGAGTACCGCGGCACCGGCTACATCGACGGCGGGCGCAAGCAGATCACCGCGTGGCTCTACAAGTCGCTGCTGGACAACAAGCCCTATGACAAGTTCGCACGCGAGTTGATTAGCCCGAACGCGGACTCCGAGGGCTTCGCGAAGGGCATCAAGTGGCGCGGCGAGGTGAACGCGAGCCAGATCGTGGAACTACAGTTCGCGCAGAACGTGGGGCAGGTGTTCTTCGGCGCGAACCTGAAGTGCGCGTCGTGCCACGACAGCTTCATCGACAACTGGAAACTGGCCGACGCCTACGGTCTGGCGGCGATCATCGCGGACAAGCCGCTCGCGGTTCACCGCTGCGACAAGCCGACCGGCGCGACCGCGAGCACGAAGTTCCTGTTCCCCGAACTCGGCACCATCGACGCGACCGCGCCGAAGGCCAAGCGCCTCGAACAGCTCGCGGCGCTTGTCACGCACCCGGACAACGGCCGGTTCTCGCGCACCATGGTGAACCGCGTGTGGCACCGCTTGATGGGCCGCGGGATCGTGTACCCGGTGGACGTGATGGGCAACAAGCCGTGGAGCGAAGACCTGCTCGATTACCTCGCCGTGTACTTCGCCGATAACGGCTACGACATCAAGAAACTAATCGAACACATCGCGACCTCGCAGGCGTACCAGTCGAAAGCGGTGCCGCTGGCGAAGGAACCGGGCGACGGCTACGTGTTCCGCGGCCCCGAATTAAAGCGCCTGAGCGCCGAGCAGTTCCTCGACGCGGTCTGGATGCTAACGAGCACCGCGCCCGCGGCGAAGTCCGGGGCCTTTCCCCGCGCGCCGCCCCCCTTCCCCGCAACTACACCCAAAGAGCGCCAGTTCGTTCGTGTCACGTTGGTCGATTGCGACCCGCTGATGCGGTCACTGGGCCGGCCGAACCGCGAACAGGTCGTGACCACGCGCCCGGACCAACTGAGCACGCTACAAGCGCTCGACCTCGCCAACGGCCAGATTCTGACAACAACCCTCGAACGCGGCGCGGCGAACATCCTGAAAGCGAACCTCAAAGCCACGCCCGACGAACTGGCGGAGTGGGTGTTCGTACGCGCGCTGTCACGCAAGCCGACCGACGGCGAGCGCGCCGCCGCGAAGTCGCTGTTGGGCGACAAGCCGACCACCGAAAGCGTGGCCGACCTGCTATGGGCTGTGGTGATGTTGCCGGAGTTCCAGTTGGTGAGGTAAGCCCCAGCGAGCGGCGCGGCCTCAGCCCGCCGGTTGCAAGATCACAACGAGACGCTTCGCGATTCTGGATTGGGCAGAACCGGCGGGCTGAGGCCGCGCCGCTCACTGGCACATGATCGAGGAGAACGTGAACATGATTCATCCTGAACTCTCCCGCCGCGAGTACCTGAGCGCCATGACTGCGGCCGGGCTTGCCGCGCTCGCGGGCGGTGCGCCGAAGCTCCGCGCCGAGCCGGTCGCGCACCCGAAGGCCAGCGCGGATACTGTTATCCTGTTGTGGATGGCCGGCGGGATGGGCGCGCCGGACACCTTCGACCCGAAGCGCTACACCAAGTTCGAGGTCGGCGTGCCGGTGGACAAGATTCTGTCCACGTTCCCGGCCATTGACACCGTCGTGGACAACATCAAGCTCACCGAAGGGCTGGAGCACGTCGCGAAGGTGATGGACCGCGGCACCCTCATCCGGTCGCACGTCGTCGCCGACCTCGGCAACATTCTGCACTCCCGGCACCAGTACCACTGGCACACCGGCTACGTCCCGCCGCAAACGGTCGCGTGCCCGCACATCGGGGCGTGGATGGCCCGCGTTCTGGGGCCGCGGAACCCGGCGATCCCGGCGTTCATCAACATCGGCCAGAAGCTCGAAGGCCACGGCGAGAGCGAGGAGCTGAAGGCGTTCACAACGGGCGGGTTCTTCGGCACCGAGTTCGGGCCGTTCAACCTCCCCTTCCCCAGCGACGCGGTCGAGGCCGTGAGGCCGCCGAAGGGCATGACGCCGGAACGCTTCGCCGCCCGACACGCCAAGTTCAAAGAACTGCTCAAGGCCAGTCCCGTGGGCGAGATGGCGAGCGACCATCACCACGAGTCGATGCTGAAGTCCATCGAGAACGCGCACCGCTTGCTCACGAGTAAAGAGCGCGACGCCTTCGACATCACGAAGGAGCCGAAGGCGAGCTACGACAAGTACAACACCGGGCGGTTCGGTCTGGGGTGCCTGCTCGCGCGCCGGCTCGCGGAGAGCGGCGCGCGGTTCATCGAGGTCACGACCGAGTACGTCCCGTTCCTGCACTGGGACACGCACGAGAACGGCCACACGACCTACGCGCGCATGAAGAAGGAGATCGACCGCCCCATCGCGCAACTCGTGCTCGACCTCGAACAACGCGGGATGCTGGACCGCACGCTCGTCGTGCTGGCGAGCGAGTTCAGCCGCGACATGATGATCGAGGGCATCCCCGGCAGCACAGCACGCGACCAGTCGCGCGCGAAGACCGACAAGCTCGGCGAACTGAAGCACTACGGCCTGCACCGGCACTTCACCGGCAGCGGGAGCGTGCTGATGTTCGGCGGCGGCATCAAGAAGGGGAACCTGTACGGCGAGACCGCGGCCGAGCGCCCGCTGGTCACGACTAAAAACCCGGTCAGCATCCGCGACCTTCACGCGACCATCTTCCACGCGATGGGCGTGTCGCCGAAGACCGCGTTCGACGTGGAGAAGCGCCCGTTCTACGCGACCGAGGACGGCAAGGGCGTGCCCGTGCTCGACCTGTTCGCGAAGGGAAAGTAACGCATGACTCCTCTCCTACTGCTCGCGCTGGCCGCGCCGCCCGACGCGCCGAAGATCGACTTCAACCGCGACGTGCGGCCGATCCTCGCGGACCACTGCTACCAGTGCCACGGCCCGGACGTGGCCAAGCGGAAGGGGAAACTGCGCCTCGACCTCGACCCCGCGACGCAGAAGCGCGACCCGGTCTTCGTGCCGGGCAAGCCGGACGACAGCGAGTTGATCCACCGGGTAACGGGCAAAGGCGAGTTCAACCAGATGCCGCCCGAGAAGTTCGCGCGCCCACTTTCGCCCAAACAGATCGACACGCTGAAGGAGTGGGTGAAGCAGGGCGGGAAGTGGGAGAAACACTGGGCGCTGGTGCCCCCTATGCGCCCCCCAGTTCCCGTTGACCGCGATCCGCAGGCGAGCGCGAACCCCATCGACGCCTTCGTCGCGGCACGGCTCCTGAAAGAAAGCCTGAAGCGCAGCCCGGACGCCGACCGCGCGACGATCATCCGGCGTATGACCTTCGACCTGACGGGCCTGCCGCCAACGCCGGCGGAAGTCGATGCGTTCGTGATGGACGCCGAGCCGCTTGCCGTCGAGCGCCTCGCGGACCGGCTGCTGGCTTCTCCTCGCTACGGCGAGCGGATGGCGTGGAAGTGGCTCGAAGCCGCGCGCTACGCCGACACCAACGGCTACCAAACCGACGCCGAGCGCGACATGTGGCGCTGGCGCGACTGGGTGATCGAGGCGTACAACCGCAACCTGCCCTTCGACCAGTTCACCATCGAGCAACTGGCCGGCGACATGCTCCCGAACGCGACGCTCGATCAGCGCATCGCCACCGGGTTCAACCGCAATCACCGCGGCAACTCCGAGGGCGGGATCGTGCCCGACGAGTACGCGGTCGAGTACGTCGTGGACCGCGTGGACACGACCGCGACCGTGTGGCTCGGCCTCACGCTCGGCTGCGCCCGGTGCCACGACCACAAGTTCGACCCGTTCTCGCAGCGCGAGTTCTACCAACTGTATGCGTACTTCAACAACGTGCCGGAGAAGGGCCGTGCGGTGAAGTTCGGCAACTCGCCGCCGTACATCAAAGCGCCGACCCGCGACCAGCATAAACTACTCGCGGATCTCGACGCGAAGTTGAAAGACGCCGAAGCCGCGTGGGTGAAGCTGCAACCGAAGGTCGATGAGGCGCAGGCCGCGTGGGAGCGCACGGCGAAGGCCGCGGACGTGATCGACATGCTCGCGGTGCGCAACCACCACTTCCGCCGCGACCTCAGCCGACTGAGCACGCCGCCCGTGTTCCCCGGAACGGCGCAGTACCGGGCGGGCCGCGGGCAGTACGAAGCGCTCGTGTTCGACGGCAAGCAGTACGCCGACGCCGGCGACACGGCGCGATTCGGCTACGACTCGCGGTTCTCGTTCGCGCTCTGGATCAAGCCGGGGAAGCTCAGCGGCGCGGTCCTGTCGAAGGGGCCGGACGAGCCACAAGCCGAGGGCTACTCGGTCGAACTGATCGACGGCAAGGTGCGGGTCGCGCTCACCAAGCGCTGGCTCGACGACGCGCTCCGCGTCGAAACCGCCGCCGCAGTCAAGCGCAACGAGTGGCAGCACCTCGTCATCACCTACGACGGCTCGCGCGCCGCGAGCGGCGTGAAGGTGTACGTCAACGGTGAGGCGCAAACAACGACGATCTTGCTCGACGAACTGAATCAAGACTTCGCGAACAAGGAACCGCTACGGCTCGGCACCGCGACCGGCAAAGACACGCGCTTCGAAGGCCAGATGTCCGAGTTCTTGGCCTACGCGCGCGCGCTGACCGCGGACGAGGCCGCGCTCGTGGCCGTGCCCGCCGGCGTGTCGGACATTTTCAAGCGCCGCGACACGCGCTCGCCCGCCGAGGCCGCGAAACTGCGCGCGTACTTCATCGACGTGACCGCGCCCGCGGACATCCGCGTTCAGTTGAACGCGCTGCGCAAACTGCGCGACGACCGCGCGAAGTTGTGGGACAGCGTGCCGACGGTCATGGTGATGGAGGAGATGCCGAAGCCGCGCGACGCCTTCGTGCTGCTCCGCGGCGAGTACGACAAGAAGGGCGCGAAGGTTCTGCCCGCCGTGCCCGCGGCACTTGTTTCGCATCAAGGGGCTGACGCCCCCCGCTCGCCGGCGAATCGCCTCGAACTGGCGAAGTGGCTCGTGGACCGCAAGAACCCGCTCACGGCCCGCGTCGCGGTGAACCGCATGTGGCAGCTCCACTTCGGCACCGGCCTCGTTCGCACGAGCGAAGACTTCGGCACGCAGGGCACGTACCCCACGCACCCGGAGTTGCTCGACTGGCTCGCGGTGGAGTTCGCGAGGGACTGGGACGTGAAGCGGATGCACAAGCTCATCGTCACCAGTTCGACGTACCTGCGCTCGTCACACGTCACGAAGGAGTTGCTGGAGCGCGACCCCGAAAACAAGCTGTTCGCGCGCGGCCCGCGGGCGCGCCTCTCCGCGGAGATGCTGCGCGATCAGGCGCTGTTCGCCTCCGGATTGTTGGTCGAAAAGCAGGGCGGGCCGAGTGTGAAGCCGTACCAGCCCGCGGGCCTGTGGAGCGAACTGACCGGGGCCGGCGACTACGTGCAGGACCGCGGCGCGAACCTGTACCGGCGCAGCCTGTACACCTACTGGAAGCGCACCGTGCCGCCGCCGACGCTCGGCGTATTCGACACCTCGACACGCGAGTTCTGCTGGGTCCGCGAGACCCGCACCAACACGCCCCTTCACGCCCTGACGCTGCTGAACGACGTGACCTTCGTGGAAGCCGCACGTGTCCTCGCGCAGCGCGTCATGAAAGAGGAGAAGACGCCCGCGAAGCGACTCGCGCTGGCGTTCAAGGCGCTCACCGCGCGCGACCCGACTGCGGAGGAGGCGAAGGTTCTGCTGGCCGCGTTCGAGCGCCAGCTGGCGGCGTACCAGAAGAACCCCGACGCCGCGCTGAAGCTGCTGCGGGTCGGCGAGTCGCGGCTGCCGCTGGTCCCGAAGCTCGACCCCGCCGAACTCGCGGCCTACGCGCAAGTGTGCGCGCTCGTGATGAACCTCGACGAGGCCGTGACGAAGGAGTGACCGTTGTCCCTTCGGGACGACTGCTAAACGATACTCCCACAGAGCGGACGATGCACCCTGTACCCCAAGCTCCCACGTTCCCGTCGCGCCGCGCGTTCCTCAGTAGCGCCGTCGGTTCGGCCGCGCTGCTCGCACTGCTGGGTGACGGCGCGCGCGGCGACGACGCCGACCCGCTCAAGCCGAAAGCCCCGCACTTCAAGGCCCGCGCGAAGAGCGCCATCTTCGTGTTCGCGGTCGGCGGCACGAGTCAGGTCGATCTGTTCGACCCGAAGCCGGAGTTGTCGAAGCTGCACGGCAAGCCGATCCCGGAGTCGTTCCGCGCCGGGGTGCGCCTCGGGCAGACCACGTTCGCCGCGGCCGTGATGCAAAGCCCGTACAAGTTTCGCAAGTTCGGGACGTGCGGCACCGAGTTCTCCGAACTGCTGCCGGAAATCGGCTCGTGTGCCGACGACATCGCGCTCGTGCGCTCGCTGCACCACGAGGCGTTCGACCACGCCCCCGGCGAGTTGGTCATCAACACCGGGAAGGACCAGCCCGGTCGCCCGACGCTCGGCTCGTGGCTGACCTACGGACTCGGCAGCGCCGCCCGCGACCTGCCGGGCTACGTCGTCCTCCTCAACGGCCGCGCGCCGAAGGCCCGCAGCTACGTCTGGGGCAACGGATTCCTCCCGGCGGCGCATCAGGGCGTGCTGTTCCGCGGGCAGGGGTCGCCCATTCTCGACCTCGCCACGCCGAAGGACGTAACGCCGGAACAGCACCGCGCGCAGCTCGACGCCATCAAGAAGCTGAACGAACTGCGCGCGGGCGAGGCGGCCGACCCGAAGCTCGCGGCGCAGATCGCGGCCTACGAGTTGGCGTACCGGATGCAGACCGCGGCCCCGCAACTCGCGGACCTGTCGAAGGAGAAGAAGGAAACGCTCGCGGCCTACGGCGACGGCGGGTTCGCGCGGAGCCTGTTGCTCGCGCGCCGGCTGGTCGAGCGCGGCGTGCGGTTCGTTACGGTCACTCACCCGGAATGGGACCACCACGACAACATCTACCGCGACCTGCCGCGGAACTGCAAGGAGTTCGACAAACCGGTCGCCGCGCTGATCCGCGACCTCAAGGCCCGCGGGCTTCTGGACAGCACGCTCGTGGTGTGCGCGAGCGAGTTCGGGCGGACGGCGATCACGCAAGGCAAAGAAATGACCAGCGCCGGCCGCGACCACCACCCGCACGCCTTCAGCGGGTTCCTCGCGGGCGGCGGCGTGAAGGGCGGCGTCGCCCACGGCACCACCGACGAACTCGGCTGGAAGGTCGCCGGCGACGGCGTTCACGTCCACGACTTCCACGCCACCATCCTGCACCTGTTCGGCTTCGACCACAAGAAACTGACGTTCCGGCATCAGGGCTTGGACGCGCGGCTAACGGACGTAGCCGGGAATGTGGTGAAGCCGATTCTAGCGTGACACGGTGTGAGTCGGCAGCACGTTACTCGTCTGTTACAGTAGCCGCACTTCGGCGCGCGATTCGCGTAGCGCCGGACCACTCTCGCGGTTCGCATTCCCGACACACACCCGGTCCCGCGACCGGCGCGGGGCCGTTCGCCCCGCGCGGCCGGGCCGCGCACCGAGGTACGCAATGGCACGCACACCGTGAACCTGACGATCCTGCTGCTCGAGCGGACCGTGCTCCCGATCTACCAGCGGTAGCGCGCCGGTCGCGCCTCACGGCACGGTCTTGATTTCGAGCTTATTCAGCACCAGCATGCGCCGGTCGCCACGGACGAAGTAGTCTTCGAGTAGCACCTCGACGCTGGGCGCGATGTTCTTCGGCCCGCCCCAGCCGATGGGGACCGCGCCGTTCACCGACACGCGCACGGGCTTCGTCCAGTCGATCAGTTCGGCGCTCAGCCAAATGGTCATACGCTTCACGCCCTTCTGGGTGATGGCGATGACGTTGTTGCCGCGGATGTCGCCCTGAATCGTGGCCGGCACCGGCGCGCCGCCGGACCTGCCGGTCACGATTTCGTCGGCCTCCATCCAGTAGAACCGCGTGTCGGTGGGGCGCAGCATGTGCCACGGCTGACGGAAGTCGCCGAGGGCCAGTGTCGCGGTGCCGGTCACGCGGGTCTTGCGGTTCATCCAGTCGAAGATCACGGGCGACTCGGCCGCGAACCACTCCACCCCGCGCCCGCGGTACACCGACCAGATCGCCGGGAACCCGTAGGGCATCCACTTCTCGTAGATGCGGCGCAGGTTCATCATGCCCGCCCCGGTCTGGTCCCCGGTGATGACGAAGAACGGCAGCTTCTGGCAGTTGGCGTAATAGTGGTCGAAGAACCCGACGTACTTGGGGATCGGCCCGACCGGGACGACGCCGGCGAACAGGTCCGGGTGCGACGCGCCCACGTCCATCGCCATGTTCGCGCCGTCGCCGACGCCGAGCAGGAACACCTTGTCGTTGTCCACCGTGAAGTGGCGCACCGCGTCGCGCAGGGCCGCGGTCACGAACACGTGGTCCTCGCCCTTGTACTCCCAGCCCACCTTGTTGAACCGCCCGGCCCACTCCGGCGCGACAACGATGTAGCCGTTACGGTCGGCCTCCGCGAGGAGCGGGTTCAGCACCTCTTCCGTGCTGATGCCGGGGTGCGTGAGCACGAGCAGCACCGGGTACGGGCGGCCGTGGTGGTACTCCGGCGGGAGCTTCACGAGGTAATCGATGCCCTGCGGGTGCCCGGGCGCGGGGAGCGTCGTGCGCTTGTAGATGCCGGTGTCCTTCACCTTGCCGAGTGCCACCTGCGTGCCGGTGCGGTTGTCGAGGTCTTCGGCCTGCGCCGGGGGCAGCAGCGAGATCATCTGCGCGAGTTCGTCGGTGGCGAGGGTGATGTTCTTCTTGTACCGGCCGAGGACCGCGTTGCGCTCGTTCATCGTGTTGCCGCGCTGGTAGGCCAGCACCAGCTCGCGCGCGGTCCACAGTTGCCACGCCTCGTCGGGGATCGGGCGCGCGCCGTTCTTCCCCTTCGCCCACCCGCTGACCGCGGTGGCGAGCAGCTCTTCGGGCTTCTTGGTCGGCTCCTTCCCCGCCGCGCGCTCGCGCTCGGCCTGCGCTGCCAGCGTCACGAACGTCTCGATGCGGATCGCGGAGTCGGGGTGCAACTCGGCGTACACGCGCTCGCCGGCCGCGGCGAGGTCGAGCACGAGGCCGGGCACGTTCTTGGGCGGAACCCACGTCGCCAGCGCGCCGCCCCCGGCGAGCGCGACCAGCGCGTTCACCTTGCGCAGCCCGGCGATCTCGTCGATGATGTTACGGAGGTGCCGGCGGGCGGCGTCGTACCGCTCCTGCGCGACCTTCAGATCGGCGGACACCTTGGCAACGCGCGTGACCTCCTTCGCGCCCGCGGTCTTTTCGGGGAACGCCGCGATCAGCTCGGCCGTGTAGTTGTACCGCCCGGCGCGGAGGGCGAGTTCGGCCTCACGCGCGACCAACTCGCCGGTGGCGACGTCGACGTTGGCGAGGAGTTTGTCGTACTGCTCCTTCGCGCCCTTCTCCATCTCGCCGCTGTGGTCGCGCTTGAGGCGGTCGATTTCGTCCTTAGCCAGTTGCAGCCACCCGGTGTCGAGGAGGAACTGGGCGAGCATGACGCGCTTGAGCGGGTCGCACTTGCCGTCCGGTTCGGCCAGTTGCGGGTGCCCCATGAGGAGCCGGCGCACGAGCTTCGGGTCCCACTCGGCCGTGCGGTACGTCTGCCACCAGCGGTGCGTCGCGCTGCGGATCGCGATGTAGTACGGGTCCATGTAGGTGATCTGCTGGTCGATCACCTCCGGGGCCGCGCCGACCACCTTCACACTGATCTTCCGGTACCAGCGCTTCGGGTCCCAGTCGTCCACGGTCGTGTCGCCCGGACCCGGCAGCGGCTTGAACGACTTGAAGCCGGGGATGTTCGTGGTGAACGCCTTGTACTCGGGGCGCAGCTTGGTGTCGGGGGTGATCGCGCCGAGCTGCTTCGCGTGCGTGCTGAAGATCGTGACCTTCGGCCCCTCGTTAATCATGTCGAACCCGTTCGACTTGATGATCGGGACGCTGCGCCCGCTGGCCTTATCGACGATGACCTCGATCTCTTTGTGAACTTGGCCCTGCACCACGAAGCCGTCCTTGAGGATGACGACCTCCGCGCCGGGCGCGGCGACCGCGAGCGCGCAGGCGGCGAACAGGGCCGCGGCGGGGACCGCGCGGGGGAGGCGTGCGCTCATCAGAAGCTCCGGGCGTGTGCGGGCGGTTCGTTCCATTGTTTCCGGCGGGGCCGCGCCGATCAAGCGCGGCCGGGCGGCGATTGTTTGCGGGGCCGCGCCGCCGCCCGCTATACTGCTGATAACCGCTTACCAACCCCGCCGTTGGTCGGAGTCTTCGGAATGCCCATCCGGTTCCGGTGTACGTACTGCAACCGCCTGCTGGGGATCGCGACCCGCAAGGCCGGCACGCAAACCCGGTGCCCGCACTGCGGGTACGAAATTACCGTTCCCGTCCCGAACGAGGACGAGGGCAAAACCGAGCGCATGAACCTTTCGGACGTCGAAGCCCTGCTGGGCCGCGAGGTCACGGAAGTGAGCATGGCCGCCGTCGCGCCGCGGCCCGTGGCCGCGCCGGTGGAGGCCGCAGCGCCGCGCGCGGAGGAGCCGCTCTCGCTGCCACCGGCAACGGCACCGGCACCACCACCGACACCGGCACCGCCGCCGAAGCCGCGGCCCGTTCCGCCGCCGATCCCCAAGGCCGCGCCCAAGCCCGAACCGAAACCGGAACCGAAACCCATCGACCCGGACGACCCGCCGCTGTTCGAGGCCGATGTGGACGAACTGTTGGGCGAACCGAAGAAGGCGCTAGAAGACGAGCGCGACCGCCCGCCCGCGACCTCCGGCATGGACGCGATGAGCCTGAGCGAGCCCCCGCGCCAGATCACCATGAGCGCGCAAAAGGCCATTCTGATACTGGCGGGTGTGGTGGCGCTGCTGGCGTTGGCCTTCGCCGCCGGCATGTACCTCGCGCCGAAGTAGAGTGTCGTACTCACGCCCCCGCGTGAGGACCGTCGGCATTAACGGTTCTCGGAGGGTGCCACCCCACTGCGCGACACCGTTCCCCAGCGGTCCTCACGCCCCGCGTGAGGACTACACTACTTCACCTTGCGAATGCGGTGGCTGTTGGTGTCGCCGATGTAGATCGCGCCGTCCGGCCCGACGGCGACCCCGTGCGGGCGGCCGAGCGTCGCGTCGGTCGGCTTGCCGCCGTCGCCGAGGCCGGGCGTTTTCGTGCGCCCCTTCCCCGCGACAGTCGTGACGATTCCCGTCTTCGCGTCGATCTTGCGAATCGCTTCGTTCTCGGTGTCCACGACGTAGACGTTACCGTCACGGTCGATGTCGATCTCCTTCGGCCCGTCGAAGGTGGCGTCGAGCGCCTTCGCGCCGTCGCCCGTGTAGCCCTTCTTGCCGGTGCCGGCGAACCGCTCGATGGTGCCCTTCACGAGATCGACTCGGCGCACGCAATGGCCGTTGCGCTCGACAACGTAGAGTTTGCCGTCCGGTCCCACCGCGACCGCGCGCGGGCCGAGCGTCTGCGCGTCCTTCAGCGGCCCGCCGTCGCCGGTGCTCGCGCCCTTCCCATTGCCGAGTAACGTGTCGATCTTCCCGCTTTTGAGATCGACCACACGGACGCGGTGCCCGGCCACGTCCGCGATGTACAGTTTGCCTTTCCCGTCGAGGCAGATGCCGTTGGGTTCGACCAGCAGCGCCGCGTTCGCCGCACCGCCGTCGCCCGCGAAGCCGCTCTTGCCGCCGGTGCCGGCGACTGTCGTGATGGTGCCGCGCGCGTCCACCTTGCGAATGCAGAAGTTCAGACGGTCCACAATGTAGAGGTTGCCGTCGGCGTCGAGTTCGATGCCGTAGGGCTCGTTCAGGCTGGCCTCGGTGGCCTTGCCGCCGTCGCCGGCGAACGCCTTCTTGCCGTTGCCCGCGACCGTAGTGACGGTACCGGTCTTGGCGTCTACCTTGCGCACGCGGTGGTTGTTGGTGTCGGAGAGGTACAGGTTGCCGGTCTTGTCGAAGGCCACGTCAAACGGCTGATCCAGTTCGGCCTTCGCCGCCGGCCCGCTGTCGCCGGCGAAGCCCTTCTTGCCGGTGCCCACGGGGGACGTGATCGTCGGCGCGGGATCGGCGCTGAGGGTTGTGAACAACAGGACAATGGGGAGCATGCGCCACCACTTCGGTTAGCGGTGTCGCCAGAGGCGACACGAATGAGGCTACTCGAATCGGATCACCAACTCTCCGCCCTCGACCTGTACGCCGGGGCGGACGAGCACTTCGGCCACCTTGCCGGCGCGGTCGGCGTGGAGCGTCGTCTCCATCTTCATCGCTTCGAGCGTCAGGAGCTTTTGGCCGGCGGCGATCTCGTCGCCCACAGCCACGGCGACGGCGACCACCGCGCCCGGCATCGGGGCCGCGACGTGCTTCGCGTTGCCCGGCTCGGCCTTCGCCCGCGCTTTCACCGCGCCCGCGCCGAGCGTCTTGTCGGCGACGAGCACCTCGCGCGGCTGGCCGTTCAGCTCGAAGTACACTACCCGCCGGCCGTCAGGTTGCGGTTCGCCGACCGTGAGGAACTTGATGATCAGCGTCTTGCCCGCTTCGATGTCGAGGCTCACCTCTTCGCCCTTCGCCATGCCGAAGAAGAACGCTCGGGTCGGCAACACGCTCAGGTCCGAGTACTTCGCCTCGTGCTCCGCGTACTCGGCGAACACTTTCGGGTACAGCAGGTACGAGATCACGTCGGTATCGGTCGGCGGGCGACGCAGTTTGCCCTCAAGTTCCTTGCGGGCCTTGTCCAGATCGGCGGGCGGCAGGGTCGCACCGGGGCGGTCGGTGAGCGGCTTGCGCCCGCGCAGGATGCGCGCTTGGAGCGCCGCGGGGAACCCGCCCGGCGGCTGGCCGAGTTTGCCCTCGAAGAACTCCACCACCGATTCCGGGAAGGCGATCTCCTTCTTCGGGTCGAGCACCATCTCCGGCGTCAAGTTGTTCGCGAGCATGAACAGCGTCATGTCGCCGACGACCTTCGAGGTCGGCGTCACCTTCACGATGTCGCCGAACATCTGGTTGACGGCGGCGTACATCTTGCCCACTTCCGGCCAGCGGTTGCCGACGCCGAGCGATTGGGCCTGCTGGTAGAGGTTCGCGTACTGACCGCCGGGCATCTCGTGCAGGTACACCTCCGCGGAGCTGGCGAGCTGGCCGGTCTCGAACGGCGCGTACTGTTTGCGCACGCCCTCCCAGTAGTTCGCGGTCTGCTGGAGCGTGTCGAAGTTCAGCCCGGTGTCACGCGGGGTGAACCGGGCGGTTTCCACCAGCGCGTTGAGGCTCGGCTGCGACGTGACGCCGGCCATCGGCGCGAACGCGCAATCAACGATGTTCACGCCCTCTTCCGCGGCCATCATGTACGAGGCCAACTGCCCGCCGGCGCTGTCGTGGGTGTGGAAGTGGATCGGCACGCCGACCGCTTCGCGCAGGGCCTTCACCAACTTCTTCGCCGCGTAGGGCTTGAGCAGCCCGGCCATGTCCTTGATCGCGAGGAAGTGCGTGCCGCGCTTCTCCAGTTCCTTCGCCAGATTCACGAAGTACGTCAGCGTGTACTTGTCGCGCTTCGGGTCGAGGATGTCGCCGGTGTAGCAGATGGCCGCTTCGCAGATCGCGCTCGTCTTCAGCACCGCGTTGATGCCGAGTTCGATGTTGGGGAGCCAGTTGTTGGCGTCGAAAATGCGGAAGATGTCCATACCGGCTTCGGCGGAAAGCCGGACGAACTCGTACACCACGTTGTCGGGGTAGTTCGTGTAGCCGACCGCGCTGGCGGCCCGCACGAGCATCTGGAACAGGACGTTCGGCACCTTTTCGCGGAGCCGGGCGAGGCGCTCCCACGGCGACTCTTTCAGGAACCGCATCGCGGTGTCGAACGTGGCCCCGCCCCACATCTCCATCGAGAACAGGTCGGCGTGTTGGTGCGCGTACCGATCCGCAACCGCCAGCATGTCGAACGTGCGCATGCGCGTGGCGAACAGCGACTGGTGCGCGTCGCGCATCGTCGTGTCGGTGACGAACAGTTGCTTCTGCTCGCGCGTCCATTGCGCGAACTTGGTCGCGCCCAGTTCCTTGAACCTGTCGCGCGTCCCCTTCGGCAGCGCCGCTTGCGGCTTCGCAACTGCGCCGACCGCCGGCGCGGGCAGCGCAGCCAGTTTGCCCTTCTCGCGCACTTCGGGATGACCGTTCACGATCACTTCCGCGAGGTACGCGAGCACCTTCGTCGCGCGGTCGCGACGGGCGGCGAACTGGAACAGTTGCGGCGTCTCGTCGAGGAACCGCGTGGTCACGTCGCCGGCGAGGAACTGCGGGTGCTTGATGAGGTTCAGCAGGAACGGGATGTTCGTCTTCACGCCGCGCACGCGGAACTCCTGCAGACAGCGTTCCATGCGCGTCGCGCAGCTCTCGAACGTCAGCCCGTTCACGGTCACTTTCACGAGGAGCGAGTCGTAGAAGGGCGTGATGACCGCGCCGCCGAACGCGGTGCCGGCGTCGAGGCGGATGCCCGGCCCGCCGCTGGAGCGGTAGGCGCTGAGGCGGCCGTAGTCGGGCACGAACCCGTTGGCCGGGTCCTCGGTCGTCACCCGGCACTGGATCGCGAACCCGCGCGTCACGATCGCGCTCTGGTCGAGGCCGACGCGCGCGTCGCTGAGCTTCAACCCGCTGGCAACGAGCACCTGAGAGCGAACGATGTCGAAGCCCGTCACCTGTTCGGTAACGGTGTGCTCGACCTGAATCCGCGGGTTCACTTCGATGAAGTAGAACCGCTTCGCGTCGGTGTCGTAGAGGAACTCGACCGTGCTGGCGTTGTCGATGCCGCAAGCGTTGCCCACGGAAAGGGCCGCGTCGAGGATGCCCCTGCGGATGTCGTCCGGCAGGTTGGGCGCGGGCGCGAGTTCGACCACTTTCTGGTGCCGGCGCTGGATGGAACAGTCGCGCTCGAACAGGTGAACCAGCCCGCCGTGGCGGTCGCCGATCAGTTGCACCTCGATGTGCTTGGCGCGGACGACGAACTTTTCGAGGAACACGTCGGCCACGCCGAACGCGGCCCCGGCCTCGCGCTGGGCGCTCTCGACCGCTTCTTGGAGTTTGTCCTCGGTGTGAACGACGCGCATCCCGCGCCCGCCGCCGCCCATCGACGCCTTCACGATGACCGGGTAGCCGAGCTTGTTCGCCAGCGCCTTCGCTTCGTCGATACCGGCGAGCGGCTTGTCGCCGCCGGACAACACCGGCACCTTCGCCTTCTGCGCGAGCGCGCGGGCTGCGACCTTGTCGCCGAGTTGTTCCAGCACTTCGGGCCGCGGGCCGACGAACGTGATGCCCGCCGCGGCGCACGCCCGCGCGAAGTGCGCGTTCTCGCTGAGGAACCCGTAGCCGGGGTGAATCGCGTCGACGCCCACTTCCTTCGCGACCCGCACGACGCCGTCGATGTCGAGGTACGCGCGGATCGGCTCGCCGGGCTTGCCGACCTGATACGCCTCGTCCGCTTTGAAGCGGTGCAGCGCGAAGCGGTCCTCGTGCGAGTAGATCGCGACTGTGCGGATGCCGAGTTCGTGCGCCGAGCGGAACACGCGGATGGCGATTTCGCTGCGGTTGGCGACGAGGAGCTTCTTGAACGGGCGGAACGGCGCGTCCGACATGCCGGCGAACCTCGGGGCGCGGGTGCGTGGGTCTCGCAGTTGTGATAGGGAACCGCGTGCCGCGAAAAAGAGAGCGGCCGGGGACCGACCCGGCCGCTCGCGGTCTCTCGTGTTCGTGCGGCGCTTACTTCGCCACGACCTTCGCCGTGACCGGGACGATTACGCTCGGCTGCTCCTTGTTGTCCGTCACGATCTCGATCTTCCGGGTCAGCCCGCCCGCGGCCTTCGGGCTGGCCGAAATCGTGACCGTGTGGGTGGCTTGCGCCACGTCGCTATCGACCTTAACCGTGATCTGGTCGTCCGCGCCCTTCACCTCCAGAATCTTGAACGGCTTGGCGCTCTGGATCGTCACCTTCTGCTCGGGCGCGGTGCCCATCTTCACACTGCCGAACGAGACCGTTTCGGGCGACGCCGCGACCGGGGCCACCACGTTCACCGTGACCGGCAGGCGGAGCTTAGCGACCGCGCCGTTCGAGGTCTCGAGGAAGATGTCCGAGGTCCAGTTCCCCGCCGGGCACTCCTTATCGAGTGTCGCGGTCACGTCGTACGTCACGGTCGTGCCGTTGCGCGAGGCGAGCTTGAACTCCGGGACCACGAACGCCCCGGTGCTGCTGGCCTTCTTGATCGTCCAATTGGCGTCGCTCGTGAACGTCACCTTCGTCGAGACCTGCGCCGTCCTGCCCTTCGTTACGGTGCCGAGGGCCAGCGTGTCCGGCGACATGAGCAGGTCGTCGCGGGTCACGGTCGTGACCTTGAGCGCGACCTCCTCAAACACCGGCGACTGGAACGGCACGTAGATGAACACGGACTTGGTGACGCCGGCGTGCGGGATGCGGCGCGTGTCCATGTAGGCGACCACCGCGGCGCTCTCGCCGGGCGCGAGGCGATTCTTCGTGAGCGCCGGCGTGACGCACCCGCACGAGACGCGCGGCTGGCCGACGGTCACGGTCTGGTTCGTGGTGTTGGTGAACCGGAAGTAGTGAACGAGGACGGTGCCCTTCGCGCTCACGCCGAAGTCCTTGTCCTTGTCGCTGAACAGGTCGGCGGGGCCGGCGACAGCAACCGAGCTGAGCGCCAACACGCCGACGATCCCCCCAAGAAAGCGGGTCATCGTACCATCTCCCCATATGCGCTCCCGCGGCGGCACCCCCCGGAGCGCCGCGGTCGCTAACCAAGTTGGTATCACACGCCGGGCCGCGGGTTCATCAGCAATCCGCTCCCGAATCGTAACTTGTACACCGCGGCCGGGTGCCGCGGCCGGAGTAACCGTGCGCCGCGCCCGAACCGCTACTTTCGCGCCAGCACCGCGACGATCACGCGCGCCGCGCCCGCGGCCGTCAGGGTCCGGGCCGCTTCCCCCAGCGTACTGCCGGTGGTCATCACGTCGTCGACCAGAAGTACCGCCTTGCCGAGCACTCTTGCGCTCCGCGCGACCCCGAACGCGCCTTTCACGTTCTCCTTGCGCGCCGCGCGTGTCGGTTGTAGCTGTTGTGGCGTCCAGCGCACGCGCCGGAGCAACCGCGGCGCGAACGGCACACCGAACCCCGCGGCGAGTTCCCGCGCCACGGCTTCCGACTGGTTGTAACCGCGGGTCCACTTCCGCCACCAATGGAGCGGTACCGGGGCGACCACATCGGGCGCCTCCGCCCGCAGCGCAGCCCCACGGCACTCGGCGAACGCCCGGCCCAGCATGTCGGCCAGTCCCTCGCCCGACAGCGCTTTGATCCGCAGCACCGCCTCGCGCAGCACCCCATTGTACGGGCCGAGGCGGTGCGCGCGCTCGAAACCAAGCGCGTGCCCGCGGCACTCCGCGCAGCCGCTCGCGGTGTCGGTGTGCGGGCCGACCGTTTGGGCGCACCACGGGCACGCCGGGAACGGGTCGGTCGTGACCGCGTGCCGACACGATTCGCACATGCCGTTCCGCGGCGCGCCGAATCCGGCCCCGCACACGAGGCACACGTCCGGGTACAGCCAATGAAGGGCGTTGCGGGCGAACTCCGCCGCGGGGCGGCGCATGACCGGCATCCTTCCGGGTAATTTCTGCGTCGGATTTGAGGGGGACAAACTGAAGTTAGACGAGGGCGGGCCGCGCCGCAAGTCGCTATTTCGCGACTTTGCACTTCGGGAGCGCAGTTGCTAACTCTTTGAGGCCGGCGTCCGTGACCTTCGTTCCGGTCACGACGAGGCCGGTGAGCGACTTGAGCACCGCGAGCTCCTTCAGCCCCGAATCGGTGATGCCGGTGTACGCGAGGTCGAGGTTGGTGAGCTTCGCGAGTTGGGCCAACTCCTTGACCCCGGCGTCGGTCACGCCGGTCGCGCCGTACACCTGAAGCAGCGAGAGGTTCTTGAACGCGGCCACGTCTTTGAGCCCGTCGTTGGTGAGCTTCGGGCACCCGATGTACAGCTTCTGGAGGTTCTTCAGCCCCGCGAGGTCCTTCAGGCCGGTGCCAGTGGCGTGGGCGCTGGCGAACGCCAGCGTGGTGAGGCCCGTGAACCCGGCCAGTTCCTTCAGCCCGGCGTCGGTCGCGCTCTCGGCGTCGAGGCTCAAGGTCGTGAGCTTCTTGAGCGGCGCGAGGTCTTTGATACCGGCGTCCGTCACCTTCGTGGCGCGGGCCAGAGTCAGCGACGTGAGCTTGGTCAGCCCGGCCAGTTCCTTCACCCCGGCGTCGCTCACGCCCGGCCCGACGGTCAGGCTGAGCGCGGTCAGGTCGGTGAGCCGGGCCAGCGCCTTCGGCCCCGCGTCCGTCAGTTCCGGCTTCGCCCCGATCAGCGTGACCGCCGTGAGCTTCGGGATGGTGGCGACGGCCTGAACGTCGGCGTCCGTGAGTTTGACAGCGGAGTAGGCGAGCTGGTTCAGGTTCTTGTGGCCGGAAAACTCCCGCAGCCCGGTCGCGGTGATGTTGGTGGCGTCGCTGAGGACGATCTGTTTGAGCGCGGCGAGGGCGGCGAGGTCTTTCAGCCCCGCGTCGGTAACGGCGCGGGCGTCGAGGATGAGTTGAACGAGCTTCTTGTTGGCGGCGATGTCCTTCATGGCCGCGTCGGTCGCGCCCGGCCCGGCCGCGGTCAGCGCCAGCAAGTTCTTGAAGTTGCTCAGCGCCATCACTTCGGGCTCGCCGAATTTGGCCGGCAGAATGACGCCCACGACGATCTTGCCCTGACGCACGACCTTCCCGCCGCCGCCCTCGATGAGCTTCACGGCGTCGGCCTCGTCCGCGCGCGCCGGCCCGAAGACGCCGAACCCGACCGCAAACACCGCGAGTGCCACTAAGCGAGTCATGGCAGTGACCCTGTGGGAGGATAGCCCACAAGGTACTCAGGAATTGCTCGAGAGAGGAGAGGGGAAAGAGCGCCTTCGCGCGCGTCCGCGAAGGCGCAGCCCGGTGTGGCACGTCTTACCCGCGGCCGGAAGCGATGGACGCGCCGCCGATGTAGTTGGGGAACGCCGCGAACTGCAAGCCCACCAAGATGCCGTTGGCGTTGTAGGTGAACACGTCGGCCTGTGCGCCGAAGCCCGGCGTGACCAGAATCTCTGGCGTGTTGTTGCCGGTCGTGTTGCCGACTGCCACGAACGCGCCCGACGTGCCGGTAAAGGCGAAGAAGCTGGCGATGGGGGTGCCGTCACTGAGGAACGAGCGCACGTGCCCACGCGTGCCCTGCCCGCTGGCGATCACGAGGTCGTCGCGACCGTCGCCGTTGAAGTCGCCGGACGCGACGTTGGTCGGCCCGAAGAAGCCTTGGAACGCGATGAAGCTCCGAATGGGCACCGCCCCGCTAAACACCTTGACGTGACCGTTGAGTGCCGCCGCGACGACCACGTCGTCGCGGCCGTCGCCGTTGAAGTCGCCGGCGGCCAGCGACGACGATCCTGTGAACCCTTCGAAGGCGAAGAAGTTCGCCACCAGCCCGTTGTTCACGCCGCTGAACGCGCGGACGTTGGCGTTGTTCCCGTGCGACACAGTGATGATGTCGCCGCGGCCGTCGCCGTCCACGTCGCCGAACGCGACGCTGGCGTTGAACCCTGTGCCGGCGTAGGCGAGGAAGCTGCGGATCAGTGTACCGGTCGCGCCGTCGAACACCTTGACGTGCCCGCCCACCGGGGCGTTCGCCAAGACGATGACCTCGGCGATGGAGTCGCCGGTAATGTCGCCGCTCGCAACGCTCACACCGCCGGCGTAGTTCTCGAACGGGGTGAGCGTGCCGCGCACCGCGCCGGTGGAGGCGTTCAACACGCGCACGTCGCCGACCGCGCCCGGCCCGGAGCCGACCACGAGCGTCGTGCCCGGCGGGGCGATGGCGATGTCGACGAGGTTGATGTTGCCGTCGGTGACGTTGCCGACGAGGGTGGCCGCCCCGGTGCCGAGGTCGATGCTGTAGAGGCCGGTCACGTTGCTGACGGTGAACGTCGCCAGCGCGAGGCCGAGGTTGTTGTTCGCGCTGCTCCGGCCGATGTCGAACCCGACGAACGCGCCCGCGTCGGGGGCCACGCCGAGCGCACCGACGGCGTCGGTCACGCCGCCGTTCGGCCCGCCGGTTGTGGCCCCGTTGATGCCGCCCACGGCGACGAGCATCGCGGCCCCGGTATCGATTCCGTAAAGCGTGGTCGGCGTGTTGTTGCCGAACGCGCGAACGAAGTTGCGGTCGTAGGCGATGGCAACGGTCGGTCCGGTCGCGGGCGCGGTGAACGTGAGATTGGTGTCGTTACCCGTCAGCCCCCCGTTGGCCGGGTCCAGTCGGCCGTTCTCGTTGTTCGACTGCACAAAGCGGATGCGGTCGACGACGGGGTTGAAGTCGATCCCGGTTTCGACCTCGGTGGCGTTCGTCAGGCCGTTGGTCGTACCGACGAACGTGGCGACGCCGGTTGAGGTCTTAATCGTGTACGTCCGCAGGTCGGCCGGCGCAGTCGCCCCGGCTCGGGCGGTGACGGCGTACAGTTCGCCGGTGCGCGGCCGGAAGTCGATGCCCAGCACCCGCTCGTCGGTGTTCTGCAACCCAGTGATCGACGTCGTCTGGGTCAGCACACTCGGATTGCTGCTCTCGAACTGTACGAGGACGTTCGTTGAGGTGACGCCGAACACGGCGGCCGGCACCTCGCGCGTTTCGAGTGCTTCGACGGCGAGCCGGGTGGCCGGGCCGCGTGCGGCGGAACGCGGAGCCGTGCGAGCGCGGCGGACCCGGGCGAGGAGGTTCTCGAACATGGGGACGGCACTCCGGGCGCAAGGGGTAGCTCAGGTGGGGCGAGTGACGCTCCGTAAGTCGTGATACACCATAGTTGAGCGCCGACAACACGGTTTTTGGCCCGGAGCGCGAAACAAAACGGTCGCGCGCCGGAATAGTCGTGCGCCCCGGCCGGCACCGGAACTCGGGAGGGCCACGCGGCCGATTTCGGTGCCGATTTTGCCCAGCCCGCGAGGTCGCCCGCGGCGCGGCGATTCCGGCGCAACTTCGGCCCCGACTGACCTTCTATTTCCACGGAACGCGGGGTATCACCCCTTATCCAACACCGCGAACCGAATCTGCGACCGGGACCATCGAACAAACTTACGGGGGGAGGGCCGCGGCGAACCTTCTGTCACAATTCTGCGTCCGTGACACGTTCATCCGTCGCGGGCGCTCCTAGAATGGGGACAGAGGGGCGACCGTAGCCCCCTCCACACCGGGAGCCACCATGAGCAACACGCCCAACCGGGCCGGTAACTCGGCGGGCAAGCCGCGGAAGAAGGAGGTCACGCTGGACCTCACCACGGCCCGCCAGATGTTACCGCTGGTCAAGAGCATCGTGACCGACATCGTCCACTCGCGGCACGCCCTGAACCGGCTGACGCCCGAGTTGGAACGCCTCGACCGGCAGCGCCACGACCTCGTCTGGCAAGAGCGCCAGCGCCGCTACCATATCGCCGACGAAATCGCCGCGACCGAGAAGGCGTGGGCGGCCGCTGTTACCGAGCTGAACGGGTTGGGCGTGGCCCTCGTGGACGACGAGGCCGGCGAGGTGGACTTCCCCACAAAGGTGAACGGCCGCACGGCGGCGTTTTCGTGGATCGCGGGCGAAGACGCCCTGCGCCACTGGCACTACGCCGACGAAGAATCGCGCCGCCCGATCCCGACCGACTGGGACAAGGCCGGGGCCGTCACCGCCACGCGCTCCCGGAGCAACAAGCCCTAATCACGCGACCAGAACACGAACCACCACGGCCGCGTCAATTTTGGCGCGGCCGTTTGCGTTTCCTATTCTGCTGATCTTGCCGGGCGCGCATCCTGCGCATCCTCGCGCCAACTGGACTCTCCGGCTCGTATCGGTTGCGAAGCGGCGCGATTTTGTATTTTTTACCTCCAGTTGTTTGACCGGCCCGCGGGCGTGAGCTACGAATGTGTTGTCCGCAAAGTGTGCCCCGCGAGGGGCGGGCCGAGCGGACGACCGACTCGCAGTTTTTGTGCGCGTCGGGGTTCGTTCCAGTTGGGCTTTTTCCGTTCCGAGGGGGGAACGGTTAAGGCTGCCGAGCTACCGAAGGGATGGACGGGACCCGTAAGTACGCTTGGTACGCGGGGCGGGGTCAAACCCGCCCCGCGTTATTTTACAACGATCCGCGAGAGGGCTAGAAGGTAGCGTATTCTGTGTGTAAACTCTTGCGTGATCATCTTTTCGCTGGAGGCGGCTCAAACGTGGAGGTCGGCAGG
>VGZJ01000057.1 GCA_016872595.1 Planctomycetota bacterium
CCATGCCGGGCCCACCGGGACCGCGCCCCGGCTGACCGGGTTGGCCCGGTTGCCCCGGCCCGCGCCCTTGCCCCTGAATCGCGCCGATGAGCTTGCGGGCCGCGACCGCCTTCGCGCTATCGTCGCCGTCCGCGAGCCGCTGCAGCGCGGGCAGCGCCGCCGGGCCGACGCCCACGAGCGCCCCGCGGGCGCTCTCGCGCACCGTATCGTGCGGGTCGGTGATCTTTTCGATCAGCACCTTCACCCACGCGTCGACGGCCGCGTCCGGGCGCGGGCCGCCCTTCTTATCGCCGGGTTGCCCCGGTTGGCCACCCTTCTTCTCTTCGACCTTCTTGTCGCCCGGTTGCCCGTCTTTCTTCTCGCCCTTTTTGTCGCCGGGCTGACCGCCCTTACCGAACGGCGGCTGGAACCCGCCCTTGCCGAACGGGGGCTGCCCGTCGGCCATCACGAGCGCGGTCGTGCCGACGATGCCGAACACGAGCGCGACCGGCGCGAACACCTTACGAACCCAGAACATGATCGTTCCTCCGCAGCGTGGAGAGGGGGCGACCGGGAAAGTGCGGCGCGTGCCCTGCGCTCATTAAACGCACCGGCGGGCCGCGCCGCGACCGGCCTCACCCCTTTTTCATCGACCCGGCGCGCCCCGTCGCCACTTTCCCACTCGTTTCGTTTATGCTGAGGGTGTCTCCTGTAGCCGGCCTCGGTGAGGCCGGTGCCGCACAGCGCGCGTGTCGCTCCGGCCTCGCTGAGGCCGGCTACACAGTGAACCCCGACGAGAGCGACCCATGCCGGCCGAGGGCGAGGCGGACATCGTTCAGTTGCTCGACCGCGTCCGCGGGGGCGACCAGCCGGCGCTCGCGGAACTGTTCGCGCGGCACCGCGACAAGCTGCGCCGCATGGTGCAGTTGCGCCTCGACCACCGCCTCGCCGGGCGCGTGTCCCCGTCGGACGTGTTGCAGGAGGCGTACATCGACGCGGTGAAACGCATCGACCACTATTTCGATAAGCCGGACCAGTCGTTCTTCGGGTGGCTGCGGCTCGTGGTGGGCCAGCGCCTCGCCGACGTTCACCGCGAGCACTTGGCCCAGAAGCGCGACGTGGGCAACGAGGTGCCGATTCACCGCGGCCCGCCGGGCGCGGACTCGGCGTGCTTGGCCGCGTGCCTGCTCGGCGACGGCACCAGCCCCAGCAACGCCGCCGCGCGCACCGAATCGTTCTCGCGCCTCGAAGAGGCGCTGACCCAGATGGACCCGCTCGACCGCGAGGTGCTCGCCCTGCGGCACTTCGAGGAACTGAGCAACACGGACACCGCGACGATCCTCGGCATCCAACCGGCCGCGGCCAGCAAGCGCTACGTCCGCGCGCTGGCGCGGCTGAAGCAGATTCTGGAGACGCTGCCGGGCTTCGGTGGCTGACACACCTTGCCCCACGACCAGCGGCGTCGCCACCGGCGACACATTTGGGCGGAACCATGCTTACCGACGACCGCGACCCGGTGGACGTGCTGGCCGAAGAGTTCGCCGACCGCTTGCGGCGCGGCGAGCACCCGTCGGTGAGCGCGTACGCCGCGGCGCACCCGGCCCACGCCGCGGAGCTGAAGGAACTGCTGCCCGCGGTCGCGCAGATGGAGATGCTGAAGCGGTTCCGCACGCCGGCCGCCGCGCCGTCGCTGCCGGACCGCCTCGGCGACTTCCGCATCGTGCGCGAGTTGGGCCGCGGCGGGATGGGCATCGTGTTCGAGGCCGTGCAGGAATCGCTGGGCCGCCCGGTCGCGCTCAAGGTGCTCGCGCGGCACGCCCAACTGGACAAGACCCGCCGCGAACGGTTCGTGCGCGAGGCGCAGGCCGCGGCGAAGTTGCACCACACCAACATCGTGCCGGTGTTCGGCGTGGGCGAGCAGGACGGGCTGCCGTACTACGTGATGCAGCTCATCCCCGGGCGCGGGCTTCACGCGCTCGTGTGGCAGTGGCGCAAGAGCGAAGGGCGCACCGGGGTCGCGGCGAGCCGCACGCGCGTCGGCAACGACCCCGACACGGAACCGCTGGGCGGCAGCGGCAACGACGGCGCGCCGGCCGGCGACGGCCCGAGCGCCGCCGCGCCGGGCTACGGCGACTGGAACTTCGTCGCCCAGATCGGCATTCAGGCGGCGGGCGCGCTGCACTACGCGCACAAGCAGGGCGTGCTGCACCGCGACGTGAAGCCCGCGAACCTGATCCTCGACGGCGAAACCGTGTGGGTCGCCGACTTCGGCCTCGCCAAACTGACCAACACCGACGGCCTCACCGCGACCGGCGACATTCTCGGCACTCTGCAGTACTTGCCGCCGGAGTGCCTCGCCGGGCACGCGGACGCGCGCAGCGACGTGTACGGCCTCGGCGCGACCCTGTACGAACTGCTCACGCTCGCGCCGCCGTACTCCGCGGACAGCCCGGCGCAGATCGTGAAGCTCGTGTCGGACACGGACCCGGAGCCGCCGCGCGCGCGGAACCCGGGCATCCCGCGCGACCTCGAAACCATCGTGCTGAAGGCGATGGCCCGCGAGCCCGCCGCGCGGTACGCGACCACGCGCGACCTCGCCGACGACCTGCAAGCGTTCCTCGACGACCGCCCGATCAAGGCCCGGCGCTCGACGCTCGTTTCGCGCGGCTGGCGCTGGTGCCGGCGCAACCCGGCGGTGGCATCGCTCGCGCTCAGCACGCTGCTGGCGGTGTCGCTGGCCGCGGTCGCGGGGTGGGTGGGCTACGCCCGCGCCGAGGAGCGCCGCAAAGATTCCGAAGACGCGCGCCGGACGATCGAAGCGGCGAAGGCCGACGCCGACCGCGCGACCGCGGACGCGCAGCAGCTCTCGCTCAAACTCGAAGCGAACTTGAACCTGTCGCTGGAAGCGTTCGAGAAGGTGTTCGAGGCGGCCGGCGGCACCGGGCGGCAGGGGTTCGGGGTCCCGCTCCCGCCGCCGACGATGGGCCGTGGGCCGGGCGGCACCGGGCCGAATCCGCCGCCGGGCGGGGCGAAGGTCGGCGGCCCCGCGGCGGAGTCGGCCTCGGACAAGGCCGCGATCCTCGAAGCCGTTCTGACCTTCTACGACAAGCTCGCGGAGCAGAAGCAGCCGACCGTTCGGCTCCAGTTCGAAGCGGCGAAGGCGTCGCGCCGCGTGTGCGAGGCGCACGTGATGCTCGACCGGCCGCAACAAGCGGTGGCCGCGTTCCGCCGCGCGGTCGGATTGCTCGAACCGCTCGTGGCGCACGCGCCCGACGGCGCCGAGATGCGGGCCGAGTTGGTGATGGCCTACGCGGTCGCGCCGCCCGAGGCGTTCGACGACTCCGACGCGCCGGTGCGGCGCGTCGGGGAACTGGCGCGCGCGAACCCGTGGCTCGCTGGCACCGGGCTGTTCCGCATCGGGTACACGCGCGAGCAGCGCGGCGACCTGCCCGGCGCGGAAGCCGCCTACCGCGACGCGGTCGCGGCGCTCACCTCGACCGAGTCGGTGGCGCGTCCCGCGAGCGCCCCGCTGGACCTCGCGCTGGCCCGGTTCCGCCTCGCGTGGGTACTGGCCGAGCGCGGCGGGCACCAGCCGGCGCGCAAGGTGCTCGAAGAGTCCGCCGAGGAACTCAGCGCGTACGTCAAGCCGCAGGCCGGGCCGCAGCCCCCGCGCGGCGACGGCCCGCCCCCGTTCGGCCGCGACCTGATGCTGATGACCTACTGGAAGCTGTCCGACGTGTGCGACCGGCTGAACGACCGGCGCGCGGCCGAGGCCGCGGGCAAGAGCGCCGGGCAGTACGGGGGCTTCGGCGGGTTCGGCGGCGCCGGCGGTCGCCCGTTCGGGCCGGGCGGTGGCGGCATGTGGCCCGGCGGCTGGGGCGGCAAGAAGGACGGCGGCGGCCCCGGCAAGAAGGACGGCAAGCAGTAGCGCCGCGCGTACAATTGCCAACCGTCGCCTAATTGTAGCCGGCCTCTGTTAGGCCGGAGCTTCGCGCGCCGTTGAGCTTCCGGGGTCACAGACCCCGGCTACAGAAGACCGTCGCCCGCGTGCGGTTCCCCCCCTATGCGCCCCAGCGAACTGTTCCGCTTCTGCCCGCGGTGCGCCGCCCCGCGCGCCGCCGACGCGCGCGGCCACACGCCGCTGCGCTGCGCCGCGTGCGGCCTCACGTTCTACTTTAACCCCACGGTCGCGGCGGCGGCGGTCGTGTTCGACCCCGCCGGGCGCGTGCTGCTGATCCGCCGCGCGAAGGACCCGGCCGCGGGCAAGTTCGGCGTGCCCGGCGGGTTCATCGACTTCGGCGAATCGGCCGAGGAGGGCATGCGCCGCGAGGTGCGCGAGGAGGTGGGGCTGGAGGTCGCGAACGTGCGGTTCCTCGTCTCGTTCCCGAACCTGTACCACTACCGCGAGGTGTCGTACCCGGTCGTCGACCTGTACTTCGCCGCGGACGCGGTGGACGCGGATCGCGCGAAACCGCTCGACGGCGTCGCGGGTATCGAGTGGCGGGTGCCCGCCGACGTGCCGGACGACGAGTGCGCGTTCGACTCGATGCGCGTCGCGCTGGCGCTGGTGCGCGCCGCAAGTTCCGCGACTTGACGTTGCCCTTCGGCGGGCGAACCCGGAAGATAGCGGGGCTGCAACTCATTTCGGGAGACGTCATGCTCAAGTACAAGTGGGCGCTCGGCGCGGTCGCGGTACTCGCCGCGGCCCTCAACACCACCGGCGCGGACGACGACGCCTACGACCTGCGCGGCCCGGCCCCCGAGAAGGGGCAGGTGTTCGTCGGCAAGGGCACGCTCAAGATCACCAACGCCGACACGACCATGAAGGTCGCCGGCCAGACCATCACCATGAAGCTCGACCTCGTCGTGACGAGCGAGGAAGAGGCGAAGGTGCTGGCCGTGGACGGGCGGAACGTTACCAAGTGCCAGACGAAGGTGATCAAGGAGCGCGCCGACGTGAGCGCCACCATCGACGGCAACAAGACCCCGCCGATGACCGAGCCGACCGCGCTGGAGAAGGAAACCATCATCAGCGAGCGCGACGGCAAGAAGTGGAAGCACGCGCTCGTGGACACCAAGCCCAGCGACAAGCAGAAGAAGGAGCTCGACTCGCGCAACGGGATCGAGAACGACGACGACCTGTACCCCAAAGACAAGGTGAAGGTCGGGCACACATGGACCGTGGACGCCGCGGCCCTGAACAAGCTGCTCGGCAACTCGTTCACCGACGTGAAGGGGAAGGTGAACCAGAAGTTCGTGAAGGTGGAAGACCTGAACGGCGAGCCGGTGGCCGTGGTTCAGTCCGAGGCGAAGATCACCGGCAAGATGAAGGACGACGGCGAGCCGAACGTGGACGTGAAGATGGACCTGAAGATCACCACGTGGAAGTCGCTGAAGACCGGGGTGAACGTGAAGGAGACGTTCGCCGGGAAGATCGAGCTGGCCGGCACCGTGAAGATGGACGACGTGAAGGCCGAAATGACGCTCAGTGGCCCCATCTCCGGCGAAGGCACCACCAAGCTGAAGTAAGGGCAAGTGCGGGAACGTCCGCCCGTGTTCGTAGTGACCCGCTTCAGCGGGTCATCGCTCGGTGTGCGACCGCGAAGGTCGCTCGCGCCGCGACCCGCTGAAGCGGGGCACTACGAACACGGCGCGACTGCCGCGCGTCACGCGCAGTCCACTTCCAGCCGCACGCGGTCAAACTTCCCCTGCTGCAAGTCCTTCTCGTCGATGGTGAAGTACAGTTGCCCGCCGTCGCCCCACTCCCAACCCGTCGCCTGCGCGCCGCTGATCGTCAGCAGGTGCCGCACGTCCTTCTTGCCGAGCACGTCGCCTTGGATGGGGCACGGGTAGCCGAGCAGGTGGTCGCCGCCGCCCAACCCCAAGTGTAAGTCGCGGTAGCACTCGTAGCCGAGGTGCTTCGGGCCGATGCCGAGAGCGGCGCGCCACGGCGAATCTTCGGACGGCAGCGTGAGGATTTCCGAGTACGACACGCGGCACGACGGGAACAACAGGTCCGGTGCCGGGTGCCGCTTCAACTTCCCCGTATCGGGGAAGTACAAGAACCGCCAACTGCCTTTGGGGAAGTCGTCGTTGCCGTCGTCCCCGTCGTACACCGTGAACACCGAGAACAGGCCGGTCGCGGGCAGGTCGCGCGCGACCGGGCTGGCGTGCAACTCCGCGAGGTTGAACTGCCCGAGGAACGCGAGCGGGATGTCCCACCGGCACGGCCACTCCACGTCCGGCGGCAGGTCCGCCCCGCCGCCGAGCTTGCTCGCGCCGACGGGGATCGACTTCTCCGCCGCGCGCACCGAGTTGAACTCGATGGCGGGCCGCGCGAGCGCGAGAATCTTCGCCTCGCGCATCACCAGCGGGCTTTGTTGAACCCGCTTCACCAGTTCGAGACCGATCAGCTCCCGCCACGCCTTCGGCACGCCCTTCAGCGCCGGCAATGCCTTCCAGTCGCGGTGCGCGGTGACGAACTTCCGCAGGAACGGGCCGCGCGGGTCGTCGCGGTCTTCCAGCCAGTCGGCGTACACCAGTTTAGCGTTGTGATCGCTCAAATCGGCAATAACTGTCGCGAGGATGTCGGCTTCGCCGGGCAAAGTGGCCGCGAGAACCGAGAACGCAGATTTGGGCGCGGCGGGCATTGCGGTATCCTCGTGGGAAGACCAAGTGTACCCCCAACGAGGAACTGCCGTGAATCTCGGATTGGCCGGAAGTGTCGCGCTCGTGGTCGGCGGGGCGCGCGGGTTGGGGCGCGCCACCGCGTCGGCGTTCGCCGAAGAGGGCTGTCGCGTCGGGGTGTGGGACGTGTCGCCGGACGTTCACTCCGCCGCGGACGAACTGGACGGCCGCGGGTGGCAGGTGGACGTGACCGACGCCGCGGCCGTGCGCGCCGCCGCCGCCGAGACGTGGGCGCACTTCGGCGCGGTCGATCACTTGGTGTTCGCGGTCGGCATCGGGTCCGGCAAGTTCGGGTTCCCGTTCTGGGAACTGGACCCGGCCGACTGGGACCGCGTGCTGCGGGTGAACCTGACCGGGGCCGCGACCGTGGCGCACGCCTTCGCCCCGCGGCTCGCCACCCGCGGCAGGGGCACGGTGCTGTTCCTCGCCTCGGTCGCCGGGCAGATCGGCTCGCAGACCGACCCGCCGTACAGCGCCTCGAAAGCGGGCCTCATCAACTTCGCGCAGTGCGCGGCGAAAGACCTCGCGCCGTTCGGCGTGCGCGTGAACTGCCTGAACCCGGGCATGGTGAAGACGCCGCTGAACCGCTCGGTGTGGCAGGCGTGGGCCGACCGCCAACCGCCGGAGGCGCGCGTCGATTACGACGCATGGACGGCGGAGAAGATCAAGAAGTTGGTGCCGCTGAACCGATGGCAGACGCCGGAAGACGTGGCGGCAATGGCGGTGTTCCTCGCCAGCGCGCGGGCCGCAAACGTGACCGGCCAGACGATCAACGTCGACGGCGGCTACGTCATGCACTGGTAGCCGGAACAGTCAGTCAATGTCCCAAAGAAGAACCTGTCCGTTCGGTCCACCGGCCGCGGCGCGGAGTCCGTCTGGGGCGAACTTTAGGTCGAGCGCTGTGCTCAACCCAAAGTCATAAACTCGAATCTCGCGGCTGAGGTCTGAGTCCCAAAGCCGCAGCGTGGAGTGTGTGCTGCCGAGGATCATGTCTCCGCTCGGGTGATACGCAAGGTGGGTACAAGGCACAGAGAGGTTCAACCGCTTGCATTCGGTCCAAGTCTCAACGTCCCACAGATGCAAATTGAAGGCGGATGAGAGCACGAGTGTGCGGCCATCTGGCGAGAAGGCGAGTGCGAGAACACCACCTTCGCTGGTCAATTCCTTCGATGTCGTTCGCAACCCCCGAACGCGGTCCCAAAGCTGAAGGTTGCGAAAGTCGGTGACTACAGCGAGTCGGTCGCCCGGACCAGCGGCCAGCCGAGTCCAGTACGCTCCGGGATTCCCTTCCCACAACTGCTCACCGGTTGCCAGATCCCAACATGCCAACTTCTGGTGAGTGCCGTGGATGATGTGTTCGTCCGCAGTGATTGCGACCGAATACGAAGCGTACACGGGCCAAGTCTTCGCGGTGCAGAGTTGCTCTCCACCGGGCCACTGGAGGATGCGCGGGTCCCCGCCCCAACACGACATCACGAGACGGTCGTTGCGACTGAAAGCGATCGCGATAGAATTGAACGCCATTAGTTTGTGTGGCCGTCCCGTTTTTGCGAGATTCCACACTCGAGCGTCGGCTTTTCCGCCACCAGCCGCGAGCGTGCGCCCGTCTGGCGAGAACGCGACTGCCCACACGGGTTGCTTCGTCGCTTGAAGTATTTGCACGGTGGCATTCCGTCTGGCTATCGGACACACCGATTCGCTATCTTGTCATCTTCTACCCCACTCTATGCACATCGCCATGACACGACTTCTCGCTCTCGCGTTCATTATCCTTTTCACCGCGCCACAGGCGCGGGCGTTCGAGCCGACCGCGAACTACAAGGCGCGCGAGATTCAGGGGTTCACGGTGCTCGTGAACCCGGAGGTCGAGAAGCACGCTGACGAGGCGAAGGCCGCGTTCGCGGAGTTGGACGCGCAGCTCAAGAAACTGTCTGCCGTCGTGCCGGAGAAGCACCTCGCGGGGCTGAAGAAGGTGCGGTTTTGGATCGAGTGGCGGGCCAAGCCGAACGGGGCCGCGGAGTTCCACGTCTCGAAGGGCTGGCTCAAGGACAACGGCTACAACCCCGAAAAGGCCGGCGGCGTCGAGATCAACAACATCAAGAACTTCGTCGACTGGTCGAAGCGCGCGCAACCGTGGATGGTGCTGCACGAACTGGCCCACGCCCACCACCACCTCACGCTCGGCGAGAAGTACGAGCCGCTGCAAACGGCCTACAAGCAGGCGATGGAACGCAAACTGTACGACAGCGTCGAGTACGTCAGCGGAGGGAAGAAGAAGGCCTACGCCGCCACCAACCCGGCCGAGTACTTCGCCGAACTGAGCGAGGCGTACTTCGGCAAGAACGACTTCGCCCCGTACACGAAGGCCGAGTTGGAGAAGCACGACCCGGTCGGGTTCGAGCTGATGAAGAAGGCGTGGGGCGAACCGAAGAAGTGAGGCGCGCCGTGGCCGCGAACCGCTACGAGTTCGTGACGCGCTGGCGCGTCGAGGCCGCGCGCGAGGACGTGTTCGCCGTCTTGGAGGACACGTGCGACCTCGTGCGCTGGTGGCCGTCGGTTTGGCTCAAGGTCGAGCAGCTGCGACCGGCGGACGCGAGCGGCGTGAACAGCGCGTACCGGCTTACGTCGAAGGGCTGGCTGCCCTACGTACTCGCGTGGAACATGACCACGACCGAGAAGACGCCGCCGGCGCGCCTCGCGCTCGCGGCCGAGGGCGACTTCCGCGGCACCGGCGTTTGGGAGCTGACGCAAAACGGCGCGTTCACCGACGTCGTTTACACGTGGGTGATCGTCGCGGACAAGGCGCTGTTGAAGTACCTGTCGTTCCTGTTCAAGCCGCTGTTCCGCGCGAACCACAACTGGGCGATGCGAAAAGGGCTCGACAGCCTGAAGCTGGAGCTTCAGCGCCGCCGCGCCACAACCGACGCCGCCCGCGCCGCGGTCCCGCCCCCGCCCGGCCCGACGTTCTTCGGCCCGCGCAAGCGCAAGAAATGGGGCGTGGGGTGAACCCCGCGCGGCGCGGGCGTGTCCGTGCGAGCAACCTTCCACCATTCGGGCCACATCACATGGCGCGCGACAAGAAGCCCGATAAGGCCAACAAGAAGAAGTACGCGGACCCGCTGACGGGCGCGTTCCGGCACTCCGACGGCGACCGGCGGCACCGGCACGGCGCGTCCGCGAAGGACGCCATCGCCCACAAGCACCAGATGCAGGAGCAGGGCGGCCTGCCGCCCGAAGAACCGAACGAAACCGACGAGTGGGACGAGTCGGAGATTTGGGACGGCGACGAGGAGGCCGGCGGCGCGAAGCCGTGACGCGCCTCAGCCCGCACGCAGGCGCTCGCCGAGGCGCTTCAAGCCCTCTTCGACGCCAACGGTCGGCACGTAGCCGAGGTCGCGGCGGGCGGCGCTGATGTCGTACCAGTGCGAGGTCGAAAGCTGACTCGCGACGAACCGCGTCATCGGCGGCTCGCCCGACAGGAACGGCAGCCAGCGGTAGGCCCATTCGAGCACGCGCCCGGCGAGCCGGGCCTTCCACGCCGACACCGTCTTCGTGACCGGCGGCGCGCCGGCTTCGGTCAGCACGCGGTCGATGAACGGCCACAGCTCCACGGGTTCGCCGTTGGAGATGAAGTACGCCTTGCCCGCGGGCGCGGTGCCGATGTCGAGCCGGTCGGCCGCGTCGAGGTGCGCCTGCGCCGCGTTGTCGACGTAGGTGACATCAACCTTCGGGTTGTTGGTGCCGATGCGCTTCAGCTTCCCGGCCCGCGCCGCGGCGATGACGCGCGGGACGAGGTGCGGGTCGCCCGGCCCGAAGATCAGGTGCGGGCGCAGCGAGACGGTGGCGAGGTCCGGGCCGTTCGCGGCCAGCACTGCCTTTTCCGCCTTCGCCTTCGTCGCGGAGTACGCGGCCTCGAAGTGCTTGGGGTACGGCAGCGACTCGTTCGCGCCTTCCACGTCCTTGCCCGCGTGAACGACGCTCGGCGTGGACGTGTACACGAGCCGGCGGACGCCGTGCTTCTTGCACGCCGCGAGGACGTTCTGCGTGCCGGTCACGTTGGTGTTGAAGAAGTCGTCGTACCGGCCCCACACCCCGGCCTTCGCCGCGACGTGGAACACCACGTCGCACCCTTCGAGGGCGCGCTCGACGTCTTGGAGTTTCGCGAGGTCGCCGAGGCTCTGTTCGACGCCCAGTTCATCGAGCCACGGGTACCGCGAGCGGGTGAACGAGCGCACGGAGTCGCCCCGCGCGCGGAGCAGTCGCACGACCGCCCCGCCGAGGAACCCGCCGCCGCCGGTCACCACTGCTTTCATGCGCCCGCCCTTGGTTATTCTGTAGCCGGCCTCTGTGAGGCCGGTAGCTGTACCCCTCTCGTAGCTCCGGCCTCAGTGAGGCCGGCTACAGAACTCAATCGCTGTCCCCGGTAGCTACCCCACTCGCATAGCTCCGGCCTCACAGAGGCCGGCTACAGAAGAGCCTATGGCTTCGCCTCCGGGTTCCACTTCGGGCCGAGTTGCTTGTCGGCCCACACCGCCAGCTTCTCGCGGAAGATCTTCGAGTTGTGCCGCACGTCCACGGGGAACGTCCCACGATGGAGCAAGAACGTCCGAATCAACCGCGTGTGCTCGAACCGCGCCGCAACGGTTTCGAAATCGGCCCCCTCGTCAGGGATTCCGCTCAGCCCCGGACCGACTTCGACACACAGGACCGGGTACGTCACTCCGTTTCGCTTCACGCCAACAAGTGCCGTTCGCTCGTGCAACCTGTTTACGTTGAAGATCGGTTCGACCATGTCGGTGAACAGCGTGCCGTGCGGGGTGACGACGCGGTGCGACTTCCGGCCGCAGAACCAGAGCCGGCCGCGCTCGTCAAGATACCCGACGTCGCCCATGCGATGAAACACCTCACCCGTCTTCGGGTCGCGAATCTTCGCCAGTTTGGTCGCCTCGGGCCGGTTGTAGTATTGTCGCGTCACCACCGGCCCGCGAACGACGAACTCGCCCACCTCGCCCGGCGGCGCGAGAAGCGCGTCGTCCCACTCGGCAATCGGCTCGTCGCTGATGCGGATGACGCGCACCTCCATCCCCGCGACCGGTCGCCCGACGCACACGCCCTTGCCCTGCTCGGTCAGCGCGCGCGTCTCGCTCAGAATCTCGCGACTGCCGATGTTCGCCACCGGCAGCGCTTCAGTGGCTCCATACGGCGTGAACACTTCCGCGCTGTCAGGAATTAGCCCGACGAACCGCGCGAGGGACGATGCCGAAGCCGGCGCGCCGGCGGAGATGACGCGCTTGAGGGTGATGAGAGGCGAATCCGCTCGCGAAGCCACGAGTGGCAACAACTCTCCCAGCCGTCGAATGACCGCGGGCGAGCCGAACATGTTGGTAACGCCGAACTGCCGGATCTGCGCCGCGGCCTTGCGCGGGTCGAGTTGCGCCGGGCGCGCGGCGTTCATGTCGGGGATCACGCACGTCATGCCCAGCGCCGGGCCGAACAGCGCGAACAGCGGGAACGTACACAGGTCGACTTCGCCCGGCGCGATGCCGTAGGTCGCCTTCAGCATCTCCACCTGCGCCGCGAAGATGCCGTGCGTGTACACGACGCCCTTCGCCACGCCCGTGCTGCCGCTTGTGAAGAGGATCGCGGCAGGTTCGTCCGCGCCGGGTTCGGGGATCGCGTAGGGGCCGCGCGCGCGGCCAGCGGCGCGCAGGCGCGCGAGCGACGTGGTGCAGAAGAACCGCCAGCGGCCCGCGTTCACGGTGGTGCGCACGGTGCGCTTCGCCCAGCCCAACACGCGCCGCGCGGCGTGCGCCTTCGCGATCCCGACGAACGCTTCCGGCTCCGCCTCCGCGAGGCACTTGCCGAGGTTCTTCACGCCCATGCCGGGGTCGATGAGCACCGGGACCGCGCCGACCTTGAACAGCGCGAACGTGAGCGCGAAGAAGTCCGGCGACGGCGGCACCATGAGCGCGGCCCGCGTCCCGCGCGTGACGCTCGCGGCGTGCAGCCCGTGCGCGACGGCGTCGGCGTCGGCGTTCAGTTCGGCGAAGGTTCTCGCGCGGTGCGGGGTGTCGCCGTCGGGGTTCACGCGCCCGCGCGGCGCGTAGATCGCCACCCGCGCCGGGTGCTCGCGCGCCATCCGCGCGAGGTGCGAAGCGACGTTGAGGGAAGGGGGCATGGGAACGTCTTGTTAGCCGCGAGCCGCAGGCGAGCGCGAACGGCCGCGCTCGCCTGCGGCTCGCGGCTAACGAAGAGGTTACTCAGGGTTGATGGGGTACCGTTGCAGGAACTCCCACACGCGCATGATGGCGAGTTCGCCGGCGTCTTCCAAGAGGTAGTGCCCGCAGTCGGGCCACGTGTGGGCCTCCGCGTGCGGGAAGTGCCGCTTCCACTCCTCGAAGAAGTGCCGGTCGAACACGAAGTCCTTCATCCCCCACAAGAGCAGCGTCGGCGTGGCCCGGAACTTCGCGAGCGACGCCGCGGTGTCACTCACGATGTCGTAGCCCTCGTCGGTCGGCTTCAGCGGGATCGTCTGCACGAACTTCAGCACCGCGACCCGGTGCGCGGGCGTGTCGTAGGGCGCGAGGTACGCGGCCCGCACGTCCGGCGGGAGCGGCTTGCGCGTCGCGCACCACTGCGCCGCCTTCTTGCAGAACCAGTTCCGCTTGGTGATGAGCCACGCGCCGAGGGCCGTGTTGCGGCCCCACCACAGCGACCGCGGCAGCTTCTTCGACGCCGGCAGCGGGAACGCGCCGGTGTTGCTCGCGACAATTCTTTTCACGCGGTCGGGGTGCCGCTCGGCGAACCCCATCCCGATCATGCCGCCCCAGTCGTGCAGCACCAGCGTCAGGTCTTTGGTCAGCCCGCGCTCGTCGAGCAGCCATTCGAGGTCGTCGATGCGGCTCTTGAGCGCGTAGTCGTACTGGCCCAGCGGGGGCTTATCGGAGAGGCCGCAGCCGATGTGATCGGGGACGATGCACCGGTACGACTCGCGCAGCGAGAGCACGAGGTTGCGGTAGTAGAAGCCCCACGTCGGGTTGCCGTGCAGCATTACTACGGTGTCGCCGCGGCCCTCGTCGAGGTAGCTCATGCGCAGCCCGCGCCGCGCCGCGACCCGCGGTTTGAACGGGAACAGGTCCGGGGCCGGGTTGGGGAACGGCGGGGCGTCGTCGTCGGACGGCAGGCGGTTGGTGCGAAGGGGCGGGGGCGAATCGGGGGTGTGGCTCATGAAGGTTGTGTTACCACTCCAAGCCGAGCATGAGGCAGTTGAGGCCGCTGCCGATGCCGAGGAAGCCGACGCGGTCGCCCGGTTGGAGGAACTCGCGTTCCTCCGCAATCGCCGCGGTGATCGGCAGGGACACGGTGCCGATGTTGCCGAGGTACTCGAACGTGCTGAAGTCCTTTTCCGGCGGCACGCCGATGGCCTTCAGCACGGCCTCGCGGTGGCCCGCGCCCACTTGGTGGCAGATCACCTTGTCGAAGTGGTCGCCGCGCCACCCGAACTTGGTGAGGAAGCTCTGCCACGTGCGCAGGCCGAGTTCGACGCCGTACTTGAGCACCTCGCCGGCGTGCGTTTCCATGAACGGGATCATGACGTGGCGCATGCCGAAATCGACGCCCTTTTGCATCAGCGCGCCCGCGCCCTCGACGCCGCGCTGCATGAGGGCCGCCGCGCCGGGACCGAACACGCGCCCGGCCGCGGCCGGCAGGATCGACTGAAGCCCCCAGCGGCACAGGCCGTTGTGTTGCGGCGCGTTCTGCGTCACCCCGCCGAGCAACTTGCGGCGCTTCTCGCGCGACAGCTCCTCGCTCACCACCAGCACCGCGACCGCCCCGGACCCGCCGGTCAGCGTCGCCACGCTCTCGCGGAACAGCTCGACCGAGTTGGTCCGCACCATCTGGTCGATCATGTTCTCGTTGATCTCACGCGCCGTCTCCGCGGAGACGACCAAGCCGGCCTTCGCCTGTCCCAGTTCGATCTTGTTCGCGACCTCGACGATGCCGTTGAGGACGCCGAGGCAGGCGTTCGACAGGTCGAAGACGGCGGCGTTCGGGTTGATCTTCAGTTCGTGGGCGACGGCGCACGCGGTGGCCGGTTCGAACTGCTCGCGGCACACCCCGGCGTAGATGAGGACGTCGATCTCGTCGGCGCTCACGTCGGCGGCGGCGAGCGCCTTCTTCGCGGCGGCGGCGGCCCCCAGCGAAATGGGGTAGTTCGGCTCCCACCAGCGGCGCTCGTTGATCCCGGTCAGCAGTTCCAACTGCCCCGGGGCCATTTTCAGCGCCTTGTAAATGGGCGCGAGCCGCGACTCCAGTTCGGCGGTTGAAACCACCACCGGGGGGAGTTCGTAGCCGAACGATTCGAGGTGAACCCGATTGTACTTCATATCGCCCGCTACTCCGTGGCGGTTCCGAGAGGCGTGGCACAAAGGGGCGGCGAGTCGCAGCGGCTACTCTAGTGAGAAGTCGGTCATCTGGTAGATGACCCGCCCGTCCACCGTGAGGAACCCGTTGGCCCGGAGCCGGCGGGCCGCGTCGTCGGCCGCCGTCACTTCCAGCACCACGGTCACCGCGCGGTCTTTCGGCAGTACCTGCCCGCGGTACACCCACGAGTGTAGCTCGTTCCGGGCCACCGTGTGCCACGGTTCCGCCGGTTCGCCCCAGCGCCGCCACGCCGCGTACTTCAGCAGTTGCAAAAAGGACTCCAAACCGAGGGAGCCGGGCCAAACGGGGTCTTGGTAGAAGTGCGCCTTGAAGAACCAGAAGTCCGGGTCCACGTCGATGCTGCCGACCACGAGTCCCAAGCCCTTCGCCCCACCGTCGGGGACGTACGCGGTCACGCGGTCCACCATCCGCAGCATCGGCGCGGGGAACGGTGCGTCGTGCGGCAGCGTGTCGCTCTGCGCGCGGGCCAGTTCCGCGTCCGTCGGCCACGGAACTTTCGCGTCGCGAATGCCGATCTGGTTCGCCAGCGCCGGCTTCGTGAAGAACCCGAAGTACGTCGTCCCCTTGTACACGTCGCCGCGCGCGTCGCGCACCAGCATGTCGTAGTGCTGGATAATCATACCCGCGGAGTTCGACACGCTGGTCATCTTCACGGTGGTCGAAAGCGTGCCGCTGTCGGGCGTGACGGCACGGAACTGCGTGCCCTTGCCGCCGAGGTTGCGGAAGCTCAGGTCTTCGGCGCTGGTCAGCGCCGACCCGCAGTAGGCGGCGAGCCACCCGCACGGCTGAAGGGCTATCTCCAACAGGACGGAGAACGGCATGTTCTCGCACCGATTCGCGCCGAAGTACCACGCGGCGGGCGGCACCGCGTACTCCGCAGTACACGCGGCCCCGGCCTTCAGCACGAACGGCTCGCCCGTGACCGCGGTGACGCAATCGAGGAACTGGTACGGCGGCCCCGGCAGCCGCGCGATCACACGCCCGCTGTCGAACACCTTGTACGGCGCGCCGAAGGCTTCGGAGGGCTTGCCGTTCGAGTACGCCATGATCTTGGCGGAATCGTAGAGGGGGGCAGAACCTAACCCCCCGGCCCCCTTCCCTAAGAGGGAAGGGGGAGGAAGAGAAGAGTCTGCTTCTCCCCCTTCCCTCTTAGGGAAGGGGGCCGGGGGGTTAGGTTGCCTTTGCCCCCACACCTGTTCCAACTTCTCGCGCGTCAGCCCGCTCATGCGCAGACTCATGTTGCCGATCTCGACGATGGGCTTCCCATCGGCGTACATCAGCGCGTCGGCGATGCAGTACGGGGCCGGGCCGTAGCCCAGTTCCTTCACGGTCACTTCGTAGGTCACGGTCTTCGTGGTCGCGATCACCTGCCCGCGGCACTTGAGCCGGCTGTTCACGCCCGGCACCGGCTCGTGAACCACTTCGTCGGCCTCGCCCACCCAGCCGAGGCGCATGAGCAGCACGCGCAGCGTGTGCAGGCAGCACTCGTACATGAGCGTGCCGGGCATCACCTGATCGTCGACGAAGTGGCACGTCAGGAACCAGTCGTCGGGGTGAATGTCGAACTCGGCGCGGACGAACCCGGTGCCGAACCGCCCGCCGTCGGGGTCGATGAGGGGCACGCGGTCCACGAGGCGCAGCATCCCGCCGGGGATGGTGGCCGGCGCGCGCAGGTTCGCGCGGGCGAAGGTCGGCCCGAACGCAGTCACGAGGTCGCCGGCCCGGAGCGCGACCACCTGCTTCGCGGTCAGCGCGCAGACCGATTGCGGCACGAGGTCGCGCCAGTCCGCGGGCATCTTGCCCGGCAACCGCTGCTTGTCGAGCGTCGTCTGCACGATGCCCTGACCGGCCGCGAGCGCCTCCGCCGTGAAGAACCCGGCCACGCCGTTCCGCATCGTAATCAGCGGTTCGCCGTTCACCGTGCCGTCGAACCAGAAGTGGAACAGCCACGCCCCGGCCATGTTCACGAACTTGTCGATGTGGATGTCGTAGACGATGGTCTCGCCGACGCGCGGCAGCCCGCGATGGAACGCCACCACCGCGTCCAGAAGCCGGTACACGGCGAGGCCGCGCGTCTGGAAATCGATGCCGAGATAACCCGAAAGGAACAGGTCGGCTTGCCCCGCTTCGACGCACACCGCGGTCGGAATGCGGTGCGCCTGCAAGTACCAGCGATCCGCGTGAACCGTGTGCTCGGTGACGACGCGCCCGCTGGTCATGCTCTTCGGTTCGCCCTCAATGAGCGTGATGCGATCCACCAGTTGGAGCGGGCCGTCGGGCAACCGCACGCGCGTGGGGAACGTGTCCACCTCGGCGAACATCGGCCCCAGCGCGTCGGCGATCTTGCCCGCGGCGAACGCGCAGCACTGCTCGTAGGTAAGGGCGCGCGGAGGGTCCGCAGCCCCCCCCCACCACCCCCCTCCCTGAAGGGAGGGGGAGAAAGGCATCGGCGCAACGAGTGCGTCCGCGGCGCGCGAGGGTTCTTCCTCCCCCCTCCCTTCAGGGAGGGGGGTTGGGGGGGGGGGTTCTGCGAGGGCGAGGGCGGTAGGTTGCCCCATCCACGCGCCCAGCAGCGCCGTCTGGAACCGCAGCACGCCGGCGGCGGCGTCCATGAGCTTGCCGTTGATGCGCAGGAACACTTCTTGCGCCTGCATGTTCAGCACCTGCACGTTGGCCGCGGTCTCGACGAACGACGGCGCGGGCGCGACGACGACCGGCGCGGAAACGGAAGGCTCTACAACCGGCACCGCGGGCGCTTGTGGTTCGACGCGCGACGGCGCGGGGGCGGGCACTTCGACCGCTACCTGCGGGGCGGCGCGGGGCGGCGCGCCCACCGGGATCGCGACCGTGCGCGTCGGCGCGGCCGGCGCGCGGTGCGCCACGCACTTCGTCTCGGTGCCGTACAGCGCCGCGAGGTCGACGGGCACGCGCTCGGCCGCGAGGTGCGCGACCAGCCGCAGCACTTGCGAAACCGCGTCCTGCTTGGCCGCGTGCGCGGCGCGCGCGAGGTGCGGGCGGTCGCCCAGAATCGCCCCGATCATGCGCGTACACGAGTTCCCCGGCCCAACTTCGATGAACGCGCGCACGCCGTCGCGATAGGCGGCTTCGATGACGCGCGGCACGTCGATGGGGCCGACCAGTCCGGCCGTGATCGACTCGGCGCACTGTTTTTCCGTGGGCTTGTAGCTCTTGCCCCACGCCCCGCTGTAGATCGTCACGCCCGCGGGCGGCGACACCGGCAGCGTGTGCAGCTCGCGGTACGGCACCTCCACCGGCCGCCCGGCCTCACAGTGCGCGAGCGTCACCCCTTCGAGCAGGTGAACCGGCTTGCCGAGCGCGCTCGCCAGTTGCAACACGTCGGCGCGGCGACCGCCGATGACGCACTCGGTCGGTGTGTTCACGATGAGCGGGTACGCGAGCAACCTCGGCCGCAGCGCCGCGGCCACGTCGTCCGGCGAAGCGGCAACGATCCCGCTGACCCAATCGACCAAGTCGCCGTAGAACGTGCGGGCCGCGTCGTACGGCGGGGCGAGGTCCGTCGCGAACAGCGTCGCGCGCTCCATGCGGGCGTACATCTCGTCGCGCGATTTCCACACGCGCACCCCGAACAGCCCGGCCGATTCGCCGAGGCTCAGGCCGACCATCGCGTCGCACCGCGCACCGAGTGACAACACGATGTCACTGACGAGCGCGCCGGTTGTGACTTGACCGAACATCAGGTCGCGGGCGGTGGCGTCCGCGGTGCGGTTCGCCCAGAAGAACTGCGGGGCGAACTGGTCGCGGAGCCGCGCGCTCTCGGCGTGCTGCCGGCGCAGCACGTCGGGCCACTGTGCGGACAGGTCGCGGCCCATGCCGTCGAACTGGTTGCCGGACCCGGGGAACACGAGCGCGACCTTCGCGCGCGGGCCGAGCGGTTCCGGGTTGTAGAACACGCGGTCGCGCAGGGCCGGTTTCGCGCTGGCCGCGAGCGGCGTGTCCGGCGCGGAGCGGAGCGACTCCGCGACGAACGCGAGCTGTTCGAGCAGTTCGTCGGCGGAGCGCGCGACGCACGCCGCCGCGCGCGCGCGGCCCGCGTCCGGCGGGGCCGTGCGGACCCATTCGCGCGCCAGCGCCTCGACGTTCGCGCCGCGCCGCCCCGCCGCGAGCGCGTACAGCTTCTTCACCCCGGCGAGCAGTTCCTGCGGGCGCGCGCCGTCGATCACGAACGCCGCTTCCGCGCGCGCGCCGAGGGGTTGCGCCAGTTCCGCCGGGCGCGGGCGCGCGGGCGGTTCCTCCAGCACGAACGCGAAGTGCGAGCCGTCCGCGCCGCGCGAACCCACGGTCGCGCGCCGCGGCCCGTTCGCGCGGTTGTGCAGCCAATACTGCGGGTTCGCGCCGGGCAGCACCTCATGATGCAGCGCGAGGCACGCCTTCAGCAGCGACACCGCGCCGGACGCGAACCCGGTGTCGCCCACGTCGGCTGCCGCGTCGAACGGCACCGCGCCTTCGGCCGGCGCGCCCGCGTCGGTGGTCGCGCGGCGCAGCGCCTCGTCGTCGCTCGACGCCACGCCGACACCGCGGATGATCGCGTACACGCGGTCGCCGTCGCGCTCCGCGTCGCTGAGTCGCTTCAGTACGAAGGCGACCGCGCCTTCGCCCGGGACCGGCGATCCGGCGGGCAGCACCAGCCGCGGGTCGGCGGCCAGATCGACGCCGCCGGCGAGCGCGCGATCCAGTTCGCGCGCCTGTAGCGCGCGCACGCCCAGTTCGACGGCCCGCGCCGCGGAGCCTTCCTCGCTGCAAACCGTGTGACTCGGCCCGCCGAAGTGGAACGTCCGCGCGATACGACTGGCCGCGATGCTGCCTAGCGCGCCCATCGTGCGGTTCGCGCTCAGCGGGGGGCTTGCGTCATCGCCGTCCGCGCCCGCAGCCAGCGCCGCCCAGCGCAGGTGAAAGTTCGTCGTGTTCAGGTCGAGGCCGAGGCCGATGAAGGTGCCGGTTGTGGGCGAATCGGGCGAGCGTGGGGCGTCAGCCCCGTGTTCGCGTAGCGAATCGTCGAGCGCGGTCGCGGCCACTTGCAGCATGAGGAGCTGTTGCGGCAGCGTCTCTTCGAGTTCCTTCGGCGGCACGCGGAAGCGGTCGATGGGGACGTGCAGTTCGTCGATGGTGAACCCCGGCGGGCACGGCGCGGCGGCGCGCGCCCAGCCGTTGACCTTCGGGCGCGGCACCGCGGGCGCGCCGTTCAACAGGTGCTCTTGCAGCGCGCGGGCGTCGGCCCACGGACCGACGTGCGCCGCCACACCCACCACCGCGACCGGCTCCGCGCCGCGCGCCGCGCGGTCGGCGGTCGCGCCGTCGCGGGTCTGCGCCGCGGTCACGAGCTTCGGCACGCTCGCGGGCGGCTGCGCGGCCTTCTTCGGCGGGATGCCGGTCCACTCTTCGACCAGCAGGTGCGCGTTGACGCCGCCGAACCCGAACCCGCTGACCGCGGCGCGGCGCGGGGTGGTCGCCGCGCGCCGGCTCCAGCGCTCCGGGCGGCTCAGCACTTTGAACGGCCCTTCCGCGTACCGCAACCCGTCGGCGGGGCGCGCGAAGTTCGCTTGCGGCGCGAGCTGTTCCGCCTTCATCGCGAGCAGCACCTTCGCCAGCGCCGCCGCGCCCGCGCCCGTCAGCAGGTGGCCCACGGTGGACTTCACCGAGCCGATGGCGCACTGCCCCGGTGCCCATCCGCTATTTCCCCAAAGCTCGCGCAGGCTGTCGAACTCGACGGCGTCGCCCACCGGCGTGCCGGTCGCGTGGCACTCGATCAGGTCCGCGTCGTGCGGTTGCCAGCCGGCCCGGGCGTAGGCCGCGCGCATCGCGCGCAGCTGGCCCTCCTTCGCCGGCGCGAGCAGGTTGCCGTGCATGTCGTTCGACAGCCCGACGCCCGCGATGGTCGCGTGGATCGTGTCGCCGTGTTTCAGCGCGTCGGCCAAGCGCTTGAGGACGAAGACGCCCGCGCCCTCGCCGACAACGAGGCCGTCCGCGGCGGCGTCGAACGGCGAACAGCGCCCGCTGGGGGCCAGCGCGCGGAGCTGCGAGAACCCCATCTGGGTGTACTGGCAATCGGGGCGCGACGCGCCGCCCGCGAGCATCGCGTCGGCGCGGCCAGCGAGCAGTTCGTCGCACGCCAGCTTGAGCGCGTACAGGCTCGACGCGCAGGCCGCGTCCAGAGTGAAACTGCCGCCGCCGAGGTTCAGCCCGCGCGCGAGCAACCCCGCGGGCAACCCCGCGACGTAGCGGTTCAAGGGATGGACAGGCTGGAAGCCTGCCCCACGGCCGAGCACTTCGCGGCAGAGCGCGTTCGCGCCGTCGGTGGGGAGGCAGATGTTGCCCAGCACAACGCCGACGCGCGCGCGGTCCACGCTCGCGGTCCGCGCGCCGCGCCACGCCCGGTTGCCGACATCCAGAATGAGGTGAACGAGCGGGTCGAGTTGGGCAATCAGGCCGCTATCAAGGGCGAGATCCGTGAGGTCCGGCTCGAACGGGTCGAGGTAGTAGCCGCGCGCGGAGTACACCGTATCGGGGTTGGCGATCCGCGGGTCGGTACAGCGCTCCGCGGGCAGGTGCCAGCGCCCCGCGGGCACGTCGCGCGAGCAATCGGCCGCGCCCGCGACGCGGTCCCAGAACCGCGCGAGGTCCGCCCCGGACCCGGGGAACCGCCCGGCCATTGATACGATTGCGATGCGGTCGGTCATAGCAGAGGACAGGGAACAGGGAACAGGGGAACAGGGGACAGGGGACAAGAAACAGGGGACAGAAGGCAGGGCATGTCAGTTGGGTTTGAGGAGGAACGGAGCGGGGTTGGACAGCATCGTGCCGAGCATCCGGCGGACTTCGGAGTTGAGGGCGACAAGGCGCGCGTGCTCGTCGGGGGGGATGAATCCGCAGTCCCTTGCGAAGTCGAGGGAAGAGTCCGTCTCGTTGCTCTCGCCGTCGCAGTCCATGAGTTTGCTGATGAAATGGCCCTCATAACGCCGTTTGGCCCACGCCTCGCGGAGGTTGAGGCAGACGGAACGCGACGAGCGCCGGATCTGGCTCACCAGCGCGAATCGCTCCTCCGCTGGGAACTGCTTTGTGAGCCGGTAGATGTCCATCGCGAGTTGATACGCCTTCTGGTAAACGATTAGCTCTTTCGCGCATTGGACTCCCATGATCCCATCCCCTGTTTTTCTGTCCTGTCTGTCTCCTGTCCCCTGTCCCCTGTCCCCTGTCCCCTACTTCCCCACGAGCTGGTTCTTGCGGAACGAGTCGTTGAGGCTCGCTTCCATCACGCACTCGTAGTCCTGCATCTGGGCGATGACCGCGCCGTCCGGGGCGAGGAAGTCGATGTCGGCGCGGGCGAACCGGGCGTCGTCGCGGGTGACGCGCGCGACCACGGTGATGGGGTCGGCCGGGTAGCCCTTGCGGAACTGCCGGTACCGGCCCACGAAGCTCGGCAGCGACCCGGTGCCGTGCTCGCCCTGCGTCCACAGGATCATCACTTGGAACGCGGTGTCGAGCGCGAGCGGGTCCGCGATCCACGCCGAGCGGAGCGGGAACTCGAACCAGTCGGCCGGGGGCGGCGCGGGGTACGCGCCGGCCACGAACGCGCGCGACCCGCGGCCCACCAGCTCCGCGATCCCCTGTAGGTCCGGGCCGTGGAACAGGTACTCGGCGTACGCGCGGGCCGGGTCGTAGTGTACCGGGGTCACCTGCGGCGGCGCGTCGGCCGGCGGCGCTTTGGGGAGAGCCTGCGCCAGCACGATCTCGGCGCGCGAGAACACCACCTCGCGCCCGTCCTTGCGCTTGCCGCGCAGTTCGACCGGCACGAGGAAGAGCTTGTCTTGCTTCACGGGCTTGCCGGCGAGCGCGCGCACGGGCACCGGTTCGCCCGCGTCCACCTTCAGCCCGGCGGTCACGCGCAGGTCGTTGAACCCGTGGAACTGGAGGCCGGGGCTGCCGTGCAGGGCGGCGTGCGCGAGCCACTCGAGGTGCAGCGCCACCGGCAGCACCGCGAGGCCGTCGAGGACGTGCGACCGCAGGACCGGGTGCGTGGCGACGTCCACGACGCGCTCGAACGCGACGGTCAGGTCGGCGGACGGGAGCGGGTTCGGGGGCGACATGACCGGGGCCGGGAGCGCGGCCGGGGGCGGGGTCGCGCCGCTGCCGGGCTTGGGCACCACCCCGGACCCGCCCGCGCCGCGCGCCGGCGGCTTCGCGAGCGCCACCACTTCGACCGCGCGCCCGGCCGCGTTCAGTTCCTGAATGAGGAACGTCGCGCCCTCGAGCAGCGGGATCACGCCCACGCCCTCGGCCTCGAACAGCTTGCGCAGCCCGCCCGTCACCATGCCGCCGTCCCACGGCCCCCAGTTGATGGAGACGACGCGGGCACCGGCCCGGCGACGGGCCTCGACCTGCGCGGTCTTGTTCAGCACCTCGTTGGCGCAGGCGTAGGCCAGTTGCCCCACGCGCCCGAGCCGCGCCGTCGTCGAGCTGAACAGCACCAGCGCCTTGAGGTCGTCGTTACCGATCAGGTCGAGGAGCGTGCGCAGGCCGTCCACCTTCGTGGCGTACACGTGGTCGAACTGTTCGCCGGTCAGGTCCTCGATGCGTTTGTCGGCCAGCACGCCCGCGCCGTGAACGACGGCCGTGACCGGGCCGTGCTTGACGCGGACCTTGTGCAACAGGTCGGCGACGGCCCGCTCGTCCGTGATGTCGACGGAGAAGTACGCGACCTTCGCCCCGGCCTGTTGCGCGCGCTCGAGCGTGCGCCGCACCTCGCGCTGCGCGAGCACCTTCTTGTACAGGTCGCCGATGGCCCGCGGGTTGGCGTCGGCCCCGAGCGCCGCGGCGATGGCGGCCTTCATCTCGGTCTCGCCGGTGACGCCGGCGAGGTACTCCGGCTCCGCGGTCGGCGCGGGCGTGCGCCCGGTGAGGACCAGCGTGGGGCAGTACGTTTCGGCGAGCGCGACCGCGACCTCGGCCGTGACCCCGCGCGCGCCGCCGGTGACGAGAACCACGTCGCGCGTGCCCAAGTTGATGAGCTGCGCGTTGGGGCGGCGCGCGGTGCGCGCCAGTTCGAGCACGCAGCGGTGGTTCGCGGCGATCCCGATTTCGACCGGGCCGGTGGACAGCACCTCGTCCACGACGGCCGCGGCCCCGGCCGCGGGATCGGTCACGGCCGGCGACAGGTCGAGCGCCTTGCAGGTCACTTCGGGCCACTCGCGCAGCGCGGTCTTCGCCAGCCCCGCGAGGCCGCCCGCGGTGGGGTCGGCGTCCGGGGCCAGTTCGCCGAGGCCGAACGCGCCGTCGAGGCGCGCGACCGTGGTGAACACCGCGCCGCCGGCGCGCCCGGCGTGGCGCAGTTTCGGGGCCGCGAGCTTGAGCCAGTCGAACGCGCGCCGGTTCAGGCCCGATTCCGGGCCGGGCGCGACCGGGGCCAACAGCACCAACCCAACGAGCGGCCCCGCGGGGGGCTTCGCCCCGTCCGCGCCGGCCCACGCGAACGCGCGCGGCGCGAACCCCTTCGCCTTCAACTGCTCCGCGACCGCGCCGGTCAGCGGGTCGTCGCCGTCGCCCACCACCCAGACCTCGGCCCCCGGCGCGAGCGGCACCCGCGGGCGGGGCGCGGTCAGGTCGAGATCGACCAGTTGCAGGATGCTCCGGTCCACGCGGTCCCCGAACGGGCCGACCGGCTGGCGCAGGGTTTCGGCCGGCGCGCGCGGGGCCGGCTTCGGGATCGCCCCGCGGCTCCCCTTCAGCGCGGCCGCGGCCGAATCGGTCAGATGCGGCGGGGCCTTGCCGGAAAGCTGCTCCGTGTCCGGCACCGGCGAATCGGTCGCCGCCGGCGCGATCTCCATCTGCGGCGTGACCGGCTTCGTCAGCAGGTTCTCGTTCACGTCGAGGAGCGGAATCTTGGTCGTGGCCGGCGCGCCGCCGGCGAGGAAGTCGGCGACGTCCTTGAGGGTGTGGAGCGCGCCGAGGTGCTCCGGCTTCACCACCGGCGCGTCCGGCAGCTTCTCCTGAAGCGCCGACAGGATCTCCACCCGCTTGATCGAGTCCACCCCCAAGTCCGAGTCCAGCGACAGCGACAGGTCGAGGCTGTCCACCGGGTAGCCCGTCTTCTCCGACACCACCGCCAGCAGCGTCGCCGAGACGCGGTCGCGCTCCGGCGCTTTGGCGGGCGCGGCGAGCGGGGGGCGTGAGCCAACTGTTGCTTCCGCTGATACCTCTTGCGTAGGTTTGGGCGCAGGCTTGGGTACCGGCGGCGCAACGGGCGCGGGCGGCGCGAGCGCCGCGGCGAGGATGCCCGCGGGAAGAATCGTTGTCGCGGGCGGCGCGGCGAGCGGGGGGCGTGAGCCAACTGATGGCTCTTGCGCCGGTTTGGGCGCAGGGGGCGCGACGGGCGGCGCGAGCGCGACGGGCGCGCCGGTGCCGATGCCGGAGACCAGCAGCGCCTGTTGCTGTTCCACCAGCGTTTGGAGGGTGCGCTGCGCGGCCTCTTGCCCGTCGAGGAACTGCTTGTGCAGCGCGGCCGTTTGCTCCTGCATGCGCTGGAGCGCGGCGAGGCTCTGTTGGGTCATCGCCAGCGCGTGGGCGAGCGCGTTCGGATCGGACATCGCGGAACCTTTCGGCGGGGCAAGTAGCACGGGCGCGCCGCGCGTCGCGGGGGCGAGGGACGCCGGCGCGCGGGGCGGGCGCGCCGGGCGCGGCGACACGGAGTTCGCGCCGCACACGCTCACGGTCGGGGCGCGCTTGCCGGCGGGCACCGGCGCGG
>VGZJ01000058.1 GCA_016872595.1 Planctomycetota bacterium
CATGACCAAGATCGACATCGCCGCAATCGAGGCTGCCCGCCGCGGCTGACGTCGCGCCGGACGGGTCTCAATGTTCCGCGGCCCGCGGCGAAGTACCTGTTGGGTTCGTGCCGGCTATCTGCTGTAGCCGGGGTCTGTGACCCCGGAAGCCGCACGCGCCGTCCGGCACCGGGGTCACAGACCCCGGCTACAGAACAGGGGTGAGCCGTGGACACGCTTCCCGAGGTGCCGGCCGGCGTCGACATCGCGGTCGAGCGCGACGCGGGCGGCGTCACGCTCAGTTGGGCGGCCTACAAGACAGGTGGGTCTGGTAAGCCCGGTGCGGGGTACCTCGCGTTCGGGCTGTTCGGGTGGGCCGCGCGCCCGATCCTGCCAGAGTCCGTGCGGCTCGAACCGGATCGGCTCCAATACTTTCCCGGGCGCGGACCCAGCGAGTCGCGGTCGTGCGCTGACCTGCCCGGCGGCGGGGTGATGCCCGTCACGCCCGCGCCCGCCGCCAACGTACCCCGCGCCGCGATCCGCGCGTTCGTCATCGACCGCGTCAGCAATCGGCAGCGACTGTACTTCGACGCCAACGACCGCCGCACCGAGATCGGCGGCTGCCTGACCGAAGCGGAACGGGCGTGGCTGTTCGCGGTGCTGCAACAGTGGATCGGGAGCCCGTGTCCCGCGCGCCCTTGGGCACGCTCGTCAGCGTCGTGACCGCCGCTACACAATCTCGCCCAGCGGGGCGGGGGGCGTGACGCCGTGTACGGCGAACAGGCGCAGGCGCGCGAGGCGCGCCGCGCCCGGGCCTTCGATCTGCTCGAACTTGAGCGCGACCTCGGTTTCGCGGAACACGTGGAACGGCAGGTCGCGGGCGTTCTCCAAGAACCACCACGCGGCCACGTACCACTTCCCGCGTAGCGCGCGGTCGTAACTCACCTCGTAGGCGAGCGTCGCGTCGGCGTCCGCGGTCGCGTCGATCTCGGCGACGTAGCGGCCCGGCGGCAACCGTAGCGATAATTCGTGCGCGCGACCGCGCTGCAACTCCGCGCCGGTGAAGGTGCGCACGAGGCGCTTCGGTCGGCGGGCGGCGTAGGGCGTCTCGCCCAATCGGTCGCGGTGGACGCACACCACGTTCCGCACCGTTGACCCGGCGGGGAAGTCGCCGGCCGCGCGCACGTCTTCGTAGGAACCGCAATCGAACACGTCGTAGCCGAGGGCGCGCACGAGGTCGATGGCCGCGAGGTCGTGGGTGCGCTGTTCCAGAACGAGGTGCGGCTTGTGGCGCGCGAGCGTGGCGCGGAACCCGGCGAGGGCGTGGGCCTCCGCGCCCTCGATGTCCATTTTCACGACGTTCGGGACGAGGCCGAAGCGCGCCGCGTAGTCGTCGAGCGCGAGCGTCGGGATCGCGCGCTCGGTCGTGTCGGCGGGCGCGGGGCCGGTCACGGTCGCCGCGGCCGGCACGCCGGGCGGGACCAGCATCGTCACCCACTCGCCCGTGGTGTGCCACACGGCGGCGTGGACGAGGTGGACGTTGGCGAGGGCGTTCGCGGTGCAGTTGTTGGTGAGCTTCGCCAACACGCCGGGGTTGGCCTCGAACGCGCAGACGGTGCCGCGCGGCCCGGTCGCGCGGGCCATGACCTGCGCCAGCGCGCCGTCGAACGCGCCCACGTCGAAGCAGGTGTCGCCGGGGCGGATCAGGTCGCGGAGCGCGAGGTTCACGCCCGGTTCGGCGCACACCACCTCGTGCCACGCCGGGGTGTCACGCACGAGCCACCCGGCCCCGGCGACGCGCCCGTCGAGCACGCTACACAGGTTGTCGAAGCGGGATCGCCGCACGAGGCGCAGGTTGAAGACCTTGAGCGCGGACTGAACAATCGCCTTCATGCGCGGCCCCTCAAAGAGGTCGCGGTTGTACGGCGAACGCGCCCGCGCCGGCAAGGGCAATGTGCTCACCTCCCCCCTTGAGGGAGGAGGTATGCGACAGGCCACACGGTTCCGCTTCAACCCGAGTGGGTATCATGGGGGTCAGAGCGCCAAAAAAGAGATCGTCATTTCCCGACCCAGAGCGCCACTTCCCCACCCCAGAGCGCCACCTCTTTTGGCGTGGCGCTCTGGGGAATATGCTTGTTTTTCCAGTGTTTTCCACCCCAGAGCGCCAGAGCGCCAGAGCGCCAACTCGTCACCGCGCGAAGCCCCGCCCTCCTACCCACGCGGGTTGAAGCGTATCCGTGTGGACTTCACCTCGCCTCCCCCCTTGAGGGAGGGGGTATGCAACGGGCCGCACGGCTTCTTTTTTCCCAGTTCGCGGTCAGCGGCGTACGAACTCGTACGCGCCGGTGGGGTACACGCCGTAGGACGTTGTGGTGATGCCGTTGCGCGTGCTCGCGGTAAACGCCGGGGGCGAGACCACGATGCGCACCCGTACCGTAACCGTTTCGCCCGGCTTCGCCAGCCCCGCGTGAACCACGGCGCTCTGGAAGTGCGAGTCGAGCGTGTACTGGTCGGTGCCCCACACGCTCCCGTTCGTGCCGACCGGCGCGCCGGTCACGGTGAACACGAACTCCTTGTTGAACTGGTTCTGGTAGTTGGTCATGTGGGTCGGGGCCGGGATCGCGCCGGCGAGGTCCACGTTGCCCCCGCGCCCGGTGCCGAGGGCGTGCAGGTCGTGCAGCTTCACCTTCTGCTCGCCGAACTGGAACGTGCCGACCTTGATGAACTCCGCGGTCAGCCGGCCGGCGATCTTGGAGTCGTCGGTGTGGACCACGTCGAACTCGCGCACCTCCAACAGCGCCGCGGGCACCTTCGTCTTGATGAACGCGGCGCACTCCTCGGCCCGCCGGCTCACCTCCGGGTCCTCGCTCTTCATGGCCTTCAGGAGCGCCGGGTACGCGCGGGCCTTGTACTGCTTCAGTTCGGCGCAGGCGTCCTCACGCACCTTGAACTCGGAGTGGTTCAACTTGGCGATTGCCAGCGCGACCTTCTCGGCCACGTCCGGCGGCACGCGCGTGGCGAACTCGATCTTGCGCACGTCGGCCACCGCGACACGCAGGATGCCGTGCTTCGTGACCAGTTCCAGTTTGTCGTCGAGCAACTTGAGCTTCATCGCGCTGTCGTCGATGTAGCGCACCTCGATCTCGCCGCCCTCGTCGGCGGGCTTATCGGGCTTGGCGGGCTGCGGGGCGCGCGCGCCCAGCGGCGCGGGCGCGAGGGCGAACAGCGCGAGCACAGCGACGGGAACGGCGCGACGAACGAGCCGGGAACGGGCCATGTGCGTGCCCTCTGGGTCGGGAAGTGGGCCGGTGGGCGAGCGCCCGATTCTAACGCGGCGCGGGGACTCAGGGAGCGCCATTTTCCGGCGCGGGCGGTTTGCCGGGCGGGTGGTCGGAGGTGGTGGCGATGCGGTGAACGACGTACCGCCCCAACCCGCCGCGGCTGCGGAACACCGTGGGCTGGTTGAACGGGAACGTCGTCGACTGCAACACGACGCGCGGGAGCAGTTCGCACGGCGGGGCGCTCCCCGGCGGGCCGAGCAGCGCCGCGACGTAGTCCTTGTCGGTCTTGCCCACCGTCGCCCACACCAGATCGTTGACCACGTACACCGCGGCGCCCGGCGGCTGCGCGGCCACGTTCGCGCGCACCGCGTTCATCACCGTCTCGACCCCGTAGCGCGGGGTGCCGTCGTACCCGATCGAGATGTGGAAGATGGTGTACACGTGCATGAACGGGATGCCGGGGTCGAGGTCCATCATCAGGTAGATCACGTGCGGGGAGTCGAACCACGCGATCACGCGCCGGCCCTTGTCGCCGTTGGGAACGCCCTTGGAGCGCAGGAACTCCGCGACCTCGTCCAGTTCTTCCCAGCCGATCACGGCCTCGTGCGGCGGGTGCAGGCCGAGACGGTCGCGGAGCGCGTACCGCTCGCGCGTCGAGAGCGACGGGTCGAAGCACGTCGGCCAGTTCGCGACCCACTTCGGGTCGGTCAGCGGGTGCCGCACCACGTACCGCTCGCGGGCCTTGTCCGAGAGCGCGTCCAGTTCGGCCCGCGCGCGCGGGTTCAGGTCCGCGGCGACGTACCACGCACTTGTGACGGCGAGCCACACCAGCCCGAGGAGCACCCACGCCCAGCGGTGCGTGGCCCAGACGCCGAACATCAGGAACGTTTCCGGCACGTGGACGTAGTGCAGCCCGCGCTGGACCCCGTACGCTTGTACGGCCCAAACGAGGTACAGCCCGCCGACCGCGCCGCGCACGAACCGGGCGTCGGCCCCGGCCCCCTTCTCCCACAGGTGCCGCGGGAGCCAGTGGCCGACGAACCCGGCCCGGCCGGGGCGCGCGTGCGCGGAGCGGCGGCTCGACCACGGGGCCGCGTCCAGCACCGACACCGCGGCCAGCGGCACCGTCAGCAGCACGCCGAGGCTCCACGGCGGGAACCAGAACAGCTCGCGGTCCGTGCGGTCCTCGAACTCCATGCGCGCGAGGTTCACGTACCACGGGTTCCACGTCATGAACACGTCGACGAACGGTCCCCACGTGCCGGACGCGACGAGCCAGAGCAGACCGGGCAGCCCGACCGCGAGGCCGCCGAGCACGTTGCCGAGCAGGTCCGCGCCGACCGCGCGCCACGGGCGCGGCTGTTCGCCCGCGATCCGCCGCGCGGTAATCAGCCACACGGCCGCGGCCATCATCACCGCGTGCGGCTTCATCCACACCGCGCAGCCCCACAGCACGCCCTCGATGACCGAGGCGCGCAGGGGGGAAGACCCTAACCCCCCCGGCCCCCCTTCCCTGAAGGGAAGGGGGGGGAAAGGCACTGGCACTACGAGCGCGTTACCGGCGCGCGCAGGTTCTTTCTCCCCCCCCCCTTCAGGGAAGGGGGCCGGGGGGTTCGGGTCCCCGATACCGCGGCGCAGGCGCAGCGCGACCGCGCCGAGGATCGGGAGCAGCATCCACGTGTCGCGCTGGATGTGCGCCATCTCCATCACGAACGGGTAGAAGAGCACCATGCCGGCTATGGCCCACCACCGGGCCGCGGGCGTCGCCCCGCCCCGCTTCGCCAGCCGGTCGATGAGCACAACGATTCCGGTCACGATGAGCGCGTCGAGCACGCGCAGCACGAACGGGTTCGGGCCGAACACCGCGTACACGGCCGTCATCGCCCACACGAACCCCGGCAGGTTCGTGTCGAAGATGTCGCGGTAGTGCGTGCCCCCGTTCAGGATGTTCCGCGCCGCCATCTGGTACAGCGTGATGTCGCACCACGGCGGCATGCGCAGGAACATGGGGATCGCGACAACGAGCGCGGCCCCCGCGACGATTCGCGGCAGCCAAACGGATCGCCACGGCAGCCACTGGGAAACGGGCATGAGGTGAACGACGACCGGGAATCAGCGGGGTACGACACAGACCAGAATACGACCGTCGCCCGCGCCCCGCCACCCTCCGCGCGCGGCGCGCATTTCCGTTGCCCCGGCCCGCGGTTCGTGGCACAATAACTTCGGTTTGATCCCGCCAGACGGACCGGGCCTATGCCCGCTCGCCGCGACACAGGGGGCTTACGCCCCCCGCTCAGTATCCCACCGGACGCCGCCCCATGCGGTTCTGCCTCCCGATACTGGTTCTCGCGTTCCCCACCGCGGCGCGCGCCGCGGACGGGTTCCACTTCGAGAACGACGTGCTCCCGATCCTCGCGCGCTACGGGTGCAACACGTCCGGCTGCCACGGCAAGGCCGAAGGGCAGGGCGGGTTCAAACTGAGCGTGTTCGCCTCGGACCCGGACGCCGATTACAACGCGCTGGCGAAAGAGGGCCGCGGGCGGCGCACGTTCCCGGCCAAACCCGAAGAGAGCCTGTTCCTGCGCAAGGGCACCGGCCGCACCGCCCACGGCGGCGGCACGCGCATCCCCTACGGCGGCGAAGACTACAAGCTGCTGCGCGACTGGATCGCCGCCGGGATGCCGCTCGGTTCGCCCGACGCGCCGCGCGTCGTCTCGCTGCGCGTCGAGCCGGTCGAGCGCGTGATGACCCCGAAGGCCGACCAGCAACTGAAGGTGATCGCCAAGTACAGCAACGGCGTCGAAAAGGACGTGACCCGGCACGCGCGGTTCCAGAGCAACACGGAAGCGGTCGCGAGCGTGACTGCCGACGGACTGGTTTCGGCGCGCGACGTGCCCGGCGAGGCCGCGGTCATGGCCGCGTACCTCGGCGAAGTGAGCATGTTCCGTCTTATGGTGCCGCGCCCCGGCGAAGTCGCAACGAACGCACTTCCGCAGTTCAACCTCATCGACACGCTCGTTGACGCGAAACTCGCCAAGCTGAACGTCGCGCCGTCGGCCGTGTGCAGCGACGAGGACTTCCTCCGCCGCGCGTACCTCGACCTGATCGGCACACTGCCGACGCCCGACGAAGCACGGAAGTTTCTCGCCAGTAGCGCGAAGGACAAGCGCGCGAAGCTGGTGGAAGGGCTGCTCGACCGGCCGGAGTTCGCGGACCTGTGGGCGCTGCGGTGGGCCGACCTGCTGCGCGTCGACCGCCAGCCGCTCGGTCACAAGAACGCGCACCTCTACTACAAGTGGATCCGCGACTCGATTCGCACGAACAAGCCGTTCGACCAGTTCGCGCGCGAGCTGGTTACGGCGGAAGGCCCGGCCGCGGAAGTCGGGCCGGTCAACTTCTTCAAGGTCGTCACCAAGCCCGGCGAGATCGCCAGCACCGTGTCGCAGGTGTTCCTCGGCGTGCGCATCACCTGCGCCGAGTGCCACCACCACCCGTTCGACCGCTGGAAGCAGTCCGACTATTACGGCATGTCGGCGTTCTTCACCACGGGCGGCACCTCGCACCCGCGGACCAAGAAGGAAGTGTTCGCGTACGCGCTCGGCACCGAGATGCCGGCCGCGAACCCGCTGGGGGACCGCCGCCCGGCGCTCGCGGAGTGGATGACGAAGCCGGACAACGCCTTCTTCGCGCGCAACCTCGCCAACCGCGTCTGGGCGTGGACGATGGGCCGCGGCCTCGTGGAACCCGTAGACGACGTGCGCGCCACCAACCCGCCGTCGAACCCCGAACTGCTCGACGCGCTCGCCAAGTACCTCGTCGAAAACAAGCACGACGTGCGCAAGCTGGTCGCGCTCATCACCAGTTCGCGCGCGTACCAAACGAGCGCCACGCCGAACGCGACCAACGAGAAGGACGAGCGCAACTTCTCGCGCGCGTACTTCAAGCGCCCCGAAGCGGAAGTGCTGTGCGACATGATCGCGCAGGCGCTGGGCGTGCCGGACAAGTTCGCCGGCTCACCGGGCGTCACCCGCGCCGTGCAACTGTGGGACAGCAAGGCGCGCTCAGACTTCCTGAAGCTGTTCGGCCGCCCCAACCGCGCCACCGCGTGCGAGTGCGAGCGCACCCGCGAGCCGTCCGTGAGCCAAGTCCTGAACCTCTTGAACAGCACCGAGATTCAGGCGAAGCTGACCCACGAGGGCGGCACGGTCGCGAAGCTCGTGGGCGCGATCAAGGACGACGCGAAACTGGTCGAAGAACTGTACCTGACGTTCTTCGCGCGCGTGCCGAGCGCGAAGGAACTGGAGATCGGGACGAAGCACCTGAAGAAGTACCCCGACAACCGCCGCGCCGCCGCCGAAGACCTCGCGTGGGCGCTGATGAACAGCACCGAGTTCTTGTTCAACCACTGACCCAGAGGACAGAGAACAGAGGCCAGAAAGCCAATCGCGCGCCACGGCCTCCTTCTGTCTGTCCTCTGCCCTCTGCCCTCTGCCCTCTGGTGGCCCATGCTCCACCGCCGTGACGCCATGATCCGTCTGGGGCAACTGGGGGGCGGTGCGCTCGCGCTGCCGACCTTGCTCGAAGCGCGAGCGAACCAACCGGCGCGCGCGGCGTCGGCCGATTCGTGCATCTTCGTCTTCCTGTGGGGCGGGCCGCCGCAACAGGACATGTGGGACATGAAGCCGGACGCGCCCGAGGGCATCCGCTCGCAGTTCCGGCCCATCGACACCGTCGTGCCCGGCGTGCAGGTGTGCGACCAGATGCCGCTGTTCGCCCGGCACACCGACAAGGTTGCCGTGGTGCGGTCGCTGTCGCACCCGGACAACAACCACGAGCCGAGCGTGTACCACATGCTCACCGGGCGCAAAGACCCGACGCTCGTGTCGCCGCGGAACCCGCGGAAGCGGTCGCACCCGCCGAACTTCGCCAGCGCGATCTCGTACTTCACCCCGCCCGGCCCGGTGCCGGCGTGCGTCACCATCCCGCGCCCGGTCGGGCACGACGGCGTCACCTACGCCGGCACGCACGCCGGGTTCCTCGGCCCCAAGCACGACCCACTGGAGAAGCTCGCGGCGAACAAGTCCAACGAGCCCGCGGCGCACCCCGACGTGCTGCCCCCGGACGTGACTGCCACGCGCCTTCAGGCCCGCGAAGGCTTATTGAAGTTGCTCGAAAAGCAGGACGCGCACCTGCAGAAGACCGGCGGCGGTGACCTCGGCGAGTTCCGCGGCCGGGCGATGCAGATGATCGCGTCGCCGCGGGTGCGCGAGGCCTTCGCGGTGGACAAGGAGCCGTCGAAGTTGCGCGACCGCTACGGCCGCAACGAGTACGGCGAGAGCTTCCTCGCGGCCCGCCGCCTCGTCGAAAGCGGGGTCAAGGTCGTCTCGATCATTTGGCTGTACATCATGCCCAACGGCGGCGTGGCGAACGTGTGGGACAACCACGGCGGCACCGGCGGGCTGGGCGGCATCACCGGCTACGCGATGCTCAAAGAGAAGTACTGCCTGCCCCCGCTCGACCGGGCGCTCGCGGCGCTGCTCGACGACCTGAGCGATCGCGGGATGCTGGAGCGCACGCTGGTGGCCGTGGCCGGCGAGTTCGGCCGCACGCCGAAGATCAACAAGGATCAGGGGCGCGACCACTGGGGCGCGGCCCAGAGCGCGCTGTTCGCCGGCGGCGGCGTGCGCGGCGGGCAGGTGTACGGCAAGACGGACAAGATCGCCGCGTACCCGACCGAGAACCCGGTTTCGCCGGACGACTTCCTCGCGACGATCTACCACGCGATGGGCGTTGACCCGGCGGCCATGATCCCCGACCGCGAGAACCGTCCGCACCGCCTGTGCGACGGCGAGCCGGTGCTGGGGCTGTTTTGACTTCTTGTAGGACAGGCTTCTAGCCTGTCCTAAGTGCGGACAGGCTAGAAGCCTGTCCTACAGTTGGGAGTACCCATGCCCGCATTTTGCGACGGACTCACGCGGCGCGACGCCCTGCGCGTCGGCACCGCGTCCCTCTTCGGTTCATCGCTCACGCTGCCGCACCTGTTGCGCGCCGCCGACGCGAGCAAGCCGAAGAAGGACGTGTCGCTGATCTTCGTGTTCCTGCACGGCGGGCAGAGCCACCTCGACACGTTCGACCTGAAGCCGGACGCGCCGGCCGAGTTTCGCGGCGACTTCAACCCGACCAAGACCAAGATTCCCGGTCTGCTCATCTGCGACCTGCTGCCGAAGGTCAACGCGCAGGTGGACAAGTTCTCGCTGGTGCGCTCGTTCCGGCACCACAACTCGGACCACGGCCCCGCGGATCACTACATCCTGACCGGCTACTTCCCCACGGCCGGGTTCAATCCGAGCCTGTCGCCAAACAACCAGCGCCCGTGCGTCGGCTCGGTCGTCTCGAAGAAGCTGGGGCCGAAGGGGTCCGTGCCGGCTTACGTCGCGCTGCCCAAGCTGCACCCTTCGGGCGGGCCGGCGTACCTCGGCTCGAACCACGCTGCGTTCGTGATCGACGCCGACCCCAGCGCGCCCAACTTCAGCGTACCCGACCTCGTGCCGCCGCCCGCGATTGCCAGTGACCGTCTGGACGACCGCAAGAAGCTGCTCGAACAGGTGGATCGGTTCCACAAGAGCACCGAGCAGAAGGCCAACGCACAGGCCGGCGCGATCGGCGCGTTCCGCGACAAGGCCTTCGACCTGATGACCAGCCAGCAGGCGAAGACCGCGTTCAACATCCACGCGGAGGCCGACAAACTGCGCGACGAATACGGCCGGCACTCGCTCGGTCAGTCGTGCCTGATGGCCCGGCGCTTGGTCGAAGCCGGCGTGCGGTGCGTCACCATCGACCACAGCAATTGGGACACGCACGACGGCAACTTCGCGGTGCTGAAAGACAGCCTGCTGCCGATGTACGACACCGCGATCAGCACACTGTTCCGCGACCTGTCCGACCGCGGGATGCTGGACAGCACGCTCGTCGTGGTCACGGGCGAGTTCGGCCGCACGCCGCGGATCAACAAGAACGCGGGGCGCGACCACTGGGGCCCGGCGTTCACGGTGCTGCTGGGCGGCGGCGGCATCAAGCCCGGCGTGGTGGTCGGCAAGACCGACGCCCGCGCGGAGAAGCCCGCGAGCGACCCCTACGGCCCGGAAGACCTGTTCGCGACGATGTACGCGCTGATGGGTATCAACCCCAAAGACGAGGTCCACACCGCCGACGGCCGCCCCATCGCGCTGGTCAACAACGGCAAGCTGATTAGCGAACTGGTGTGAGGAAGAGAGGAGTTCACCACAAAGGCACAAAGGTCACACGAAGGAACACAGAGAAGGCAAGAGATTGAGGGAAACTGTGGACGCGAACCCGTGGCTACGCCTACCAACCGATGCGCCGTATGTGCTCCTCGAAGACAAGGAGACTGTTGACGATTTTAACAACGCTCTCAATGATCGGACTCATATCCACCGTCTACACACTGACACGCTTCTGCCGGAACCCTTCATTGGTGCCAAAGATGCGCCGGTAGTGCTCTTGAGTAACAACCCTGGAATCGGCGAGAACGAAGTCCGTCGGCAGGAACCTGATTTCCGCACTAGAATGCTCAGCAACCTGCGCCATGCAGAGACCGAATGGCCTTTTGTGTACCTCAATCCGGCGTTCGATGCTTGGGAAACTTGGTGGCGATCAAAGTTGCGACATCTCATCGACCAATGTGGTCAACAGACCGTGGCGCGTTGCATCTTGAATGTCGTCTACTTTCCCTATCCTTCGCAGCGTTACGGCCATAAGCGACTCAAGTTGCTCTCCACGGCTCAGGCATACAACTTCAGTCTCGTGCGCGAGGCGGTGAAGCGAGAGGCGGTCGTTGTCCTGTTGCGAAGCGGTAAGGGGAACCAGAAGGCGTGGCTGAAAGCAGTGCCGGAGTTAGATGGATACACCAAGTTCTTCCTTGGGAAGAATCCGATGCAACCTTCCGTCAGCCCGCGCAACTGTCCAAATTTCTACGACTGTATTGTCGCAAAGATCGCAGGCTCCATGAACAGCAAGAAGAACAGCGAAGTGAGGTAATGACTCCATGACAGAACGAGCCAACACCCAACTTCTGATTTCTACCCTATCTTCTTTGTGTGCTTTGTGCCTTTGTGGTGAGTCCTCTGCACTCCGCGCCAACCCGCCTACGGCGGCTTACGTCTTCCCCGCGGGGGCGCAGCGGGGTACGTCCGTTGAGGTGCGCGTCGGGGGGTTGTTCCTGCACGACAAGCCGGCGTTCGAGGTGAGCGGCCCCGGCGTGACCGCGTCGCCGCACCTCGTGCCCGCCAAGCGCGTTTGGTTTGAGGGGCCGGTGCTGCCCCTGCCCGAATCGCAGCGCCAAGAAGACTACCCCGCGGACGCGCTCGGCAAGGTTGTGCTGGCGAAGGACGCTCCCCTCGGGGCGCGGCGCGTGCGGGTGTTCACGTCGCAGGGCGGGGCCGGCGGGCCAGTGTTCGTCGTCGGCGACCTGCCCGAAGTGGTCGAGAAGGAAATCGACGGCGACCCGGTGCCGAAGCCCATCACGCTGCCGGTCGTCGCCAACGGCCGCATCTTCCCGCGCGAAGACATCGACGTGTGGGAGTTCGACGCCGAAGCCGGCAAGACCTACACCGCGTTCGTTCACTGCACGTCGATCAACTCGCCGCTCGTGCCGAAACTGGACATCACCGACACGAAGGGGAACGTGGTCGCGGAGCAGATGCGGTACGCCTGCGTGGGCACCGACGGCAGCGTGAAGTTCACGCCCAGTGCCGCGGGCAAACTGCGCGTGCGCGTCACGGACGCAAACACGCTCGGCGGGCAAGCGTTCGTGTACCGGCTCACGGTCACGGCCGCGCCCGTGCCGGACTACCACTTCCCGATCAAGGTGAAGCCGGACGGCCTCAAAGACGCGAGCAGCGACAAGCAACCGCTCGCGCCGCCGCTCGCGCTCAACGGCCAGATCGAGCGCCCCGGCATCGTCGGCGAGTGGAAACTCGACCTGAAGAAAGGCACGCCGTACACCTTTGACCTGCAAGCCAAGCGCCACGATTCGCCACTATGCGCCGTCGTGCGCGTGACCGACGCCACAGGTAAGGAACTGACGAAGGCCGAAGGCAGCGAGACCGCGGACCCCGCGCCGCTGTCGTTCACCGCGCCCGCCGACGGCGTATACACGGTGAGCGTGAGCGAGAAGTTCCGCCGCCCGGTCGGGCCGAACTTCGTGTACCGCTTGCGCGTCCTCGACAGTGCGGCGAAGGTCGAACCCGGCGTGCGGCTCACGGTGCCCGCCGACGTGGTCACGGTGCCGCGCGGCGGCTCGTTCAAGGTGAAGGTGACGGCCGAGCGCATCGGCGGGTTCCGCGGGCCGATCATCCTGTGTGCCGAGAACCTGCCGAAGGGCGTGACCGCGCCGCCGGTCGGCATCGCCCCGAACCAGACCAGCGCCGACCTCACGCTGGCAGCCACAGCGGACGCCGCCATCGCGCACGCCCCGCTGCGAATCACCGGCATCGGCGTGTCCGGCACCCGCGACCTCTACCACGGCAGCGCGGCCAGCAAGGACGCGCCCGACTTGCGGCTCGCGGTCGCGTTCCCCACACCGTTCAAGATCATCGATCAGTACATCATGACCAGCGCGCCGCGCGGCGAGATCTACTACCGCAAATACAAGATCGACCGCGGCGGCTTCGACGGCCCCATTCAGGTTCAACTCGCCGACAAGCAGGCCCGACACCTGCAAGGCGTCACCGGCCCGGTGCTGACGCTGAAGCCCGGCGAGACCGACTTCGAGTACCCGGCGTTCCTGCCGCCGTGGATGGAACTCGGCCGCACCTGTCGCGTGTGCGTCATGGCGACCGCGAAGGTGAAGGACGCCGACGGCCGCGAACACACCGTCAGCTTCAGTTCGCAGGAACAGAACCAACAGATGATCGTGGTGGTCGGCCCCGGTCGCCTCGACCTGAGCACGGAGAAGACGAGCATCCGCGCCGCGGGGGAAGTGCGGGTCGCGGTGAAGGTGAGCCGGAGCAAGAACCTGAGCGGCCCCGCGACCGTGGAACTCGTGCTGCCCGAACACATCAAGGGCGTGACCGCGGCGAAGTTGGTCGTGCCCGCGGACAAGTCCGACGCGGAACTGGTGCTTACCTTCGCCCCCGACGCCGGGCCGTTCAACGTGCCCCTCGTGCTGAAAGCCACCGTCACCACACCCAAAGGCCCGGTCACGGCCGAAGCGAAACTGGACGCGGTGAAGTAAGAATAGGCAACTCGCTCCGCGAGTTGCCATTTCAACAACGCTGGACTCAAGAAGTGACAACTCGCGGAGCGAGTTGCCTAACCTCCGGTCGTTCGAGACGTTCGCGGCGATTGCCTACGCGAAACTCGTCGAGGGCCGCGCGCTGGACATGCGGGACGTGCAAATCTTGTGGCACTGCCAAGACGAGTTGGCGAAAGCGCTCGTATCGCTGACCGGGACCGCGAGGGAGTACTTCACAGAGCTTGAAGCGCTCGTGCGACTCGCCATCGGGCGCGCTTCGACCGACCCGGGGGTGTTCGCCACCGTCGTCGCGGTCGAACTCAAGGAACTGCTCGACAAGCGCGTCGGGGAGTATCTTTCGGGACGGATGGATCACTTCCCGGCGATTCTCATGGCGACGATCAACTTGGTCGCGGACGTGCTGCGCGGCCCGATTACGCTGTCGTCCGACCCGGACAAGACCCGTGACGCGCTACTCCAATCCACGGGCGAGCACCTCCGAGCTAACGTCGAGAAATTCACACGGTCGGCTGGGGCGTAGGCTCAGTCAACTCTTTGTAGGCTGTGAAACGGTATCGCGGGAGCGAATCCGGCGCTGCGCCGCGCGCCCGCTTACTTCTTCTTGCCGGTGCCCTTCTTTTTGGGGCCGCGTTTGGGCTTCTGGGGCGGCGGGGGCGGGTCGCCGGACAGTTGCGCGTTCAGTTCCAGTATTAGCTTCTTCGGCGCGATCGCACGGTAGCTCTCTTCCAGCCACTCGTCGAGCAGGTCCAGCGGCACCGCGTCGCCGGGCTTGAACCGGCACGTCACCCATCCGCTCTTGCCGAGGCCGTAGCCGGTCGGTTCGGCGTAGGTCTGCATGAGCGCGTAGGTACACGAGTCCGGTAGCTTCAGCGTCGCGGAGAACGTGCCGTCCGCGCCGCCGGTGGTTGGGCCGGCGAGGATCACGAACAGCTTGCCCTTCACCTTGATGGCCCGGTGGCCCCACGGGAACTCTTCCACCGCGCCCGGGTACGCGAGGGCGCGCGTGCGCACGAACTCCTCGGCGGCGGCGAACGAATCGTCGGTCGGCACGGGTGGCCCTTGTTTGCGAGAACCGGGTCGCGGCCAGCGCTTGTTGTAGTCGGTTAGCGGGCGGTGTCCGGGTCGTCGGTACTCGGCGTGCGGATTCTTCGCGGCACACCCTTTCGCCATCCTTACCGGGTCGGTAAACTTTCAGAACCGGCCCACCCGCTGACCGAGCGACCCGCCATGACACGCTTGCCCGCCCGCGCGCTCCTCGTCGCCCTCGCCCTGTACCCCGTCGCCCGCGCCGATGACGCGCCGCCGCCGCGCGCGAAGGTTCCCGCTCCCAATCCCCCTCCAGTCGCTAACACTCCCGGCTCACCGAGAGCCAATGAGAAGATGCCGCTGAGCGGCCTCGCGCCGGCGAAGCCGATGTTCGAGGCGTGCGTCTACAACTACCCCGTCGGCACCACGAACCCGCAGTGTCAGGCGTTCGTGAATCAGGGCTTGGGGCAGTACTACTCCTACGTCTACATCGAGGCCGTGCGCGCGTTCGAGACCGCGACCATTCTCGACCCCGAGTGCGCCTACGCGTGGCTGATGCTGCATCGCGCGATGGAGAAGTACGGCCGCCCGGGGCCGGTGGTGTCGGCCGCGCCGTACGTCGCGCTGCTCGGCGGCCTCGCCTACGCCAAGTTGCCGGACCGCGTCGGCAAGAACGGTCAGGAGTACGCCCTCGACACGGCCCGTCGGCTGATGCCGAAGGCCAGCCAGCGCGAGCAACTGCACATTCAGGCCCGGCTGTACGAGAAGGGGATGCTGCCCGGCACCACGCCCGACGACCGGCGCAAGAAGGCCATGCAGTCACTCGACGAACTGCTGATGCTGCACGACGACGACGAGGAAGCGTGGTTCTGGCGCGCGCAACTGGCCGGGGCCGACGGCCCGAACGCGACCGCGGTGTTCTACAAGGCGCTCTTGCGCGTGAACCCGCTGCACCCCGGCGCGAACCACGAGTTCGTTCACTTCTACGAGAACGTCCGCCGCCCGGCCCTCGGCTGGCCGTTCGCGGAGAACTACATCAAGTCGTCGCCCGGCATCCCGCACGCCTTCCACATGCAGGCCCACCTCGGCATGCGCATCGGCAAGTGGGGCACCACCAGCGACTGGAGCGCGCGCGCCATCGAACTTCAGGTGCAGTACCACAAGATTCAGGGCGTGACCGCGAACGAGGACCACCAGTTCAACCACCACATGGAAACGCTCACGCGGAGCCTCGTCCACGACGGCCGGTTCGCGGAGGCGCGCAAGATCAAGACCCTCGCGGAGGGCTACAAGTACACGTTCCGCCCGGAGTGGCTCCGCATGGCGATCGGCGCGCGCGACTGGGACGAGGCGCAGAAGATGATCGAGAACTTCCGCAAGACGGACAAGACCACCGGCGCGTACTACGCGGCGCTCGTGGCGCTGGAGAAGGGCGAGACCGAGCAAGCCGGGCGCGAGATCGACACCCTACGCCAAGCCCAACAGATGCGCAAGACCGACCGCACTCTGGAGCGCCGGTTGTGGGAGGTTCAGGGCCGGCACCTGTGTCAGAAGGGCGAGGGCGAGGCCGGGCTGAAGTTGCTCAAGAAGATCGTCGACGCGACCAAGAACGACTTCTACCACCACGCGTGGGGCAACGGCGCGGTGTACATGGAGTCGTGGGGCATCGGCGCGCTGGAGGCCGGCGACGCGGTGGCCGCGGAGGAAGCGTTCCAAGAGGCACTCGCGCACGACGCGGGCAGCGTCCGCGGCGCGCTCGGCCTGTGGGCGCTGTGCGACCGCCTCGGCCGCACCGAAGAGGCCGACCGCTACCTGAAGCTGGCCCGCCGCGTCTGGGCGAAGGCCGACCCCAAGGACTTCGCCGCGCAACAGGCGGCGATGGCGAACCGCGCGACGAAGATCGCCAAGACCGTGGCGATGGGAGAACTCACACCATGACGCGCCTCCTCTGCCTTTCCTTCACATTCGCACTCGCGCCCGCGCTCGGCGCGGCGGAACCGTGCGTGTCCGGCACGCCGGTCGGCAAGCGGCCGGGGCCGTACAGCTTCCTCGTCGCCACCGGCCCGCAGCGCGGCCAACAGACGTGCTACATCTGTGAACAACACGACGCCAACAAGCCGGCCGCGGTCGTGTTCGCGCGCACCACGTCCGACGCGCTCGGCAAACTCATGGGCAAACTCGACGCCGCCGGCATCGCGCACAAGGACGCCGGGTTCAAGGTGTGGATGACACTGCTCGCGGAGAAGGCCGACCTCGACGCGCTCGCGAAGTGGGCGCAGAAGTCCGGTCTGAAGAGCGTCCCGGTCGGGGTGTTCGAGGACGCCGACGGCCCGCCCTCGTACAAGTTGCACCGCGACGCCGACGTGACCGTCGTCATCTTCGCCAAGCAGAAGGTGGTCGCGAACTTCGCCTTCCGCGCCGGCGAACTCGACGACAAGGCGATTGACGCCGTGCTGAAGGCCGTGCCGCAGGTGATCGAGAAGAAGTGAGCGACGGCAAAGGTGAAGGCAGAAGAGTTTTGACTGGATGGACACGATGAAAGACAGGATGAAGAGTGCGTTCTTTTCGTTCCATCTGTGTTCATCGTGTTCATCCTGTCAAAACTCTTCTGCCTTCGCTTCTCACCGCTATTCTTCCTGAATGGGCTTATCTCGCTTCCTCCTGCGCCTCGTCTTGGGGCGCAGGCTCCCCGTTACGTCCGGCGAACTGCGCGTGCGCGGCCCCGGCGCGCCGGTCACGGTTAGGCGCGACCGCTGGGGGGTGCCGCACATCGACGCCGCCAGCGAACCGGACGCGCACTTCGCGCTCGGGTTCTGTCAGGGCCAAGACCGCGCCGGGCAACTCGAAGTGTTCTGGCGGCTCGCGCGCGGGCGGCTCGCGGAGTGGCTCGGCCCGGTGGCGCTCCCCGCGGACCGCGCGGCGCGGCGCATCGGGTTCCGCCGCGGCGCGGAGGCGCAACTCGCGGTCCTCGCGCCCGACGTGCGCGCCGCGTTCGAGTCGTTCGCGCTGGGAGTGACTGCGGGCACCACCGCGGGCCTGTCGAAGAAGCCGCACGAGTTCGCACTGGCCGGCGGCGCGCCGAGCTCGTGGGACGCCGCCGACGCGCTCGCCGTCGTCAAGCTGCAATCGTTCATGCTCCCTTCCAACTGGGACGTCGAGTTGGCGCGGCTGCGCATCCTGCTGGCGGACGGTGAGGGCGCGATGCTGGCGCTCGATCCGACGGAAGAACCTAACCCCCCAACCCCCTTCCCTAGGAGTGAAGGGGGAGTAAATCCCGCTCCCCCTTTCCTCCTAGGGAAGAGGGTTGGGGGGTTAGGTTTGCTTACCGCCGACCTCGACGCCCTGCGCGCCTACCTGCCGCGCGGGGGCGGCTCGAACAACTGGGCCGTGGCCGGGTCGCGCACGGCCAGCGGCAAGCCGGTGCTGGCGTCCGACCCGCACCTCGCGCCGACGTGCCCGGCCCCGTGGTACTTGGCGCACGTCCGCACGCCGCAGTGGGAAGTCGCCGGGGCGGCGCTCGCGGGCACGCTGGGGTTCCCCATCGGTCACAACGGGTTCGCCGCGTGGGGCGTGACCGCCGGCCTCACCGACAACTCGGACTTCTTCATCGAGACCATCGGCCCCGATGCGAAGTCCGTGCGCCAACCGGACGGCACCTTCGCGCCGTGCGAAGTGGTGCAGGAAGTGATCGCGGTGAAGGGCGCGGCCGACGTGATCGAAGACGTGCTGGTCACGCCGCGCGGCCCGGTGCTGTCGGCGCTCGTGCCCGACGTGCCGTTCGCGCTGTCGCTGTCCGCGATCTGGCTCCAGCCGCGCCCACTGGTCGGGTTCTTCGGCGCGCCGGGCGCGCGCTCGTTCGACCAGTTCCGCGCCCACTTCGCCGCGTGGCCGGTGCTGCCGCTGAACGTGCTGTACGCCGATAGCACGGGCACCATCGGCTGGCAACTGGTGGGCGAAGTGCCGACCCGCGCCGGCGGCAACGGCCTGCTCCCGCGACCCGCGGACGCGCCCGACAGCGGGTGGACCGGCACCGTGCCGTTCGAGCAGATGCCGTCCGCGGTGAACCCCGACTGCGGGTATTTGGCGACCGCGAACGACGACCCGCGATCACGCTCCGCGTGGCTCGGCGCGGACTTCATCGACGACTATCGCGCGAAGCGCATCTGTGAGCGGCTCGCGGCGCGCGATTCGGGTTGGACCGCCGCCGAGGTCGGTGCGATCCAGATGGACGTGCAGTCGATCCCGTGGCGCGAGATGCGCGACGCGGTACTCGCGCTCGCACCGACCGACGCCGACGCGCGGCAGGCCCTCGACCTGCTGGCCCCGTGGGACGGGCGCGTCGAAACCGAGTCGCCGGCCGCCGCGGTGTTCGAGCTGTTCACGGCCGAACTGTGTGTGCGCGTCGCGAAGGCCAAAGCGCCGAAGGCGTGGGCGACCGCGCTCGGCAAGGGCGCGATGGGGCTTCTCGGTGGGAACCTGTTCGGCGACCGCCGTATCGCGCACCTGTCGAAACTGGTGCGCGAGCAACCGGCGGGCTGGTTCGCGTCGTGGCCTGTAGAGATGGAAGCGGCGCTGGCGGAAGCGGTGCGCCAACTGCGCCGGGTCGCGGGGCCGGGGCCGGGGTTCTGGGCGTGGGGCCACCTGCGCACGCTGCGCCTCGAACACCCACTGTTCGCCAAGCACAAGTGGCTCGGCCCGGCGTTCAACTGCGGCCCGGTCCCGTGCGGCGGCGACTGCAACACCGTCAGTCAGGCCGGGGCGCTCCCCCTGAAGCCCACCGACCACACGCACAACATCGCCAACCTGCGGTGCGTGTTCGACCTCGACAACCTCGCACTCAGTACGTTCGTGCTGTGCGGCGGGCAGAGCGGCAACCCGCTGTCGCCGCACCACGCCGACCAGTTCCCACTGTGGCAGCGCGGCGAATCGGTCACACTGCCGTGGGACCAAGCCGCCGTCGTCCGCGCCGCCGTGGACACGCTCCGATTGCTGCCGGTTTAGTGGATAGTGGGCAGTGGGCAGGAAGAGAGAGTCGGCAGAAGCAGCCTCTTCTGCCCTCTGGCTTCTGTCTTCTCTCTTCCTGCCCACTGCCCTCTACTCAGGGCTTCGCGAACAGCTTCGCGTCCAGTTTCTCGGCGTCCTTCACGTCGGACAGCGTGGACTCGATGAGCGTCTTGCCGTCGCGCACGACCTTCAACTTGGTGAACCGCTGCTTGCCGCCGGTTTCCTTGTAGTCGGAGTAGTACGCCTCGTCCGGCACCTCCTTCCACTTCTGGAACTCGTCCTTCACCGTCGTTTCGGACATCACCAAGTGGCCGCTGTCCTTGTCGAAGTAGAGGGTGATGGCGCGCTGTTTGTCGCGCGTCACCTTCACGGCAGACGTCGGCTTGCCGGCAACGTCCTTGCCCTTCGCGGTCGCGAGTGTGAACCCCTTGTCGGTCACGAGCGGGGTCAGCGAGATGACCCACAGTTGGTACGCCTCGCCGCGGACGTAGTCGAGCTTCTCGCCGGTGATCTCGCGCACCTTGTCGCCCTCGGCCTCCCACGCCTTATCGCCGTTCACGACGGCCTTGATGTTGATTTTGGCGTCGCCGAACGTCCCCTCTAGCACGAAGCGGTACTTGTCCGGGGCCTCGAACGCCCAGTCCGCGGTGTAGGGTAGGGCGAAGCCCATCGCGGTGAACTTGCCCGCCTCCTTCCACGTCATCGCGGCGGGCTTGGCGTCGGGCTTGTCGCCACGGGCTTTGATCGCCTTGGCGACTACGGCCCGCGCGTCGGCGGCGTCGTCGGCGCGGAGCGCCGGGGACAGGGACACGAGGGCCGCGACCGCGGCGAGAACGGAGCGCATGGGATGACCTCAAAAGGAACTCGTGCCCGGCCGCGTGCCGGGCGCGCCCGATAATGACCGCGCGGCCCGCGGATTGGTACCCCAGTAGTAGCGATTCGCGCGCCCTTGTGGTGCGGCGCGCCGGGGCTTACACTCCACATAACTCGCTTCGCCGTGCCACCGGCATTCTCCCTCGCCCGGAGGCGTCGCCATGCCCCGCCTGCAAGCACTCCTTGAGTGCATCGGTCAAGCGCTCTGTGAAAAGGGGCGCAAAGCCCTTCAGGGGCAGTGGCCGTTCGCCGACATCTTACCCGACGTGGCGAAGACCGCGTACGACTACACGCACCGCAAGTTGCCCGGCGCGGACCTGCGCGCCGCCCTCGCCGAGTGCGCCGCCGTGGACCCCACCGAGTACGAGCGGCGGCTCGGCGAACTCATCACCGAACTGGCCACCACGCACGCGGTGCCGAAGACCGAACTCGCGGCGTACCTGCGCGCGCTGCCGGTCACGGTGCGGCAGATTCTGCGCCGCCCGTCGGACCCGGACGGCAAGACGGTGCCCGACAAGTTCGCGCTCGGCAAGCCCGAAGAACTGGGCGTGTTCCTCCCGCCGCGCGCGCCGCGGTTCAAAGCGGGCGACAAGCCCGCGGGCCTCGACAACTGGACCCTCACGGAGCTGCGCGGGCTGGGCCAGAACTCCGAGGTGTGGGCCGGGGACGACCCCGCGGCCCCCGAACTGTCGCCGGCCGCGCTCAAGTTCGTCATCGACGCCGAGTCGCGCGACCGCGTGAAGGCCGGCACCGCGCTGTTCACCCAAGTGTTCGATCTGAACGAATCGGCCGGCATCCTGCCGCTGCGCTCGGTGTACCTCGAAACCGACCCGCCCTGCCTCGAAGCGCCGTTCGTGTACGGGTACGACCTCGCCGGGCTGATGTTCGATTGGAAGTGGCGCTACGACTCCGCGAAGCCGGAGGCGGCGCTGAAGCTGATCCGCCGGCTCGCGACGATTGTGGCGAAGGCCCACGACAAGGGCATCGTTCACCGCGACCTGAAACCGAGCAACGTGCTGCTGCACCCGACCGAGGGCGGCAAGTTCACGATGTGGGTGACGGACTTCGGCTGGGGGCAGATCGAGAGCGTGCGCGCGTTGGAACTGGCGAAGACCGGGCCCCGCGGCGAGCAGCAGCGGCTCGCCCAGCGCGGCGCGGCCACCAGCCTGTACGCCTGCCCGCAACAGGCGAAGAAGGAGCCGCCGGCGCAGACCGACGACGTCCACGCCATCGGGATGATCTGGTTCCAGTTGCTCAAGCGCGACCCGGCGGTCGCGGCCCCGTTCGGCGCGGAGTGGATCGAGGAGCTGCGCCCCGCCGGGTTCACCGACTCGCAGGCGCGCGTGCTACAGGCGTGCCTGAGTACGCGCGCCGACAAGCGCCCGAGGAGCGCCGCGGCGCTGGCCGAGGCGCTGGCCGGGGTCACGGTCGCGCCCCCGGACCCGGCCGGCGGCGCGGACGGCTCGAAGCTCATCGCGCTCAAGAGCGGCAGTTCGGTCGCCCACACGCCGGTGACCACCGCGCGCGGGCGCAACTTCGACGCCGAGGCCGCGGCCAGCAGCGCGGCGGCGATGCTGGCGAAGGTCGGCGGCGGCCCGCTCACCAGCGGCGGGCCGGGGTCGTCCGCGGCCGGCGGCCCCACGCGCCTCGTCCGCAACTCCGTCGGCATGACGTTCGTGCGCGTCGCCCCCGGCGCGTTCAAGATGGGCGACGACACCTCCGGGCGCTCGTTCGAAGGGCCGGTCCACGAGGTCAAGATCACGCGCCCGTTCTACATGGCCGTGGTGCCGGTCACGCAGGCCCAGTACGAGGCGGTGAAGGGCAAGAACCCCAGCAAGTTCCGCTCGCACAGCAGCGGCGGCGAGCACCCGGTCGAGCACGTCAAGTGGGACCAAGCCGTGCGGTTCTGCGACCAGCTCGCGCGGATGCCGGACGAACAGGTTCACCGGCGCACCTACCGGCTGCCCACCGAGGCCGAGTGGGAGTACGCCTGCCGCGCCGGAACGACCACCGACTACTACTGCGGCGACAAGCTCACCGGCAAGGACGCGCTGTTCGCGACCTCCGGGCAGAAGCAGTCGGGCAAGAGCACGTGCGCGGTCGCCATGTTCCCGGCGAACCCCTTCGGGCTTCACGACATGCTGGGGAACGTGCAAGAGTGGGTGCAGGACTGGTTCGACGAGTACTACTACTTCGACAGCCCGCCGGCCGACCCGCCGGGACCGAAGGCGGGCATGTTGCGCGTGGTCCGCGGCGGGTGCTACGGGATGCTGCCCATCGACCTGCGCTGCGCCGCGCGCCGCGGCCACCCCCCGGACTCGGCCTCGGAAACCATCGGGTTCCGCGTCGTGATGGACGTGGGGTGAGGCGCGCCGCGCTACTCGCCGAGGGCGAGCGAGTGCCACGTGCGCACGGCCCAGTCGCGGTCGGCGGCGCTCTCGCAGTACACGTTGCACACCGCGAGCTGGCCGGGCGCGCCGGTCACACCGCTGAGCCGCCAGAGCGTGCGGCCGTCCTCGTCCACCGGGCCGAACACCGCGGCCCCGCGCAGCCCGGCCCGGTCGAGCGGCGGCACCGCCTCGCCGTCCGGCAGGCTCCGCCGGCCCACCTCGACCGCCTCGGCCGCGGTCGGCGGCGCGCCGTCGCGCTTCGTGAACCGCAGCGCCTGAAACCAGACCGTGCGCGTGCGGTCCCATGCGTCCCACGTGCCGTCGTCGTTGCGCTCGCGGGCCATCTCGCCGGGCACCTCCACCGCCCACCCGTCGCCCAGCGCGACCCGCACCGGGTAGCGCCGGTAGCCGATCCGCGGGCCGCCCGGCGGCGGGCCGGTGCGCTTCCACAGCTCGATGCTCAGCACCTGATCCTTCGGCGTGACACAGTAGCCCTCGTCGTCGCCCTCGATCGCGGTCAGCAGTTCGAGCCACTCGGCCCACGGCAGTTCGCCGCCGGGGTCCAACTTGAACGCGCTGGCGAGGTCGTTGGCGATCTGGTCCGCGATCTCGCCCTCGTCCTCGGACAGCGGTGCGCGCCAGAAGTAATCGCACCACAGGCGCACGAGCGCGCGCCCGCGGTAGAACGCGTCGTCGAGGTCCGGGGCCCACCACGGGAAGAAGTCGCGCCCGGCGGCGGGGTCGGCGGCGACCGCGGCGCACCACTCGCGCGCCCGCGGGCCGAGCGGGGTCAGCACCTCCGCGGGGTACGTGTACCCGTGGTCGCGCGGCAGCCCGATGGCCCGCGGCCCGGTCGCGCACTCGTCCGCGAGCCACCGCAGGAAGTGCGCCTCGCACGCGCCGCGGTCCTTCGACAGGAAGAACCCGGTCGGGTCGGTGCAGTCGTCGGCCACCCAGTTGAAGCGGAACTCCGCGGCCATTTGGCGGAACAGCCCGCACAGGTAGATGTGGTAGCCGGGGCCGGCGACGGCGGTGGGGGCCGACACGCGGAGCTTCCCGCTCGCGCCCAGCCGGACCTCGGCCGCGGGCGCGGCCGGGTGCAGCGCGAGTAGCAGCACCGGGCGCTCTTCGGCGTCGCGCACCACGCGTGCGTCGAGCACCGCGTCGCCCTCGCCCTCGAACCAAACGGCCGCGCGCGCGAGCCAGTCGCGCGCCTCGGCGCGCGACAGCCGCTCGGCGGCGTCGGTCTGCCCGGTGAGGGATAACACGATCGGCATGCGGGCGGCCCGCTCCGCGGAACAGAAGGGGAGAGGATTCCTTCGCCCGGTCAGTGTAGCGACCCCCGCGCGCCGGGGGTAGGTACGGTGCGCGCCCCCTTGCACCGCGGCGCGCGCGGGCGTAGCATTTGGCGTAACGTGTCGGGTCGCGGGTTAGCTCGTTGCTCTGCAACGTGGACGATGTTGCGTCGTCCGAGCGTTTGCCTACCACTGCGACTCGGGGAAGGCTGTTCCAGCACCGCTATCCGCGCCATCGCGATGCGCATGCGGGTGGTCTGGAGCAACCCCGCCGATCGTGGTTCCACCCGCATGCGCATCGCGATGGCGCGGGCGGTGCCGTGAGCCTTCCGCGCCACAGGGGAAGTAGTAGCCCGCGGCCCGACACACCCTTCCACGAGACCGCTGCCATGCGATTCCTCTCGCTCCTCGCCGGCGCGCTCGCGCTGGCGTCGGTCGCCCGCGCCGCCGACAAGAACGATCCGCCCGTCGAGCAACCGCCGGCCGACCCGAAGTTGCCGAAGGTCGTACTGGTCGCCGGTTCCGGCTACTTCAAGCCGGGCGAGCACGAGTACGTCGCCGGGTGCGCGGTCCTCGCCGACCTGCTCGCGCAAAACGGCGTCGCGCCCGTGCTCGCGCTCGACTGGCCGAAGAAGCCCGAAACGCTGGCCGGCGCGAAGGCCGTCGTGTTCCTCTTCGACGGCGCGGACAAGCACCAAGTGTTGAAGGAGAAGCGGCTCCCGGCGGTCCAGAAGCTGATGGACGACAAGGTCGGGCTGGTGCAACTGCACCAGACGGTCGAGTACACGAAGGACTTCGGCGACAAGGCCCGCGGGTGGGCCGGCGGCGCGTGGGAGAAGGGCACCGGCGCGCGGGCGCACTGGGTCACGACGTTCGACACGTTCCCGGATCACGCGGTCTGCCGCGGGGTCGCGAAGTTCGAGATCGACGACGGGTGGCTGTACCAGAACACGTTCGTGCCGGAGCTGAAGGGCGTGACGCCGCTGTTGCGGACGTGGAACCCGAAGGCCGCGGCCAAGCCGAAGGGCGCGCAGGACGTGGTGTCGTGGACCTACGAGCGGCCGGAGGGCGGGCGCGCGTTCGCGTTCACCGGGGCGCACCTGCACGCCAGCTTCGCGCAAGAGGGCTACCGCCGGTTCCTCGTCAACGGCGTGCTATGGGCCGCGGGGCTGGAGGTGCCGAAGGACGGGGCAAAGGTCGCGCTCGACCCCGCCGACCTGCCCAAGTACCTCAAGCCCGCGCCGAAGAAGAAGTGAAGTCTTGCGCGGCTTCGCACTACCCAATGATTCCCCCGCGCGCGGGGTCGGCGCGCAACTCTTCCCACTCGTCGCGCACCTTGCGCAGGCCCAGCGCGCACACCTCGAACCGCTCACTCAGACGGCGGAACAGGCCCGCCTCGGTGTCGTGGTGTTGCTCCTCTTCGAGCCGGCTGGTGAGCAGGTAGCCGCGCTTGCCCTGCGCCGTGTAACCCCCTATTTCCCAGATGACCTTCGACTTTCGGCATGGCATGTGCGCCGGAACCCTGGGATTCCCAGCGTTTCTGCCTCTTTCCTGCCGAAATGACCGAGGAACCCAATGGGTGACCGCCGAAATGACCCCCTGCGTGTGGATTTCGACCGCGAGATCAAGTTGGAGTTCCACGGCTCGACC
>VGZJ01000059.1 GCA_016872595.1 Planctomycetota bacterium
ACCTTGTCGAACTCGTCGGCCGAGAGCCCCGTGAACATGCGGAACAACAACGGCTTCCGACGCAATTTCTCGTAATTCGTCATAACCCTATGAATAGGCCATCGATCGCTATTGCGCAACGAGTCTAATGATCGCGTAGGCGCGCCGCGCGTTACGCGATGACGCCGTCGATGACCTTACCTTCGCAGAGCGTAAGCGGGCGGCCGAGGCGGTCGTGAATCTCCGTTCGCGGATCGACCCCGAGCAAGCGGTAGATCGTTGCGGCGAGATCCGCGGGCGGGGTGGGGTTGGTCGCGGGTTCGGCGGCGAAGCGGTCGCTGGAACCGTACACGGTCCCGCCCTTCGCGCCACCGCCGGCCAAGATCGACGTGAACACCTTGCCCCAGTGGTCGCGGCCGTCGCGCCCCGCGCCCGCGCCGCCGGGCACCGATTGGCCCACCTTCGGCGTGCGGCCCATTTCGCCGGTCCACACCACGAGCGTTTCGTCAAACATCCCGCGCGCCTTCAGGTCGTCAATCAGCGCGGAGAACGCGCGGTCCGTGACCGGGCACAGGCGCGTTTTCAGGTCGATGAAGTTGCGGTTGTGCGTGTCCCAATAGACGCTCACGTTGGTGATTCCGTCGTTCGGCCAGAACACCGTGACGACGGGCACGCCGGCTTCGACCAGCCTGCGCGCCTGTAGCACGCTCTGGCCGTGGGCGTTCATGCCGTAGCGCTCGCGCAGGCGCATCGGCTCGCGCGACAGGTCGAAGGCCCGCGCCGCGGCGGGCGCGTTGAGCAGCGAGAACGCGCGGTCGTAGTGCGTTCCCATCGCTTCAAGGCTGCCTTGACGGTCGTACTTTCGCGCCCGCGCGTCGAACGCGCGGAGCAGCCCCTCGCGGTCGTTCAGTTGCGCCGCGGTGACGTCGGCGCGCGGCTCGAACTCGCCCACACGGTAGCCGGGCTTGGAGGCGTCGGCGTCGATCCGCATGGGGTTGTGAACCGGGCCGTAGATGCCCGCGCCTTGGCCGCGCGTCTCTTCGACGAAGCGCGGCGCGCCGTCCGTGCTGACGGGCATCATCGAGACGTATGGCGGCAGCGGCCCGCGCCCGCGCCCGGCCTTCGCCAGCACTGCGCCGTAGTTGGGCCAGTCGTCCGCGAGCGGGCCGGCCGGGGCCGGCTTCCCCGTTAGCAGCAGGTGCGGCGCGGTGATGTGATTCACGTCGGTGTGCGTCATCGAGCGGATCAGGCACATGTCTTGTGCGCGCTGTGCGAGCAGCGGCAGGTGTTCGCACACGCGCAGACCGGGCACGGTAGTGGCGATGGGCTTGAACTCGCCGCGGTACACGTCCGGCGCGTCCGGCTTCATGTCGAGCGTGTCCTGCTGCGCCGGCCCGCCCCACATGAACAACACGATACATGCCTTCGCGCGCTTCTTGGGCGGCGCGCTCGACTCGCGCGCCTGTAGAAGTTGCGGCAGGCCCAGCCCGAACAGGCTGAGCGCCCCGGCCCGCAGCACCGCGCGGCGCGGCACGACCGGATCGAAGTTCGGTCCCCGCCACTGGTGGTGTTCCATGTCCGCTCCGTGCGTGTAGAATACCCGAGTCTACCCCGCCCCGCCCCGCGCGGCAACTTCGCAACCGCGCGCCGCGCCCGGTGTTTCATCAGGGGACTCTCATCGTCTTCTCGGTTGACACCGCGCCTACAAACTGCTCGGATCAATGTCCCGCGCCCGCTCCGGGTCCGCTATGAAATTGCTGCCTCTTACCGGTCTGCTCGTATGCCTACTGTCCGCCGGTGCGCCCGGCGCGCCCGACGCGCCGCCGCCCCCGAAGCCGGGCGCGCGCGCCGTCGAGTTCAACCGCGACGTGCGCCCGATCCTCTCGGAGGCCTGCTTCGCGTGCCACGGCCCGGACCCCAAATCGCGCAAGGCGAAACTGCGCCTCGACACGCCCGAAGGCGCGTACGCGCTCCGCAAAGACCTCGTCGCCATTAAGCCCGGTAAGCCCGGAGAGAGCGAGGCGTGGGCGCGGATCACCGCGCGCGACGCTGGCAGCGTGATGCCCCCGCCCGAACACCGGCACCAACTTTCGGTCGCGCAGAAAGAAACGCTGCGCCTGTGGATCGAACAGGGCGCGAAGTACCAGCAGCACTGGTCGTTCGAGGCCATCAGCAAGCCAGCAGTTCCGAAGGCGCGCGTTAACCCCATCGACGCCTTTGTCCTTGCGCGACTCCAAAAGGAAGAGCTGAAACCGAGCGCGGAAGCCGACCGCGAAACGCTGATCCGCCGCGCGGCGTTCGCGCTGACAGGGCTGCCGCCGACCCTCAAGCAGCTCGACGAGTACCTCGAAGACAAAGAACCGGGCGCTTACGAGCGGATGATCGACCGCTACCTCGCGAGCCAGCACTTCGGCGAAGAAATGGCGCGGCACTGGCTGGACGTGGCCCGCTATGCCGACACGCACGGCCTGCACCTCGACAACGAACGGCTGATGTGGAAGTACCGCGATTGGGTCGTGAAAGCGTTCAACGACAACCTGACCTTCGATAAGTTCGCGACGTGGCAGCTCGCTGGCGACCTCCTCCCGGAGCCGACGAACGACCAGCTCGCTGCGACCGGGTTCAACCGCTGCAACGTGACGACCGGCGAGGGTGGCTCGCTCGAACTGGAGTGGCTGTACCGCAACGCGGTGGACCGCACCAGCACCGCGACGCAAGCGTTCCTCGGCCTTACGGCCGGGTGCGCCGTGTGCCACGACCACAAGTTCGACCCGATTTCACAGAGGGAATACTACTCGCTCTACAGTTTCTTCTACAGCAGCGCCGACCCGCCGCTGGACGCGAACATCAGCACGACCGGGCCGTTCGTGAAGCTGCCCACGCCGGCGCAGAAGGCGAAACTGGACAGCGCCGCACTAGCCGAACTCGGCGCGCGGACGAAGCTGCGCAACGCCGCCATCGTGACCGACTACACCGACCCGACCACACGCGAGCCCATCGAGCCTGTCACCGTGCGCGACGTGCTGTTCGACGACGTGTTCCCGCCGGGCGCGGCGGACCGCAACACGAGCCGCAACGCGGCCGAGTGGGTCACGGACCCGGCGTTCGGCGCGAAGTCCGGCCGTCGCGTACTGCGCCAAGCGAACACGTTCTTCCATCAGGACACGATCAGCTTCCCCGCGCCGCCGCCGGCCGCGCTCGCGAAGGGCGCGTTCGAGGTCTGGGCGTATGCCGATCCGAAGCAGCCGCCGCGCGCGGTCACCGTTCAACTCGGCAACGGTAAGCGGGTGTGGTGGGGCGCGGAGCCGGACGCGACCTCGCCCTACGCCAGCGGCAACCTCGGCACGCGCCTCGGCGCGCTGCCCAAGCCCGGCGAGTGGACGAAGCTGTCCGCGACGATGGCCGAACTCGGCCTGAAGGAAGGGCAGTTGATCGCGTCGCTAACGCTGCAGGAGTACGGCGGCGTTGTGAACTGGGACGCGGCGGCGCTGACCGGCGAGGCGAACCCCGCGACCGACCCGCGGATGTCGTTCCGCGTGTGGTGGAAGGGGCTGAACGGCAAAGCCCCGGTCGGATTGTTCGCAGGGCTGGTGGCCGTCGCGGAGGGCGGGCCGGCGACGCCTCATTCGGCCGCGGACGCCGCACAGCTCCAAACCGAGTACCTTGCGTATTACGCGCGCCCCGCGACCGAGCCGCTGAAGGTGTTACGAGAGCGCTGGGACACGGCCCGCGCCGAACACGCGATTGCGGCCGACTCTATTCCCGGCACGATGGTGTTCAAGGATTTGGCCGTGCCGCGCGACTCGTTCGTGATGATCCGCGGGCAGTACGACAAGAAGGGCGAGAAGGTGATGCCCGGCGTGCCGGCCGTGCTGCCCCCGCTCCGGGTCGAACCCGGCAAGCGCCCGACGCGCCTCGACCTCGCGAAGTGGATCGTGTCCGACGAGAACCCGCTGACGGCGCGCGTCGCGGTCAATCGCCTGTGGCAACAGTTCTTCGGCACCGGCCTCGTGAAGACGAGCGACGACTTCGGCACGCAAGGCGCGCTCCCTAGCCACCCCGAACTGCTCGACTATCTCGCAAGCGAATACCGCGCGAACTGGGACACGAAGAAACTCGTGCGGCTCATCGTGACGAGCGACGCCTTCAAGCGTGACGCGCGCCAAGCCCCGGCCGACCGCGCCCGCGACCTCGACAACCGCCTGCTGTCGCGCGGCCCGCGGTTCCGCCTCGACGCCGAGCAACTGCGCGACAACGCGCTCGCCGTTAGCGGGCTGCTGAACCCGCACATGGGCGGGCGCGGGGTGAACGTCTATCAGCCGCCGAACATTTGGGAACCCATCGGCTACGGTGACAGCAACACTCGCTACTACCTGCAAGACCACGGCGAGGCGCTGTACCGGCGCAGCCTGTACGTGTTCATCAAGCGCACGGCCCCGGCCCCGTTCCTCACCAACTTCGACGGCCCCAACCGCGAGCAACTGTGCGCCGTACGCGAGCGTACCAACACGCCGCTGCAAGCGCTGCAACTGATGAACGACGTGCAGTACTTCGAGGCCGCCCGCGTACTCGCGGAGCGCGTGCTGGCCGACGGTGGCAAGACGACCGACGACCGCATCACGTTCCTGTACCGCACGGCGTTGGGCCGCAAGCCGGACGCCGACGAGCTGCGCATCGTGGCCGCGGCGCTGGCGAAGCAACAGAAGCTGTTCGTGGCCGACCCCGAAGGCGCGAAGAAGGTCGCCCGCGCGGGCGAGGCGAAAACGAAGGGCGTCGCCCCGGATGCCGAGGTCGCCGCGTGGACGATGATCGCCAACCTTGTGCTGAACTTGGACGAAGCGGTAACGCGGAACTGAACCTATGTAGGACAGGCTTCCAGCCCGTCAGAGGTCGGGACAGGCTGGAAGCCTGTCCTTCGAGAGGACACCATGAACTCACTCTCCCGCCGGCAGTTCTTCGGCACTAGCGGCCTGAGCCTCGGCGGGGCCGCGCTCGCGCTGCTGGCGCGCCCCGCGCTCGCTAAGCCACAAGCGGCGGTACACCCCGCACTGCCGGGGTTCCCGCACCACGCGCCGAAGGCGAAGGCCGTCATCTACCTCCACACCAACGGCGGCCCCAGCCAACTCGACACCTTCGACTACAAGCCGAAGCTCGTCGACAGGTTCAACGAAGAACTGCCGGACAGTGTGCGTAACGGCCAGCGCATCACCACCATGACCAGCGGGCAGACGCGGTTCCCGGTCGCACCGTCGATGTTCAAGTTCAAGCAGCACGGCAAGTGCGGGACGTGGATCAGCGAACTGCTGCCGCACACGGCGCAGTTCGCCGACGACATCGCGCTCGTGAAGACCGTTCACACGAACGCGATCAACCACGACCCGGCCTGTACGTTCGTAATGACGGGGAGCGAAACGCCCGGCAAGCCGAGCATCGGCTCGTGGCTCTCCTACGGCCTCGGTAGCGTCAGCAACGACCTGCCGGCGTTCGTGGTGCTGACGCCGTTCTGGAGTTCCGGCACCGCGGCGCAGGCGCTGTTCTCGCGCATGTGGGCCAGCGGGTTCCTGCCGAGCAAGTACAGCGGGGTGGCGCTGCGCAGTGTCGGCGACCCGGTGCTGTACGTCAAGAACCCCGATGGCGTGGCCGAGGCGAACCGGCGCGCGATGCTCGACACGCTGGGCGAACTGAATAAGAAGACGCACGACAAGTACGACGACCCGGAAACGCTGACGCGCATCGCGCAGTACGAGATGGCGTTTCGGATGCAGTCGAGCGTGCCGGACCTCACCGACTTGAGCAAAGAGCCGGCGAAAACGTTGGAGATGTACGGTCCCGATGTGAAGAAGCCCGGCAGTTTCGCGGCCAGCACGCTGCTGGCGCGGCGCATGATCGAGCGCGGCGTGCGCGCGGTCCAGATTCTCCACCGCGGCTGGGACCAGCACGGCAACCTACCGGCCGACATTCGGTCGCAGTGTAAGGACACCGATCAACCCACGGGAGCACTGCTCGCGGACCTGAAGCAGAAGGGGTTGCTCGACAGCACGCTCGTAGTGTGGGGCGGCGAGTTCGGCCGCACGGTGTACAGTCAGGGCACGCTGACGAAGACCAACTACGGGCGCGACCACCACCCGCGCAACTTCTGCATGTGGCTCGCCGGCGGCGGTATCAAGGGCGGGCAGGTGTACGGTGAGACCGACGACTACAGCTACAACGTGACCGAGAACCCGGCGCACGTCAACGACATCAACGCGACCGTGTTGCACCTCATGGGCATCGACCACACCAAGTTCACGTACAAGTTCCAAGGCCTCGACCAGCGCCTTACCGGGGTTGAGGAGCAGAAGGTGATTAAGGAGTTGCTGCGTTAACGACGCTCGCGGCTTCGCGAGTGACAGTCACTTGCCGTGTGATGTCACCCACAGGTCCGGGGTCGTTGCCTCGAAGTCCGCCATCAAGTACCGCGCCGTGCGCGTTAGCTTGGGGTCGTCCTTGACCTTGCCCACGAGCCGGAACGCGCCGCTCGCGGGCCTGTCGGCGGTCAGCGACAGCGTGACCGCGTTGGGATCGGGCTTTGCCAGTTGCACGACTTCGGCTTTCACGCCCGCGGGCAAGCCCTCCGCGACCAACTCCACCGGTTTGTTTAACCCGCGCAGGCGCAGAACCTTCACCACGATCTGCGCGGGCTTGCCCGGCGCGACGGTGAAGCGGTCCGCGGTCACGGTCAGTTCGTAATCCGGCTCCCAGAGTGTGCGCAGCAGGAAGACGTGGCGCGGACCGCCGCCGCCGTACAGGTCGGTCACGACGGCCCGATACGGCCCGTCGGCGGGCGGGGTGAATGTCAGCGTGGTGTCGCCGTTCAGCTTGCCCGGCACCGCGCGGGCGAGTTCCTTCTTGTCGGCGTCGAGGACGCGGACGACCGGGTTGGCGGCGAGGCCGTGCGTGCGGCTCTCCGCGACGAGCGTAACCGGACGGCCCTTCGTCGTGGTCAGGGCGAGCCGCGCTTCGCCGCGGGGCTTCTCGATGGTGCCGAAGGTGCAGAACCGCGGGTCGGTGCGGACGCGCACGACGTTCGCGATGTCCTCGGCGTGAACGGTCATCAGGTCCTCGCCTTCGACGCGGGCGAACGCAAGCGCCTTCTGAACAGCCGGCGTCAGGTTCCACCCGCGCAGTTCGGTCACGGGCTTGTCGGTGCTCACGAGCGGCGGCAGCGCGAAGTCGGCGAACGCGCCCGTCGTAAGCGTCAGTCGGTAGGTGCAGAGGTCCGAGCCGAAGTGACGGACGCTGCTGTCGGGCTGCGCCGGTAGGGCGAACACGCGGGCGATGTACGTTCCGTCTTTTTTCGCCGTGAACGCGATCTGCGGGTCGAGACCGCACCAGTCGTGGTTCTCGTCTAACACGAACCCGTCGGCCGAAACGATCTGCAACATGGCGTCCATCGGCGAACGCAACGTGTGGTGCGCTTCGACCGATGCGACTAAGGTTTGCCCCGCTTTCAGCGCGACCGCGAAGCAATCGACGTCGCCGGCCTTTTCAAGTTTCCCGTTGACGACGCACGCACGCTCGACGAACTGGGCCTTCTTGTAGTCGTCGTTCGGTTCCACTTCCGCGAGGTCCGGCAGCGTGCCTACGATGAAGGGCCGCGCGGCACTCGCGCCCTCGGCGTTGTGCGCGCGCACCCAGTACGTGCCCGGCACCGCGTCCTTCGCCACCGCGACTTTGAGCTTGCCGTTGACGACATCGACCGTGACCCCGGTGCCGCCGGCCCACACCTTCGTGTTGGCGTCGAGCGCGCCCGTTGGCGTGACATCAACCGTGGTGGCGCGCTGCGCGCCCGCGGGGTGGAGCGAAGTGAGCGTCGGCGGGGCGGCGAGGGATTCACCGCGGAGACCGCAGAGTAGGCAGAGAGAAAGCAGTGAGAGTGTAACCGGCCGCGGGCTTGGAACTCTCATGTCTTCCTCTCTACGTCCCCCCGCGGTCTCCGGGGTGAACACGGCTTACATCAGTTCTTTTATCGGGGTCGGGTCGCTGACGAGGTGGGCCGGGCGACCGTTGGGCATGTACAGAATCTTGCCGGGGTCGATGCCGAGTTTCGCGTACACGGTCGAGACGAAGTTCTCCGGGGCCAGTACGCGCTCGACCGCGGCGAAGCCCTTGCCGTCGGTCGCGCCGACGACGGTGCCGCCCGGCGTGCCGCCGCCCGCGAACAGTACGCTCATGGCGTTCGCCCAGTGGTCGCGGCCCGCCTTGTTCTGGCCGGACAGCGTCGAAATCTTGGGCGTGCGGCCGAACTCGCCGAGCGCGATCACCAATGTACTGGCGAGCATTCCACGCGCGTCGAGGTCGTCGATGAGCGCCGCGACGGACTGGTCCCAGCCGGGCAGCCGTTTGCGGAGCCCGCCGAAGATGTCGGCGTGGTTGTCCCAACCGCCGTCGTAGACGGTCACGAACGGCACGCCGGCTTCGACCAGCCGGCGTGCCAGTAGGCAGCGCTGACCGAACCCGTTGCGGACGTAGTTCTCGCGCACCCGTACCGGCTCACGGCCGATGTCGAACGCAGCCTGCGCCTCCTTCGAGTTCATCAGGTCGTAGGCCTGCTTGTAGTGGTCGTCGAGGGCCAGCGCCGGGTCGCCGGCCTGCTTGTCCATAAACCGCTTGAGGGTGTCCACCTCGGCCCGCGTGCCGGTGCGGTCGTCGAACCGCTCGCCGGTCAGCCCTTGTGGGAGGGCCACGTCGCGTACCTTGAAGTTGGTGCCGTTGGGGTCTTCGCCCACGACGAACGGCGCGAACTTCGCGCCGAGGAAGTTCGGACCGCCGCTTCGCGACATGGTGGGCATGGAGAAGTACGCGGGCAGACCGGCGCGCGCGCCCATTTCGCTGGCGACGACCGACCCCATGCTAGGGTGGAAGCTGACGAACGCGCCGCACCCGACCGGGATCCGCGGCGGCGCGCCGGTCATCATATAGTGGTTGCCCGCCCCGTGGTTCCCCTGATCGTGGCGGATCGACCGAATCATCGCGTACTTGTTCAGGTTCTTCGCCAGCCGCGTCATGTGTTCGGAGTACTGGCACCCCGGCACCGCGGTGGGAATCGCCTTGAACTCGCCGCGGTACTCTTCGGGCGCGTCCGGCTTGGGGTCGAAGGTCTCGAAGTGCGTCGGCCCGCCGTCCATCCAAATGAGGATACACGCCTTCGCCTTGGCGATGGGCTTGTTAACGGCTTCTGCCGCGAGGCCACGCGCCCGCAGCGCGGTCACGAGGCCACCACCAAGCAACGTGCCGAGACCGAGTTGGATGCTGTCACGCCGCGTAACGCCGTTGCAGTTGGTGGGCAAGGGAACGCCCTCGGTGTGGAGTGGCTTGCTGGCAGGATGTTCCAAAGAGTACCATCGGAAGCCCTACGAGTCCAGTTAATTGCACTTGGCGGGGTGGATTCGTTGGCACGTCTGGGGTCCGTTAGAACTCGTACTCGTTCTTGTAGTCGGCGCGCTCGACGTCGGTGATTTGTGGCAGTTGTAGCACGGGCGTGTAGCGGTCGGAGCCGGGCGGCTTCATGAACTGAACCACGCCGCGGATGCGCACCCAGTCGTGGTCCCCGAACCCGTTCACCGCCAGTGGCGCGAGGATGCGCACCTTCAGCATCACCGCGTCCGAACCGCAGCACGTCATCTTCATCCGGTACAGGGTGAATTCCTTGTCTCCGAGACGCTTGAACCGGCCCTCCATAATGGCGGTCTTGCCGGTGTAGGCGCGGCGCTTGTCGGCGTCGAAGGCCGCGTCGTTCAGCTCGTTGAACGTCATTACGGTGTCTTCGCCCGGCTCGACGACGTACTTCGCCGGGCCACCGGCGACCGGGGTCACCTCGCGGATCTTCAGCCCGCTCTCGGCCTCATACAGGCGCTCCGTCACCCCGTCAACCGTGCGCTCCATCGTGCCGTCTTTCGAGATGGGGACGCGCTTCGATTTCGGGTCTTTCGCCATCAGTTCCAGCGCCTTCGGGTCGAGGTTCAGCGCCTTCTCGCCGCGCAGTTGCTTTTCCTGATACTCCTTGCTGAACCCGGAGTTCGGGATACCCATTGCGAACAACGCAACCGGGAACACGAGGATCAGCGTGCGTGCGAACACCCACGGCATGTCGTGGCTGTGGCCGTGGTCCTCGGCGGGCGCGGCGGCGGTCGTGTCGCCACCCGGCAACCCCGGCAGGTGGTTACACGCCGCGGTGTGCGTGTGGTTCTGTTGACACGTGGGCGCGTCCGCGGGGACGAGCGCGCCGGCCTCGCGCCACACGGTCACGGCGCGCACCGCGACCAGCGCCAGCGCCCCGATCCCGCCGATCAGAACCGGCACGAAGAAGATCGGCGCGATGATGTGCTTCAACTGATCGTTCAAGTAGAGCTGAACGGCGACGAACCCAAGCGCCCCGCACACGAGGATGCTGAGCAATTGTTCGGTAAAGTAGTCGCGCGGCGACTGGCACCCGCTGTGGCTGTGCGGCATCACGGTTCTCCGATCGGGGGATCGTATACGCCCATTCTACCCGCGGCATCACTTCGGCGTCACAGTCACCTTGCCCGGCAACCCGGTCCAGCCCTGCGCCTGATACACGAGGTGCAGAGCGACGCACAGCACGAGCGTCAGGATCACGACCGAAATGATGATCGTAACGATGAGGCGCAGCTTGAAGACGCGCGTGTACATCAGGATCAACTTGATGTCGAGCATCGGGCCGAACACGAGGAAGGCGACCTTGCCGCTGAGGTGCAGTTTGGTGAAGCTCGCGGCGACGAAGGCGTCGGCCTCGCTACAGAGGCACATCAGGAGCGCGAGGAGCATCATCACCGGGATCGCGAGGAACGCTTGGTCGCGCGACAGGGCTTCGATTTCCTCCGGCGTGATGTACGAGCGCGCGAGCGCCGCCAGCACCGACCCGAGGATCAGGAAGACCATGATGTCCACGAAGTCGTGGAGCGCGGTGGCCGAGATGTTCCCGACGCGGTCGAACAGGGCCGGCTGCGGCGGGGCAGGGGAGGCGCTCCCGTTTTGGGCGGGGGGCGCGTCTGCCTGTGTCAGCGACTGCGGGATCGCCAGTGGGGTGAGTAGGGCGTTGCCGTGCTTCCGCCATTGCAGGTGAACCACCAGCCCGGTAACCACCGCGACCGCGAACCCCAAGCCGACGCGCAGCCCGACCATCTCCGGCGCGAGGTTGTGCGGTTGGAACGCGATCCACGTACTCCCGATCACGACGCCGTTGATGATCGGCCCTGCGAGCATGTAGGCAATACAGCACGACAGCGGGAGTCCCTTGCGGAGTAAGCGGCGCATCACGACCACAATGCCGCACTCGCACATCGGGAACAACAGGCCCAGCACCGCGCCGATCATCACGGCCGGGACGACGGCCTTCGGTAACAGCTTCGTGATGAAGTCTTGGGGGAGGAACTCTTCGAGGATGCCGGCGATGACCGCGCCGAGGACGATGAACGGCATCGCCTGCCACAGCACGCCGCTGAAGTTGATGAGGAAGTCGAGGATTGATGCTTGCAAGAGGGCACCCGCCGCGGGGTCGCTGGTATATCGCTATTACGGCCCGCGCGCGCGCCGGGTTCGGTCGCTCGCGGCCGGGACTACGGGCATTGTCCGAACGGGTGGTCCATACCGCAAGGGTCGTTCGGGTTGTTCACCGGCCGCCGGAACTGCTTCCCCCCGAAGATCGGCGCGAACCGGTTCCACACCGCAACCGCCGCCATCGAACCGAAAAACAAGCCTACCGTCGCCACCACGATAACCCCGCTGGGGGCGAAGTCCACCGGGGCCATGTTCCCGACCTTGAACGAGTAGTGCGTGCTGGCGTAATAGCCGAGCAACCCGGCCGAGAGTGCGAAGGCAATGGTCAGCCAGAACATCTGCCGCAGGCTGCGCGACACGTTCGCCGCCGCCGCCGCGGGCACCACGAGCAGGGCGTTGATGAGCAGCGCGCCAACGGCCTGAATCGAGAGGTTCACGACGATCGCGAGCAGCACGATGAACAGATAATTGTTGACGGTGACGTTCATGCGCCGGGTGCGCGCGAGGCTGGGGTTGAAGCTCGCAAACATGAGGTGGTTGTAGCGCCACAGAAACGCGCCCGTCACGAGCACGAGTGCCACACACAGGTAGAGCACGTTGGCATCGGCCATCACCAGCAGGTTCCCGAACAGGAACGTTTCGAGGTTCACCGTGCTGACCTGTTGGATCATCTTCGTGAGCATCGCGCCGAAGCCGAGGGCGAGGGCGAAGAACACGCCGATGACCGTATCGTGGGCCAGCCCGGTGCGGTCGCGCACGAACACCATGCCCGCGCCGACCGCGACGCCGAACGCGACCATAACGAGTGGCACGAGCCACGCGGCAGTTGCCGCGCGCTCGCGCGGATCGGTCACGCCGGTGAGTAGCACCGAAATGTAGCCGAGGGCGACGCCGGCGAACGCGCAGTGCGCCATCGCGTCGCTGAAGAACGCCATGCGGTTGCCAACGACGAGCGCGCCGACCATCCCGCAGACGAGGCACAGTACGATCAGGGCGAGGACGCTCCGCACGACGAACAGTTCCGTTCCGAACTGCCCGGCCAACCAGCGGATCAAATCGGTCATCAGCGCGTCGGGCATCGGACCCTCAGAAAGCGTCAGGCGAGTAGGCGCTTCGCGGCGCGGTGCATAAGGGCGACCGACGCGGCGGCCTCGTCGGGCGTGATGGTCAGCGGCGGGGCGGCGCGCACCACCTTCTTGGCGAGCGGGCCGAGCAGGTGGACGCCGTCCGCGGTGGGGCCGTCGCCGGCGTAGCACGCCAGCACGAGCGCGTTGGCCCACTCGTTCGCGGTGCGCCCGCCGTGGTCCCGGGCCTCGACGCCCCACACCATCCCGCCGCGCTCGCCGCGCACCGCGGCGATAATGGGCAGTTCCTTGAGCGCCACCAGCCCGCGCTCGATGACCGCGGACGACTCGCGCATCGCGCCGAGCACGTCGCGCGCCGCGAACTCGTCGAGTGTAGCAAGTACGGCGGCACAGCAGAGGGGGTTGGCGCTCCACGTGTCGGACCCTTCGCCGTAGTCGAGTGCGCCGAACAGGTCGGCGCGCCCGACCGCCGCCGCGACCGGCACCCCGTTCCCCAACCCCTTGCCGAGAACGACGACGTCCGGCTCGAGGCCGTAGGTCTCGAACGCGAACATCGCCCCGGTGCGCCCGAAGTTCGATTGCACCTCGTCTAAGATAAAGACGATATCGTTCGCACGGCAGAAGCGTTCGAGTAACTGCAGGTACGCCTTCGGCGGGTGGTACGAGCCGCCGCCGCCCAAGTACGGTTCGGTAATCAGCGTGCCGAGCTTCCGGCCGAACTGGTGGAGCAGGGCGTCAAGTTCCTTCTGATACGGGGCCGGGTCGAACGGCGCGTCGCGCTCGGAGACGTCGCGGCACTCGGTCGTGGGGAACGTGATGAACCTCACGCGCGGGTCTCGCTCGGAATCGGCCTCGCTGCCGGTCACGGCGTTCGCCAGCCCCTTCTTGCCGTGGAACCCGAACCGCGTGGCGACGATCATCGGCCGCGTGCGGTCACGTGCTTGCGCCGCCCACAGCGCCTTCTGGATGGCTTCCGAGCCGGACGCGGCCCACAACACCTGCTCCATGCGCCCGCCACCGGGTGCGCCACGAAGGAGGGCCAATAGGCGCGTACTTGCCGCGACCTCGACCGGCGTGATCGCGTTGTACGCGGTCATCGGCAATGCCGCGAAATAGCCCCTAGGGACGTTCACGGGCTGAGGCTTCGCGAGCGATTCCGCGCCCGGCCAATGCATGTAGCCGGTGTACGCGCTCATCCAGTTCGTCGGGTTGTGCCCGAGGTTCGAAACGAGAACGCCGGAGGTGTAGTCGTACAACCGGCGGCCGTCTGGGGTCCAGTGGTAGACGCCGGCGCTTTGCGCGAGAACCGCCTGTGTGGGCGTGAAGGTACGGAGGGCGTGTGGTTCGACGCGTGCGAGCGCGTCGCGCTCGGCGTTGGCCTGCGGTTCGTGCGCGTGCCGGATGGGGAGGGGCATCGGATGTCTCCGCGGGCGTTACACAACGCGAAGGTACTGTGGGGGCACGTGATCGACAAGCCACACGCCGTTCGCGGAGCGGAAGAACGTGTGCCCGTCGGCCCGCATCCGGGCCGCGTCCGCGAGCAGAACGACGGGCTTCCCGTGCCGCGCGCCGACCTTCGTGGCCGTGGCCGTGTCGGGCGACAGGTGAACGTGGTGCCGGGCCATTTTCACAAGCCCGTCGCGTAGGATCGCGGGCAGGTTACGCTCGGTGGTGCCGTGAAACAGCTCCGCGGGCGGCTCGGACGCTTCGAACTGAAGGTCCACTTCGGTGGAGTGGCCCTGATTCGCGCGAACCTTCATGCTGGAATCGTCGAGTGCAAAGCGCTGCTTTTCGCAGGTGCTGACAACGGCGAGTAACTCGTCGCGGGTGAACCGCGAACCGGCGCGCGCGGCCCCGGCGAGGAGGTCGTCGATGAGCACCCAGCCGCCCGGTTCGAGGGTGAGGCCGGCCGTGTGCGGCTCGTGGCGCAGTACGAGCGACATGAACTTGCTAATCCGAACGCGCCGCTTCTCGTCCACGGTTATACCCGCCCTTCATAGAGGACGAGCGGTTTCGCACTGCCGGGTTCGTAAAGCACCAGCCCGCCGGCCGGCCCGTTGACCTTCGCGACGCAGCCGGGCGCGCCGCCCGCGGCGCGGGCGAGAATCGCCTCCAGCGCCTGAACGATGGCGACGCAATTCCGATCCGCGGAGAGGTCGTTGTAGGCAAGCGCCCGCATTTGCGCGAGGCGCGCCGGCCGCTGGTCCGGGCTGCCGCCATACTCGACGAACGCGACTTCCTTGAAAAACCGCTCGATGATCTCGATCCCGTAGCCGCGCTGCGACCGTTCGCCCCACGGCTCAAGGAACGTGCCGTTGTAGTGATAGTTCGGCGTGTACTTGAGTTCGCCCGGCGTGCGATTTTCAACCGTGAGCTCGACGCCGCGCTTGCGCTGGTGGGCGCTCCAGACGGCGTTATCGAAGCGGAATTGCACTTCCTGTTCGACGTACCCGGGAAAGTTATCGGGCGTGACCCAACTGGTGTGAACATCGAACGCCGCCTCGCGCGCGTCCGGGTGGCGGTAAACGATCTGGAGTTGCACGGAGTCCCAAGTAGACCCGTTCGCCGGCCCGACCAGCCCGCGCTGCCCGGTCGCGGACACGCGGTCGAGTACCCAATTCGGCCCGAACGAGAAGTCGATGAGCTTGAGGTAGTGAACGGCGACGTAGGTCGCGGGGTTGCGGCCGGCGATCCACTCCGCGAACTGCCCGCCGCTGATCGACTTGGGTTCGAGGAGCGAGCAGTACCCGCTGTTGACGTGGCTCAGGACGCCGTCTTGGTACAGCGTGCGGAGCTTCTTATGGTCGGGATCCGCGAGCTTGTGGTAGACGACTTTGGCGAGAACGCCGCGCTCGCTCGCGAGCCGGTTGAGCTCGTCGAGTTCGCCGAGTGCGAGGACCGACGGCTTTTCGATCAAGACGTGCTTTCCCGCGTTGATGGCGGCGCGAGCGGCATCGTAATGGCGGTCGTCCGGAGTGGCGACACAGACCGCATCGACGCCCGACGCCAAGAGGTTCGCGGTAGCGTTGGGGCCGGCGAAGTTGGCGAACGGCACGCGCCGACCGGCCGGTGACGCGAGATACCGGGCCGCGCGGATCCCGGTGCGCGACGCCGCGGCGGTCAGGCGCACGTCAACGGGGCCAGTGAGCCGGGAGTAGAGCGGCCCGTCGGTCTGGGCCTCAAACACAGGGCGGTATGTGTCGTCAAAGATCATCCCAAAGCCGATCATCCCGCACCGGAGAGTCGCGGCCCGGCCTTCGGCAGGTGGAGTCATATCAACATGCTAAACGAATGAATGAGTCGACGGCAGTAAGTTATTCACCGGAAACAGATACGTGACGCGAACAGTCGGGAACTCCGACATGGTAACAATACATAATATCAATTATCGGACACATCGAGGCTTCGCCCGTGGGATGTCCGAGGGTCTCGCATAATGTGGTGTCCGATAATGTATCTTATGTAATGATAACTGCTCGCACTGAGTTGCACTCCTCGGACACTATTCCGTGATGTTACACGGTGAAACCCATCAACCGGAACTTGGTGTAGCGCTGCTGAAGTAGGTCCGTCGTCGGGAGCCCGGTCAGTTCGCGCAGATGTCGGGTGAGGTGCGTCTTTAATCCGGTCGCTATGCCGCGGGGATCGCGGTGCGCCCCGCCGAGCGGTTCGGGTACGACATGGTCGATGACTCCGAACTTCAACAGGTCGGCTGCGGTTAGGCGAAGTGCGCAGGCGGCCCGCGGCTTCGTCTCATCGGTTGCGACCTTCCACAGAATGCCGGCACACCCTTCGGGGCTGATGACCGAATAGTACGCGAACTGTAACATCCCGACCCGATCGCCCACCCCGATTCCCAGAGCTCCACCCGAACCGCCCTCCCCGATCACGACGCACACGATCGGGGTCGGCACACGCGTCATTTCTAGGATGCTCGTCGCGATGAGTTGGGCTTGGCCGTGTTCCTCGGCCCGGATACCGGGGAACGCGCCCGGTGTGTCGATCAGGCAGATGATCGGCAGCCGGTACTTCGCCGCCAGCTTCATCTTACTAAGCGCCTTGCGGTAGCCCTCAGGGTGGGCGCAACCGTAGTAGCACTGCTGACGCTCGGCGAGCGTTCGACCCTTGTGTTGGCCAATCAACATTACCTTTTGGCCGTCGATGCGGGCGAACCCGGTGCGGATCGCACGATCGTCGCCAACGGCCCGGTCGCCGTGCAGTTCCACGAACTCGTCGAACACCGTCTCCACGTAGTCCATGAACTGTGGTCGGTTCGGGTGCCGCGACACCAGTACTGTTTCCCACGCACTCAACTTGCCATACTTGGCGCGCTTGGCCGCGGTCAGGTCGCGGCGCAGTTGGCGCACGCGCTCGGCCGCGCCGTCGCCCGCGGGCGCGGCTTCGGCGCGGGCAAGGTCCAACTCGAGCTCGTGAATGTCGCCCTCGAACGGGAGCGGCGGACCCATCGGCAGTACCTCGTCTTCGGGTTCGCCCCATCGGAATCGCCGAATGACAACTCGGTGCCACTCGTGTCGCGCCGGGGTCTCAGTCTTCGGTCTGCTCTTCCTTCACCGACTTGAAAATTTGCTTGACCTTCCGCAAGTCGATCAGAACCTCGTGGAAGTTCGCGTGCCGATCCGACCGCTTTTTGGCAAGCATTTTCAGCACGAACGCGGAGAACTCGTCAGTCAGATCGGCGTTGTACGCGGAAGGCGGTGCGGGCTTTTCTGTGAAGTGCCGGCCCAGCAGGTCGCTCTGTGAGCTGCCGCGGAACGGGGGTCGGCCGGTCGTCAGCTCGAACAGCGTGCAGGCGTAACTGTAGATGTCGGCGCGCCCGTCGATTACTTCGTCGCGGATCTGCTCCGGACTCATGAAGCTCGGCGTCCCCTGCGGTCGGCCGCGCCGGTGGAACCACTTCGCGAACCCGGTGGCGATTCTTCGCGAGATGGCGAAGTCGATCATCTTCGTGTCGCCGATCGAGTTCACGAGGATGTTGTCGGGCTTCACGTCGCGGTGGACGAACCCGGAGGCGTTCATGTACGCCAGCCCGGTCGCGGCCCCCTTGAAGATTTTCCGGGCGTGTTCTTTTAAAAAGGTGAAGTCCTTCGCTTGGAGCCGGAGGCGCAGGCTCCCGGACGGGAAGAACTCCATGATGAAGTGCGGTGTCGTTTGCGAACGGCTGACTTTGACGATGCGGATCACGTTGGGGTGGCTCAGCTTAACCCCGATTTCGGCCTCGTTGAACAACCCCTTGCGCTGGTCGCCCTTCTCCGCCGCTTCGGGCAGCAGCAACTTCATCGCGAAGTGCCGGTTGCTCTTGATCTCGACGACCTCGAACACCTGCGAGGTCTGCCCCGTTTGGAGCAGAGACCGCAGCTTGTACCCGTTGATCACTTCGCCCACGTCCGCCATCCGACACCTCACCAGTACTCTTCAAAGTGGACGTTGCCCTTGAACTTCGTGGCCGCGATATCCGCGTTGAACCCGCGGCGCTCGAGTACTTCGATCACGCCCACCGGCTGCGGATACGTCGTGGTGCCGGCGTCGCGGTCGCGAACGGGCACGCCGATCATCTTTGGGTTCCCGCATAGGAACACGTGCGTCGCGGCCGGGTCGAGGGCCGAACCGAGCCGCTCTTCCAACTCCCCGCTTGCGATCAGGTCTTGAATGTAGACCTTGCGCGTCGCGCCCGGCTCGCGCGTCGTCAGCGGCAGGTACGTGTAGTTCGGGTACCGTTTCATCAACGCTTCGTGCGTGTGCAGGTAGCCCAAGTCGCGGGCGTAGCGCACGCAGCAGGCGTTGACGATCTTGCCCGTGTGCCCGCGGCGGAGCAGCTCCCACGTCATGTAGTTGTGGGGCGCTTCGCCGGTGCCGGTGCCGAGGAACAGCACCGTGTCGCCGGGCTTCACCGGGTCGAGCGTGTAGTGCCCGGTCACGCGCTCGCCGAGCTGCAACCGATCCCCTTGTTGTAGAGCAAACAGGCGCGGCGTTAGTGCGGGCACACGGCCGTCGGCGTTTTCGCGCACCAGAACGATATAGAACTCCAGCCAGTCGGTGTCCTCGGGGCGAAACAGTTCCCCGGCGTCGTTCAGCACCGAGCAACTGATCGAGTACGCCCGGCGCACCACCTTGGTTTCGTCACTCGACCCGAGGACTTCGGCTTGGCACGCCTCGGTCCGGCGCTCCCAGTAGCCGAGCCCCAGCGTGCAGTACTGGCCGGGCGCGTGCGCGGGCCGCGGGAAATCGGGCTTCACCCGTAGAACCATGAGATCTGGGTTGAGGAGCCGCAGGTACACGGCGGTAGCGTTGTACCTGCGCTTCCGATGGTCGGCGATTTCCTCGGCGGTCATGGGTGGCCTGCTTTCCCGGGAGAGTAAGGGAAGACCAAACGGCGTGCCCCCGCGGAACCCGCGGGGGCACGCGTGCCCCGCCCCGATTATACGCCACCTGCGGGCCGGTTTCAGCCGGCCTTGCCCGCCGTATTCACGAACCGGGCCGCGAGCTTCGTCACAGCCGCTACTCCGTATCCCACACCACGACGTTGCCCCCGAACGTCCCCACCAGCAGCGTCAACCCGTCCGGTGCGTACGCGATCGCAGTTCCGCGCTGGCGCTGGGCGGTCCGGGCGATCACCTCGGTTTGTCCGTCCACATCAAAGGCGCGCACCGTGGTACTCGCGTCGGCCCGCGCAAGAATGCGACCGTCCGGCGACCACGCCAGCCGCGGGCTGTAGGTGTGTTTCACGCGCCACTTGGTAACCAATTGAAGCCCTTCCGTCCGGTACACATAGACCGTTGTTCCGGCGTCGATCGCGATGAACGTCCCGTCCGGAGAAAAGGCGGCCTCGTTGTGACCGTTCCGCGGTTTCACCTCGCCGGCGTAGCCGGAACCGGTCATCGACCACAGATGTGGAGAATAGAAGAACCACCGACCGTCGGCGGACAGGTCCGCGGCGTAGTAGTGCAGCTTGTACAGCCATTCCGCGCCGACGCGGTCGTCCTCAGGAGTCGCGACTTCGCACGCCTTTTTCTTTGCTTGCAGTTTGCTGTCCAAAGTCCGCCGGCTCAGGACCACACCGGGAGCGTCGCTCTTGAGGTTCTCGAAGTCGAGCTGTAGCAGGTCGCTCTGCGAGCTGCCGAAGCGGGCGAGGAACAGGTTGTCGCCACCGGTTTCCCATCGGAGTTCCCACTTGTCGCGGCGCGACTCCCAACACCACATCGACCGGTGCGCGTACGCGACGAGCCAGCGCCCGTCAGGGGAGGCCACGAGGTTCGCGTCGCCGTGCGCCTCGTGTTCCGCGGGCATTCGTTGTACGGGGGCGTTGGCGTCGTGGTTCCAGACGCACACGCCCGAATCGTTCAGGGCCGCGATCTGATCGAATCGCGGCCCGCAGCGCACGACCGCCCAAACGATTCCGCCGGCCCCTTCGTAGACACGCATCGGCGCACCGCTCGGTTAGCTCACCTTGCCCGCGGTCTCCTTGAAGTGGGCGACGCACTTCTTCATGTCCGGCGACGGGTCGTTGGGATTGGCCTCGTACTCGATGGCGAGGTGCCCGGCGAACTTCACTTCCTTCAGCGCCTTGAGTACGGAAGCGATGTTCAGCACGCCCGCGGAGTCTCCGAACGGAACGTCGGTCTTCTTCTTGTTGTCGTGGTCCTTCAGGTGCATCGCGAAGTTGCGCGCGCCCATCAGCTTCACCTGCTCGGCCACGTCGAGCTTCTCGCCCAGTTGCTCCATGCGGATCAGGTGCCCGGTGTCGAGGCAGGTGCCGATCAGCTTGTGGCGGTCCTTAATCGCCTTGAGGATCACTTCCGCCGACCACCACTGGTGGCGGCCTTTACCCGACGGGCCGTGCGGGTGAATCGCGATCGCGATCTTGTACTCATCGACGAGCTTGTCGAGGCTATCGAAGCTGTCCATCGACGGGTCGGCGCTGAGGTACTTCACGCCGAGGGCCTTGCCGAAGTCGAACATCTTCTTGTTCGCATCGTGGTTCTTGTTGAACCCGGACACGCCGAAGCCCAGCGGCTTCACGCCGTACTCGTCGCACAGTTTCAGAATGGCTTTGAGCTTCTCGGGGCTGCTATCGGTCGGGATGTGCTTCGAGTAGAACTCGGCCGACTTCAGGCCCAGTTCCTTCGTGCGCTTCAGCATCTGTTCGAGGTCGAAGTTGCGAAACGTGTAGCTCTGCACGCCGACGGCGAACCCGCCGAAGTCGTCCGCGGCACGCGCGGTGGCGCTGGTCAGCAGACCGGCTGCGGTGGCGGCGCTCGCGCCGAGGAACGCGCGGCGGTTCAGGGGGTGGCTCATGGAAGAGGCTCCGTGTGTTGTGGGGGCGGGTTGAATTGTGCCCGACGGAGCGCGGAAACTCCATCAGAAAAGGCACGGGCGAGCGCGTTCGCGCTCGCCCGTGCCTTTTCTACGAACAACGACGGCTCACTTCTTGACGAACAGCGCCTTGATCGCGTCGTCGTCCATCTTCTCGCTGCCCTGTGTCTGGTCGATGACGAGCGCGGTTCCGCTGGGGGTGATCCAGACGACGTGGTTGCCGAGCCGGTACACGTCCTTCATCGTCGGGTTCAGTTCGAGGATGCGGAAGTAGGCGTCGCTCTGGGCCTTCACCGTGACCGACTTGGTTTCGGCCTTGTACGCGTCGTCGATCCACACGCCGCCGATTTCGAGGCAGTTCCGGCCGTACACCTGCCGGTTCGCGGTCAGGCTGACCCGGTCCTGGTTGCGGAGTGTGTTCGCGGCGCACGACAGATCGACGCCGAGTTGCCCGGTTTGGTAGCCGTCCTTGCCGCCCTTGAGCCGGGCGTTGGCATCGTCCCAGACCTTCTTCTGCTGGGCGTGCTTCTTCACTTCCTCGGTGAGCGCGGCGCGGGTTTTGGGGTCGGTCTCCTTCGTCAGTCTCTCGAGCGCGTCCTGAACTTGGCGCTCGGCTTCGAGGCCGCGATTGTTGGCGAGACCGCCCTTCCCGTCGCCCTTCCCTTCGGCTTGCTTCTTGGCGAAGTCTTCGACGCCCATCGGCTTGCCGCCGGGGACCGCCGGCGCGGTGCCGGGCACGAACCCGCCAGCGCCGGGGCCACCGGCGACGGGCGGGGCCGGGAACGGCACCGGCTTCGGGTCGGTCTTCGGCCCGCCCGGAAGCGGCGTCGGTTGCACGACCGGCATCACGTTGTCCGGCACCACGAGGTAGCTCGTGTACGGCGTCGCGATCCCGTACCGCTTCGCCAGCGCGACCACTTCGTCGATAAGTTCCTTCTTCTCGCCGTTCACGCGAATCTGGTCGAGCAGGTAGCCGACCTTGCGGCGCGCCCACAGCGGTTCAACGAAGTCCTTCGCGGTGTCGCTGTCGGTCTTGGCCGGGAAGTTCAGTTCGTACACGAACTCCTGCTTCTCTTTCCCGACCATGCCCGTCAGCTTGATGGCGCTGTGCCCGCTGCCCGTGTAGCGGCCGATCACGACGAGCTGCGTGCCGGCGAACAGGTCCGGCAGCTTCGGCGGGTAGATTTCGTGAATCTGCACGCCTGCGGTCGTGGTCAGCTTGAGGTCGGTGAGGACCGGGTTGCTGATCTTGGCGTACAGCCCGGCGACCTTCGTTTCGATGTCTTCCGCTTCGCGGACGTAGGTGCTGAGGGCGCGGGTCGTCTCGGCCAGTTGGTCGAGCATCGCGGCGTTCACGTCGTCGCCCACGCCTAAAGTGAAGATGCGGGTGTTGCCGGTGTTCTTCTCCTGCACGTTCTTGACGATCTTGTCCGGGTTGGTCACGTCCACGGTCGGCTGGCCGTCGGTGAAGAACACCACCGTGAACGGCCGCGCGGTGTCGCTGGAGCGCATGGCGAGGGCGTCGTCCAGCGCCGGCCAGATCGCCGTGCCGCCGCTGGTCTTGAGGCCGTCGACCCACTTGTTCGCGGCGTCGAGGTAGTCCTTGTTCGCGTCGACGAGCTTGTCGCGGAAGGGCGTGACGCTGGTCGAGAACTTGATGACGTTGAAGCGGTCTTCGGGCTTGAGCTGCGACAGGCAGTGCTTCACGGCTTTGCGGGCCTGCTGCATCTTGATGTCCGACATGCTGCTCGACGTGTCGAGCACCAGCACGAGGTCGCGCGGCACGCGCTTCTTCTCGGCTTCGAGCTGCGGCGAGACGAGGAACATGAAGTACCCGTCTTCGGTCGTGATGGGCTTGTACAGCAGCGGGGTGAGGCCGATGTCCTTGTCGCCGAACCCGTAGAAGAGCTGGAAATCCTTGTCGAGAATCGCTTGGTTGCGCTCGAACGTGACGTTCACTTCCTTGTCACTCTTGCGGGCGGTGTTGATGGCGTGCGTCGGGCTGTAGACGTTCTGCACCGCGTGGCGCGACTTGATGTTGATGTTCACCGAGAACTCTTCAAGAGTGCGCGTCGCCTTGCCGTCGGTCTTGAGCGGGTAGACGTACTCGACAACGGCCCCGTCCTTCGGCGCGACGAACTTGTAGCTGATCTTCACCTTCTGGTCGCCCTTCGGCGGCACCGGGAAGACGCTCAGCTTCAGCAGGCTGCTGCCCATGTATTCGAGCAGGCCGGGGTCTTGCGTGCGGCGCACGATGTCCGTGTAGACCTGATTGGCCTTCTTCGCGTCGAGCAGTTCGCCGCCCATCTCCTTGCCGTCCACCCACATTGTGAACTTGTCCACGCTCGCGCCCTTCGGCACGGGGAACAGGTACGTCGCTTCGAGGTTGCGGTCGGTGTGGTTGCGAAACGTCTGTTCGACGGTGGTGATCGCCACTTGCTCGTCGATGGTCACGACGACCTTGTGGTTGACCATCGCCAGCGGCGGCAGCTTCTTGTCTTCGGGAACGAGCAACCCGGCGGCGCTGGCCGTGGTCGAGGCAGCGACCGCGAGCGCGAGCGCGGGGAGAGCGAATCGCAGGAACCGCATGACGGACCCTCCAAAGGCAACGGCGCAGCACGCGCGGCATCCGCCGGCGCGCCTGTCATTATGACGAGAACCACCGGGAAAGCGATTGCGAGGGAGGGGGCTGTTACACGGGGTTACGGGGCGAGTTAGGACCAAGAAACGTTCGGACGGGCCTTTTCCAGACGAGCAGCGTCAGCGTCGCTCATCAAGCAACGACAGGCCCTTAGATTGGGGAATACGCTCGTTGTGAGAAAGAGGTCAGCGCACTTTCGTGCATCAACACCTGCGAGAAACTGCAGCCCCTTCAAGTGAGGTGACTCTGCGAGCGCAGATAAGCCTTTTCTCCGGACCTTTGGAGAGAGGCTGAGGTGTGTAATTCTGGCGAAGGATGCGTTTTTTGCGATCACCGCCGCGCCGTTGTCGTCCGTCGGCCAACCTCTGAGGAGGAGGTGACGAAGGTTCGGTTTCTCCATCACCTCTAGCGCTGCCGTCAAGTCGCGACTCGTAACTTTGGTCGGCTTCAAGGTGTCAACGTCGAGAGTCGTTAACTTGGGGAAAACGTCATGTGCAGCGAGCAAACGCCATGATTTCGCAGTGAGAACGTTACCGCCAAGCCGTATGCCACGCAGTCCTTGAAGGGACGGAGTTGAAGCGAGCGTGGCGAGTCCCTTCTCACCAATTCTGTTACCCCGTAAATCAAGCCATTTCAAGTCTGCGAACATGGAAGACTGTGCGAGCAATGCGATTTCTTCATTGCGCAGGCCGCATCCGATCAATTCTAACACTGCGAGACGCGAGAACCTTGTGGCAGCCAAACACTCTACCGCAGTGCCCACACAATGTCCGTGCCGCAAATGAAGGCGAGTAAGTCCGGGAAATACTTTCGCCTTCTTGAGTGCAGGGAATCCTTCAGCCGGGAAGTTCCCCAACTCTGCGGTGTGGAGTTGGACACGGTTCCCTAAGCCGGCCAGTAGTAGCGGCTCAGGATAGTGGAGCGTGAGGTGTCGTAGACTGTCGAGCCACGGGCCACGGGACGCAGCTCGGTAATCAACTGCGGATCCTGACATGGATGAGCAACTAAAGCGCACCAAGTTCGGCAGCGACTGGCTGGTTGAGAGAACTGCGAAATCTCGCCGATCAGCGATATGGTCGAAATCGAGCCATCGGAGGGATTTGGCTACTCGTGTTGAAGAAACCGTCTCAAGAATGGATTTGGGGGCATCCGGTTCTCCGGGATGGTTGAAGTTCAGAAACTCGATTTTATCAGCTGCGGGAGAGTTCAACGCTGCTGCGAGCGACCCGGTACCGTCATCGCCCAAGCCCATCCCACGGATGGTAGTTGTGCGTACTGTTTCACTGAGCAGGTGAGTCAGGCTGTGGGTTTCGCCACTCGTACCATTGGACAGCGCTTTTGCCGCGAATGGGAACCCTCTTTGGAACGGTCCATCATCTCCATCTGCGTCAAACCCGATTCCGGTGAAGTAGACGGGTGAGGAGTACCGCACACGGATCAACCGATGGGAAATTAAGAAGTACAACTCCTTCCGTCGCTCACAGAGATCAACGTAATGAAGTTCCCCGCGAATAGTGGACAGCGGGAATGTGGTGTAAACTCACTCTCAAAGGAGTCCCACCGATGGCCCGCAAACGCAAGACGTACACGGCGGAGTTCAAGCTCCAGGCCGTGAAGATGATCTTCGACCAGAAGCTCTCCGTTGCCGAGGTCGGGCGACGGCTCGGCGTCGGGGAGAACCTGCTCCATACCTGGAAGAAGGCGGTCCTGGCCGACGGGGCCAAAGCCTTCCCCGGCTCCGGCCACCTCACCCCGCTCGAAGAAGAGAACCGCAAGCTGAGGGCCGAGGTCAAGCGGCTGGAGATGGAGCGCGACATCCTAAAAAAACCAACGATCCGCGAGAGGGC
>VGZJ01000060.1 GCA_016872595.1 Planctomycetota bacterium
CCACTGCGCGAGGCGCTCATGAACCACCCGTGGCGGCTCAAGAAAGCCGTCACCTACCTGTTCGATTGGATCGCCACCATGCTCCGCAAGCTCCTGCACCCGCACCCCAAACTCACAACCAACACTGGGTGAACTCTAGGCCCCGGCGCGTTGCGTTGCGTGTGATACCGTTGTAAGTTGAAGGCAAACCGGCGCGCCCGCGACCGGCACGGTTTCGGAGGCGGTCAGATGGCGTTCTCCTTGAACATCGGCAAGTGCAGCCTGCTCGGGAACTACCGCGAAAACAACGAAGACTCCCTCGACGTGAAGGTGTTCCCGGACCTGACCGTGAACATCGTCGCGGACGGCATGGGCGGCCAAGCCGCGGGCGAAATCGCCAGTCGCAAAGCCGTCGACATCATCCCGCGCGAGCTCCGCAAGAACCTGACCGCCAACCTGAACCCGGAAGGGGTGAAATCGACCACGCGCCGCGCCATCGTACAGGCGAACGAAGAAATCATGGCGATGGGTGCCCTCGACAAAGACATGAAGAACATGGGCACCACGGTCGTCATGGCGATCTGGCGCAAGGGGAGCGAGGTGTTCGTGGCGGGCGTGGGCGACAGCCGGTGTTACCTCGTCCGCAACAAGCGCATCCAGCAACTCACCGTCGATCACTCCCTCGCGCAGGCTCTCGTCGAAGCCAAAACCATCACCCCCGCTGAAGCCAAGGACCACCGCTTCCGCAACGTGCTGTGGAAGTATCTCGGCAGCAAGGAAGTGGGCGAAGGCCCGGACGTGCAGGTCGTGCAGGTGCAGGCCGGCGACCGCTTCCTGCTCTGCACCGACGGACTCACGGGAGTAGTGCCCGACGACCAACTCGCCGCGGAGGTCAGCTCCGCACAGGACATGCAACAGTTGGCCGAGCGCCTCGGCCAACTCGCCCTCGATCAAGGCTCACGCGACAACGTCTCCTGCGTGGTGATGGAAGTCGTGCAAGGGTAAGAGAAAAGAGGTTCGACAGGATCACAGGATAAAACCGGATGAAGAGAACGCAGGGGTTTCCCTCTTCACTCGGAATCCTGTCTTATCCTGTGATCCTGTCGAACCTGTTTCTTCGCCCCAATCACCAATACAGTTGCGCCGTGGGCTTGATGACCAGTTCAGGCACACTCACGCGCGGCGGCAGGGACGCCACAAACAGCACCGCCTCGGCAACGTCTTCCGGCTTGAGTATCAGCGCGCGCTGCTCCTCCGTCACGGGCTTGGGCCGGGCCGCGAGGATCGGCGTGTCGATCTCGCCGGGGTAGACGTTGCTCACCCGCACGCCGCTGTCTTTTTCCTCGTTCCCCAGCACCAGCCCCAACCCGCCCATGCCGAACTTGGCCGCGACGTAGGCCGCTCCGCCAAGCGGGTTGGCGCGCTTCCCGGCCACGGACACCACGTTCACGATTACTCCATCCCTACGGTCGAGCATCTGCGGCAACACGGCCTTCGTGCAGTAGAATGCGCCGTTCATGTTTGCCGCGACCATCATGTCCCACGCTTCCGTAGTCAGCTCGCGCAGCGTGCGGTCCTTGATGTTGGTGCCGGCGTTGTTCACCAGAATGTCGATGTGGCCGAACGCTTTGGTGGCGAACGCGATCAGCGCGGCGCACTGGTCCGCTTTGCCAACGTCCGTTGGCAGCGTGCGGAGCGCGTCCTCGGCCTTTAGCTCTTTCGCGACCGCGTCGAGCTTGGCCGCGTCGCGCCCGGCGATCACCACCTTCGCGCCTTCCTTCAGGAACAGCGCCGCGGTGGACTTGCCCACGCCCGACCCGCCGCCCGTCACCACCGCCACCTTCCCCGCGAGCTTGCTCATACGATCTCCCAGCGACAGAAGAAGAATGGCCACAAAAAGGCACAAGAACCACAAAGAAAACCAAGACCGAATACAGGTCAGAAGACAACAACGGGAGCAACTCGACGGGGTTCCTTCACCCCGGTCTTCTGCTTCCTCTGCTGTCTTGTTTGTGTGTTCTGTGCTTTTTTGCGGCCATTGCTCCTCTGCCCTTCGCCTTCTGATTCCGAACCTCGTTCGCTATGCTACTCTCTAACCACGCGAGTGGCTGTTGTCTCTTTCGAGAAGGATCGCGCGATGAACCCGGACCTGCGCCGCCGCACCGACGAGCTTTGCACCCGCCTCACCCAGCTCCGGGACTCTCTTTGACATCCGCGGCAAAACCGTCGCGCGCGACGAACTGGAAGCGAAGCAGGCCGAGGCCGACTTCTGGACGAATCAGGAGAAGGCGAAGGGCGTGATCGGGCAACTCAAAGTTCTGAACTCGCTGCTCAAGCCCTACGAGGAACTGACCGCCGCCGCGGGCGACATCTCCGCGATGGCCGAACTCGCGCAAGAGGACGCAGGGTTCGAGAGCGAACTGGAGCCGGCGCTCGTGAAGGCCGAGCGCCAGTACGAATCGTTCGAGCTGCGCGCGATGATGAGCGGCAAGCACGACTCGTGCCCGGCCGTGGTGTCGATCAAGCCGGGCGCGGGCGGCACTGACGCCTGCGACTGGGCCGAGATGCTGTTCCGCGCCTACACCCGCTGGGCCGCGCAGCACGGGTTCGACGTGCCGAAGGACGAGATCGACATCGAACCGAACCTCGAAGCCGGCGTGCAGAGCGTGAGCTTCAAGGTCTTCGGCCCCTACGCCTACGGGTACTTACAGAGCGAGATCGGCGTTCACCGGCTGGTGCGGATCAGCCCGTTCGGGGGCGGCGACACGCGCCAGACCTCGTTCGCCGCCGTGGACGTGCTCCCCGAACTGCCGGACGACATCGAGATCGTCATCAAGGAAACCGACATCGAGTGGCAGCACTTCAGCACCGGTGGCCCCGGCGGGCAGCACCAGAACAAGACGCAGTCCGGCGCGCGGTGCATCCACAAGTCCGGGGTCCGGGCCGAGAGCCGCATCCACAAGAGCCAACTCAAGAACAAGGACGAAGCGCTGAAGCAACTCAAGGCACGCCTGTACGCCATCGAAGAGCAGAAGCGCTTGGGCGAGACCGGGAAGAGCTACGACGCAAAGGGCGAAATCGCATTCGGCTCGCAGATTCGGAGCTACGTGCTTCAGCCGTACACGCTGGTGCGCGAGGAGCGCGACGGCATCGACATGAAGACCCCCGCGGTTCAGGACGTGCTCGACGGCGACTTCGACCCGTTCATGCACGCCTTCCTGCGCCACAAGACCGCGAAGCTCAACAAGGCTAAGAAGTAGTACATCAGCCGCACGATGAACGCAGAGAAGACACGATCCAGACAGAAGGCAGGGTTCAAGACAAACTCTCTTCTGTCTTGATCGTGTCTTCTCTGCGTTCATCGTGCGGCTACTCTTCCATGCACACTTTCGACATTGCCGATCTCGACGCGACCGAGGCCTTCGGGCGGCGGCTCGGGGCGCTGTTGTTTCCCGGTGCCGTGGTCGCGCTGGTGGGGCAACTTGGTGCGGGGAAGACGCACCTCACGCGCGCCATCGCCGAAGGGCTGGGTGTCACGAACCCGGCCGCGGTCAACAGCCCGACGTTCGTGCTCATTCAGGAGTACCCGGCGCGGCTCCCGATCTACCACTTCGACGCCTACCGCCTGAGCGGGGCGCGCGAGTTCGCGGAGCTGGGCGCGGACGAGTACTTCCGCGGCGACGGCGTGTGCCTCGTCGAGTGGGCCGACAAGGTCGCGCCCACTCTGCCCGCGGAACACCTCCGTATCGAGATCGAGATCGTGGACGCGAACCGCCGACGGTTCCACGTCACCGCGACCGGCACGCGCTACGAAGCGCTCATCGAGGCGCTGTCGACGCGCTAGTGCCCGCCGCCCTTCCCTTCGCCGCCCGCGCCGTGCCCTTCGGCCGCGTGCTTCCGCTTCTCGTCGTCCTCGTGTTTCGCCAGCACTGCCTTGCGGAACGGGCGCAGGGCGAACACGTCGGTCACGCGCGGCCCCTCCGGGCTGTACAGCTTCGCCATTGTCGGCCCGCGTGACGGGTCGTTGGACGACGCGAGAAACAGGCGACCCAAGTTCGCGCGTACGCCGGCGTAGTCGGTGCCGTACACGCCGTCGCACAGCGGCCCGGTGGCCGACGCCGGGCCGCGCGCGGTCAAGCTGTTGTTCTTGATGGTCGCGCCACCGACGTACCCGCCGTAGTCGAAGCGGGTCACGCTCGGCACGGCGTGGTTGTGGACCGCGAGCGGGTTCCCGGCGCGCGCCGCGGTGTGTTCCACGGGCGTGCGCGGCGCGGGCGTACGCTCGGCGATCCGCTGTAACAGTGGGCGGTCGTCGGCGCGCGCGAGCGCGGGAAGCGAAAGGAGAACGAACCCCGCGAGGGGGAGCGAACGGCGCATGGGGCACCGGGGGAGCGTGGGAAAATGGGCCGCTTGCGACGCCGCACGCGCCCCACTTCTCCCCCTTATCGGCGTTCTCACCCTTCCGGGTTGCGGTTGAATTTCTGGTACGGCAGGCGCACCCCGGCGAAGATGATCTGGTCGGCCCGCAGCGCCAGCGGCGCGCCGAACCCGCTCTGACCGGCGACCGTGACCACGTCGTCTTGATCGACGCCGTCGCCGCTGACCCCGAACCCGCCGATCAGCCCGAACCCGCCGCCGACCGGCCGGTACAGCGGCGAACTGCCGGGGAAGAACACGATCCCGTTCTGGTTCAGCACGTTCCCCTGCTGGTGGAAGTTCGTGCCGGGGTTGAACGAGTCGTACCCGACCACGCTGTCATAGGCCGAGGCCGGCAGCGCCGCGCCTTCGAGCCGGCCGTTAAAGCGGTTCGTGCCGAGCGGGTCGTCGTGGAGCTGCGAGAACGGCCCCGGCGGTTCGATGTCGATGCCGAGCGGGAACCGCGGCTCGCCGAGGAACCGGAACGTGCGGTTCGTGAACGCGAACCCGGGCGCGACGTTCGGCAACTGATCGATGGCCTGCAACTGTGCCGGGTCCGCGTAGTAGGCCACGTTGCGCGCCTTCGCCACCGCCACGTCGATAGAGAAGATGGTCGCGTCCTTCTGGCGGAACAGCCCGACGATGTTCCCCTCGCGGTCGGCGACCGCGTACACGAACTTGGCCCGCGTGCCCACCGGGAGCCGAATCGCGGCGCGCGTCTTGTCGGCCTGAACGAGCGCCTCGGTGATGATGGCGTTCACCTCGGCTGCGGAGATGCCGACGCCGTCGTGCGGCATCACCAGCCATCCGTCCGGTGCGGCCACGCCGTCGAGCAGGAAGATGTCGTCGCCGCCGCCGGGCACGCCGTTCGCGCCGCCGTCGACCAGCACGTTCGCGCCGTCGTTCGGGCTGCCGCGGCCGACCGCGTTCCCGGTCGCGACGAGCGCGCGTGCCCCTTCCACCGACCCGCCGGGGCCGAACACGTCGAGCTGAATGCCGACGAGGTCGATGCGGCCCGCGGGCAGCCCGAACCCGGCCGGGAGCGCGACTCCGCCGAGGTCGCCGACGGGCGTCGTCGTCACGTTGCCGACTGCGGCGCGCGTGCCCCCCAGCGCCGCGAACGCGATCCACTCCGCCTCCTGCGACCGGTCCGGCAGCGCCGGGTTGAACGTCGTGCTGAGGCGCGAGTTCTCCTCGGTCGCGAACCCGGTGCGGCCGGGGAAGAACACGCCGATGCCGCCGACCACTTCGCCGTTCTTGTAGATCGGGATGCCGCCCGGCAGCGTGGCGATGCCGCGCGACTGCGCGCCGGGCAACAGACCGGTCTCGAACCCGAACGAGTCCGGCGGGAACAGCCCCTGACCGACCGGCACGAACGCCGGGTTGATGTTGAACCGCTGGAGCAGTTGCACGTCGTCCGCCGTGCCCTTGACGCGGTCGTTGCCGACATGGAACGTGCCGTCGCGGTTCGTGTGTTCGATCTGGAACAGGTCTACCTGCGGGGTGAACGCGATGTCCGGCGGGAAGTGCCCCTTCGTGCCCACCGCGGCTACGAACCCCGGCCCGCGCAGCGTCGAGTTCGGGTCCGTGATGTTCGGGTTCGAGTTCACCTCGCGCTCGGTGATCGTGGACTGACTGATGAACTGGATCGTCCGCGAGGTGAGCGGGGCTTGGTTGTTGCCGAAGAACGCGCCGGTTCGGGCCTTCGCGACCGCGCCGTCGACCGCGAACACGAACGTGTTGATGTTGCCCGTCACTTCGGCCGCGACGCCGCTCTCGACGCGCACGCCGAGGATGCGCCCGTTGCGGTCCGTGATGGCGATGATCGCGTCCGAACTGGCCGAGGCCGCCGCCGCGCGCCGGAGCAGAATATCGACTTCGGCCGCAGTTATCGTCGCCTGCGGCGCGGCGACCACGGTGCCCGGCGGGAACGCTGGCAAGAGGCGGTCGCCCGCGTTCGGGAACACAACGTCCCCGGGCTTCACCCTGTACAAGTCGTTCACGCCGCCGTCGGCGTTGAAGGTGTTCGGCGAGTTGCTGCCGAAGAGGACGTCGCGCCCGCCGCCCGCGAGGAGCGTGCTGAGGCCGCCGCCGGCCACCAGCTTGTTGTCGCCGGTCGCGCCGTTGATCGTGGCCTGTTGGAACAAGTTCGGGTCGATCAGGATGGTATCATTGCCCGCGCCGCCGTTCACGTCGATGGCCGTGACTCCGCCCGCGGCGAACGCGCCGATCTCTTGCGTTCCGTCGAGCACGCGCACGGTCGTGCCATCGGTGAACACTCGGACGCGGTCGTTGTCGGGCGTGCCCGTCACCGTCAGGGTGCCGGCCGCGAGCGCCGCGGTCGCGGGTACGGCGCGCTCTTCGAGGGCCTCGACTTCGAGCGGCGTGCGTCGGCTGTCGGTGTGCATGGCCCGGCCCACGAGTGGGAGACTTCGGTTCGTCTTCCCTCATCGACCGGCCGCGCCGCCCGTCTCCACAGAATTACCCATTCTGTTCGCACAACCGGAAGAATCCTCATGGCCGGAACAACCGGAACCGATGGTAGAGGAACGGGCCACCGGGGGCAGTGCGCCCGCGGTCGCGGTCGTTGGGGGAACCGAAGATGATCCGCACGAAGTTCGGCCGGTGGGTCGCGGGCGGGCTGCTGTGCGCGCTGGGCACCGCGAGCGCGTCCGCGCAGCCGGCCCCGCTCGCGCCGATCGCGCCCCCGGCCCCCGCGCTGCTGCCCATGATCCCGGTCGCACCGGAGGGCGGCGCGCAACCGAAGACTGACACCCCGCCGCCGGCCGACACCACGCGCCAGCCCATCGACCGGCTGCTCCAACCGACGACGCCGAAGAACCCGAACGTGACCGGGGCCACCGAACAAGCGGCCTACGTCTACTTCCCGACACTCGGCTTCGCGGGCCAGAGCGGGGTCATGCCGCGCTCCGGCAACAACAAGGAGTACGACACCATCGAGGACCGCTGGCGCATCGGCCTCCCGGAATGGGACCGCTACGGCCTCGGGCACCCGCGCGTGTTCGACTACCCGTACCAGCTCGGGCGCTGGTACGACCCGTACCGCCAGAACGTGCTCAAGGGCGACTACCCGATCATCGGGCAGCACACGTTTCTGAACATCACCGGCGTGAACAGCGTGCTGACCGAAGGTCGCATGATTCCGACGGCGACGACGCCGTTCGAGAGCACCGTGCGCCCGTTCACGAACGACTTCTTCGGGCGCTCCGGGCAGTTCGTCCTGTCGAACCTGACGACGCTGTCGTTCGACCTGTTCCACGGCGACGCGGCATTCAAGCCGAACGACTGGCGCGTGAAGCTGACCCCGGCGTTCAACTACAACTCGCTGAACGTGGAAGAGGTCGCGGTCGTTCACCCCGATGTGCGGAAGGGACTGCACCGGCACCGGAGCTGGTGGACGCTGCAAGAGTGGTTCGGCGAGGTGAAGCTCGCGGACCTCAGCCCGCAGTACGACTTCGTGTCGATCCGGGCCGGGTCGCAGCCGTTCACGAGCGACTTCCGCGGGTTCATCTTCAGCGACGTGAACCGCGGCGTGCGGCTGTTCGGCAACCTCGACGGGAACCGGACCCAGTTCAACCTCGCGTACTTCCGCCAGCTCGACAAGGACATTAACAGCGGGCTGAACACGTTCACGGACCGCGACCAAGACATCGTGATCGCCAACCTGTACCGGCAGGACTTCATCTTCCCCGGCTACACGGCGAGCGTGAGCTACCACTACAACAACGACGGCCCGGACTTCCAGTTCGACAAGAACGCATTCCTAGCTCGCCCGGACGCGGCCGGCGTGTTCCGCCCGCACCGGGTCGAGGCCCACTACTTCGGCTGGGCCGGCGACGGGCACATCGACCGCTACAACATCTCGCACGCCTTCTACTGGGTGGTGGGGCGCGACGGACGCAACCCCATCGCCGGGCAGCCGACGAACATCAACGCCCAGTTCGCGGCGATTGAGTTGTCCTACGACCGCGACTGGGCGCGGTTCCGCACCAGCGGCCTGTACGCTTCCGGCGACGGGAACGCCAACAACGGGCACGCGACCGGGTTCGACACGATCATCGACCAGCAGAACTTCGGCGGCGAGTTCAGCTTCTGGCGGCGACAGCGGATCCCGCTGTTCGGTGTCGGTCTCACCAACGACCAGAGCAACCTCGCGAACCTCCGCTCCAGCCGGTTGCAGGGCCAGAGCAACTTCGTGAACCCCGGCCTGTGGCTGATCAACGGCGGCGTGGACTTCGACATCACCCCGCGGTTGCGCTCGATCAACAACGCGAACGCGCTGTTCTTCGACAAGACGAACTCACTGGAGACGTTCACGTACCAGAGCAACATCGACCGCTTCATCGGGGTGGACCTGAGCAGCGGGTTGGAGTGGCGTCCGCGACTGAACAATCAGGCCATCGTGATGGGCGGCCTCTCGACGCTGATCCCCGGCGGCGCGTTCCGCCAGCTCTACAACAAGAAGGACAGCAAGGTGCCGTCGCTGTTCAGCGGGTTCGTGGAAGTGATCCTCCAGTTCTGACGGCCCGCGCCCGGCGCGGCGGGCGCGGATTCGCCAACTTCCCTAAAGCGCGCAGCCGCCGCTGACGATTCTGACCGTGACGCCCACGGACGGGCCGTCGCTGTCCACGGATCGGACCATGCCCGACGCCCCGCTATCCACGCGCGCCCGCCTTGGCATCGCGCTGCTCGTTCTGACCGCGCTCGCACTCGGGGCGTGGACCGTGAACTGTAGTGTGTTCCTCAAGCGTCCGCAAACGGACGCGGGCGTCTACTTCCGCGCGGCGTGGGCCGTGGGCGCGGGCCACAACCCGTACACGGTTACGGACGCCAACGGCTGGCACTACACGTACCCGGCGCTGCTCGCGATCCTGCTCGTCCCGTTCGCGGACGCGCCCCCGGGCGCGGAACCGCTGGCCCTCGCCGTTCCGGTCGCGGTGTCCATCACCCTGTGGTACGTGATCGGCCTCGCCGCCCTCGTGTGGGGCGTCCACCACTTGTGCCGCGCCATCGAGGAAACACACCCTGACGGGCCGCGCCCCGCGCCGATCCGCGGTACGCGGTTCTGGTGGGTCCGGGCGTGGCCGGTGGTGCTGTGCTTCCCGGCCGTGGCGCACACGCTGGTGCGCGGGCAGGTGAACACGCTCGTGGTGGCCTTGCTGTGCGGGTACACGGCGGCCGTGCTGCGCGGGCACCGCGCGCGGGCCGGCTGGTGGCTGGCCGCCGCGACCTGCCTGAAGGTCATCCCGGCGCTGCTGATCCTGTACCCGCTCGTGAAGCGTGACCTGCGGGAGATCGCGCACTTCGCGCTAGCGATGCTCGTCGGGGTAGTGCTGGTCCCGGTACTCGCGCTCGGCCCGGAACGGGCGTGGGAGGCGCACCAGTCGTTTGTTCGCCAAACGATCCTGCCCGGCCTCACAACCGATCCAGGTGCGCTCTCGCGCGAGCTGACCGACATGACCGGGACCGACAACTCGTCGCTGCGGGCGACGGTCCACAAGTTGGAGAACTGGACCGGCGCGCTGCCCCCTCGCGCGTCCACGAGCACCAAGTCTGTGGCCGCGGTCGCGGCGCTGGCGCTCGTCGCGGTCACGTTCCTCGTGGCCCGGCGGATCCCCGACCCGCGGTACCGAACCGTGGCCACCGTCGGCGGATTGTCCATCGTGTGCGTGGCCGCGTCGCCGGTGAGCCACATGCACTACATGGCGATGGCGATCCCGGCGCTGTGCGGGCTGATGTACTGGCAGTTGGAGCGCACCGGCGAGTTCCGCTCCGGTCCGGTACTGAACGGCCTGTACCTCGTGCAGTTGGTTCTGTCCGTGTACCCCCGGATCCCCGGGCTGCCCGCGCACCAGATCACGCGCGACCTCGGTGTGACGCTGTTCGGGGCGCTGCTGATCTGGGCCGCGGCCCTGTGGGTGCCCGCCGAACCGCGCCGCTCCGCCGGGCGGCCCGCGACGACCCCGCGCCTCGCGGCGCGCGCAAACGTGTAACCCCGAACAGGACGCCGAACCCCGGACGGACCCGTGATCAGCCTCATCCTGCCTGCATACAACCCCGGTCCCGCGGTCGAAGCCACGTGGCACGGGGTCGCGCGGTTCCTCACCGACGAGCGCGCCGCCGGCACCGAGTGGGAAGCTGTGTTCGTTCTCGACGGGTGCACCGACGGCACCGACGACCGGCTCGCCGCGCTCGCGTCGGCCGGCGACCCGCGAATGCGCGTGCTCGGGTACGCCAAGAACCGCGGCAAGGGGCACGCGGTGCGGACCGGTCTGCTCGCCGCGCGCGGGGCGCTCCGGTTGTTCACCGACATCGACCTCGCGTACACGTTCGACGAGGTGCGCCGCGTCGCCGCTGCGCTCCGCGCCGGGGCCGAGGTGGTCATCGCCTCGCGCGAGCACCCGGACAGCCGGCTCGTCGTTCCCCCCGGGCTGTTGGGCTACACGTTCCGCCGGCGCGTGCAGAGCCTGCTGTTCAACGCCGCGACCCGGCGGCTGTTGCGGCTCCCGCACCGCGACACGCAGGCCGGGTTGAAGGGGATGACCGCGGCCGTGGCCGAGCGCCTCGTCCCGCTGCTGACGTGCGACGGGTTCGGGTTCGACTGCGACCTGCTGACCGCGGTTGCGCGGGCCGGGATCGCGGTGACCGAAACGCCGGTCAGCGTGCGGTACGACGACCGCACCAGCACGACCGGCACCGCGACCGGGTTCCGGATGCTGCGCGAGGTGTGGCGCATCCGGCGGGCGTGGCGGAACCGCCCCGTGCCGGCGGTCGCGCCGGCCCTCGCCCCGGTGTCGAAGGCCGCGTAACCGGAGGGGCCGCCGTGCTGCCCGTAGCCCAGCGCCAACTGATCGTGACCGCGGACGACTTCGGGGTAGGACCCGAGACGACGCGAGGCATCCTCGAACTGGGCGCGCGCGGCGCGGTCACGTCGTCCGTCGTGCTCGTCAACTCGCCGTTCGCCGCGGCCGGGATCGCGGCGTGGCGCGCCGCCGGGCGGCCCCTCGAACTGGGCTGGCACCCGTGCCTGACCATCGACGCGCCCGTGCTCCCGGCGCGTGACGTCCCGTCGCTGGTCGGACCGGACGGCCGGTTCCCGGCGCTCGGTACGCTCCTCAAGCGACTGGCGCTCGGGCGCGTGAACGGGGCCGAGGTGGAAGCGGAGTTCCGCGCGCAACTCGCGCGGTATGTGGAACTCGTCGGCGCGCCGCCGGCGAACGTGAACGGGCACCACCACGTTCACGTGTTCCACACGGTGGGTGACGCACTGGCCCGCGCGCTGGGCGACTACCGGCCGTATATGCGGCGCGTGGTCGAGCCGTGGCGCACGCTCCGGCGCGTGGGCGGGGGCGCGTGAAGCGCGGGGTGCTGCGGTGGTTCGGGCGGCGCGCCGCGGCCCGCCAAGCCGCGGCCGGGTTCGCCGGCGCGGAGGTGCTGTTGGGCGTGACGGACCCGCGCGTCGACGACCCGGAGTTCTTCGCGCGCTGGCTCGCGGCCGCGCCGGGGCGCGTCGTGGAACTGTGCTGCCACCCCGGGCACTTCGACCCGACGCTCGCGGGCCGCGACGGGACGCTGGCCGACGGGCTGATCCACCGCCGCCCGCGCGAGTTCGAATTGCTCGCGCGCCCGGCGTTCCTCGGAGCCGTTCGCGCGAACGGGTTCGAGCTCGTCACCGCGGCGCGCCTGACCGGGCCCGCGCCGGGCGCGCGGCGCGCCGCGTGACCTCGCTCAGTCGAGCGCGCGGAGCCGGTCGCGGATCGCCTCGACCAGCCCGCGCTGGTCCCGCGGCGCGACGGCCAGCGCCTTCTCGAGTGCGGCGCGGGCCTCGGGCGTGCGCCGCGCCGCGATGTAGGCGTTTCCCAACGTCAGCAGCACTTCCGGATCGCGGTTCTGGCTGAAGTGCGCCGCACGCCGCGCGAACCGGATCGCCTCGTCCGTGTGCCCCTGTCGGCGCAGGGCCTCGCTCAGGCGGTCGTTACTCCCGACGTGCGCCGGGTCGATGGCGAGCGCCTTGCGGAACTGCTCCTCGGCCGCGGCCCACCGCGCCTGCCGCGACAGCACCATGCCGAACAGGTGCCGGGACTGGGCCGACGCCGGGTTGACGCGAAGGGCCTCCGCGCACAGGGTCGCGGCCTCATCGGTTCGGCCCTCGAAGTGCGCCATCTCCGCCAGCCGGACGACGCCGTACGAGTCGCCCGGTTCGTACTCGGCGACCGCGCGCAGGTGCCCGACCGCGCGCTCGCGCTGCCCCGTGCGGGCGAGGACGGTACCCAGTTCGCCGTGCGCGAGTGCGGAGCGCGGGTTCAGGCGGAGCATGTCTTCGAGCACCCCGGTCGCGACCTCGGCGCTCGGCGCGGCGCGGAGCCGGTCGTTCAGGGCGTCGAACTCGGACTGCCGCGCGACCGCGACCGCGAGCCGCTCTCGCACGGCCGCACTCGGGACGACCCGCAGGGCCTCGCGGTACGAGCCGATGGCGGCCTTGAACCGGCCCTCGGTCAGCCGCCGCGCGGCCTCGTTCGTCCAGAACTGCACCACCTTCGCGGCCAGCAGTTCGGCTTCGGCACGGTGCGCCGCGCCCGGTTGCGCGCGGAGCCACGTAAGGACGCGCGCCTCGGTCGCCTCCGGGTACACGCCGATCCGGTGTTCGGCGCGCGGCGCGAGCGGGACGTACCTGTCGTCGGTCGTGTGGTACACGTGGGCGTGGGTCCAGACGCGCGACGGCATGTGACACGCGACGCAATCGGCCCGGACCTCCTGCGACAGCCGCGGTTGCGCGGTACAGGACGCGGGCTTGTGGCACGTCGCGCACCCGGCCCCTGCGTTGTGCGGCCGGTGCGGGTCGTGGCACGTCACGCAGGTCATCTCGCTCTTTTGGAAACACTTGCTCGCGCTCATGTAGCGCACTTGGTTGGTCGTGTCGTCCTCTTGGTAACTCGGCTTCGCGTTGCGGAAGTGGGCCTCCAGCGGCTCCCCGGTCGGTACGAGAACGGCCGACCGAGGTGCTTGGCGTTCGCGTGGCACTGCGCGCACACGTCGATCAGGCGCTCGCGGCTCAGCGTGCCGGGGTGCAGGACCGCGTGGGCCGCACCGTTCAAGTTCGCGCGGTGGTGGTCGGTGTGGGCGCGCCCGGGGCCGTGGCACCGCTCGCACGTGACGCCCAACAGCGCGTCGCTCTTGCGGTACTCGTTGACCGTGCCGGGGACGTGGGCGACCCACGTGTTGTGGCACTCCAAGCACGACGGGTGCGTCGGCAGCGCGTCGGCGACGTGGGCCGCGCGCCCCCACCGGCCGTGCGGATGCAGCCACGCCATCGGCAGGTGGAACAGCCGGTCGCTGCGCCACGCGAAGTACATTTCATCGTGCTGGCCGGCCGAGCCGTACACGAGGCCGAGGGTGTCAGTCGTGCGGTCCGTTCCGGTGAGGCGTGTGAGAACGTGGTCGGAGCCGGCGCGGGTCATCTCGAACCGGGGGCCGTCGCCGGGGAGGGCGAAGGCGGCGTGCGCCGGCGCGAACCCCGGGGCGATTGATCCGGGCGCCGCGGGCCGGCACGCGAGGTAGTGGCGCCCGGTCTTGAACGTCGCCGCGCGCGCGGCGTGGCACTCCGCGCACGCCTCGATCCCGACGTACCCGGGGTTCGGGACTGCAAGGAGCTGCGCGATGTCGTCCTCGGGGCCGTGGGCGGGCGCGGGCGGCGCGTCGTCCGTCTGTGGCGGGCGCGGCGAGAACCCGGCCCAAAACGCGAGCGCGACGCCCCCGGCGAGAACCCCGCCGAAGACGAGGACTCGCAATATCCGGGTGCGCGCGGGGCGGCGCGCGCCGGTTTCGGGCGCGGGATCGGACATGGCAGTCGCCCGACGGTTACGGCTTCGTGTCTTTCGGGTTCTTCCCGTCCTTCGGTTCCTTGCCGTCTTTGGGGTCCTTCCCGTCTTTCGGCTTCGGGTCGGCGGGCTTGCGGCTCGCGAGGTACGCCGCGAGTTGTGCGAGGTCCGCGTCGCTGATCTGGTCCGCACCGTACGCGGGCATCTTTGAGCCGGCTGTGTGTTTCGTCGGAATGCGCACGTGTTCGGCGATCCACTCTTTCGTCCGCGTCGCGCCCACCTCGGTCAGGTTCGGGCCGCTCGGCATGGGGGGCATCGGCGGGCCGCCGCCCGGTGGGCCCCCCGGTGGGCCGCCGGGAGGGCCGCCGCCCGGAGGACTGCCACCCGGAGGACCCGGGGGCATCGGCGGGCTGCCACCAGTTTCGCCCAACTTGTGGCACATCGCGCAGCGATGGTTCGAGTACACTTTTTTCCCCGCGGCAAACTCGTCGCCGCCGGGGAGTTTCGCGAGCACCTGTGACGGTTCCGTCACGCCCGGGGGGCTAGGCGGGCCGCCCGGCGGGCCACCGCCCGGAGGTGCGCCACCCGGGGGGCCACCGCCCGGAGGTGCGTCCTTATCTTTCTTTCCGCAGCCTACGGTCAGCGCGACGGCGAACCCGAGCGCGACCAGCAGCGTGTGTCGTGCGAAGCGCGACATCGATCACGTCCTTTCCGATCCGATGAACGGGACACGGGCGAAGGGAGATGATAGCGACCGGGCCACGCGCGACCCGGTGTGGGGTGATTAAACCGCACCGGCGGGCGCGACGCAAGGTTTCACTTGACGAGCGGGCGCGGCGACGGGGCTGTGGGCGGCGCGAGCTGAGCGAGTAGCTCGTCGCGCAGGGCGGCGTACTGAACGCGCTCGTACCAGTACGTGTCGCCGTAGGCGAACGGTCTCTTCGCGCTGGGTCTCACGGCGTCGGTCGCCTCGTCCGCGCGGCGCAGGTACGCGCGGGCCGCGACCGGGTTCCCACCGGTCGCGTTCGCCAGCCCGCGGATCACCAGCGTGAGCGGGTCGTCGGGGCGCGCGGCCTGCTTCAGCGCCGCCTCGTACCCGGCGAAGTCCCCGGCGCGGAGGCGCACGAGGGCCAGTCCCTGATAGCCCCACGTGAAGGTCGGCCACGGGGCCACGGCGGTCGCCATCCGTTTGGCGTGCGCGGCGGCGTCCCATCCCGCAGGTGGGGCGAGCGCCGCGGCCCATCCGACGCGTGCGACCACATCACCGTGCGCGCCCGTCAGGTTGTAGCGCGCGAGCATCGAGCGGACCAACTTCTCGTGCTCGGCACGCGCACCGGCCGCGGCCGCGATCGTCGCGTACAGCATCTCGCCCGCCGCGGCGTCGGCGTCGCTCAGCTTAAGGCGCTTCCGCGAGGCCTGGTACTCGGCCATCAGCGGGAGCGCGTCCGCGTACCGCCCCTGCCCGGCTAGCGCGATGGCGAGGTTGATGGCGTTCTCCTCGCGGGCCACTGGGCGCACGTCGGCGTGGGCACGCGTCAACAGGAGCGCGGGGCGGAAGTAGCGCTCGGCGTCGGCGAACCGGCCGCGGTCCAGTTCGAGTTTGCCGCGCCAGTACATCACCGCGTTGCGGCCGACCGGCCCCAGTTGAGGCACACGCGGCACCAGCGCCTCGGCACGCTCGAGCGCCGCGAGCGCCGCGGCACGGTCCCCGGCCCGGTGCAGCAGCTTGCCCTGATCGCTCAGCAGCACGACCATCGGCACGCTGGCCTCCCCGTGAACCTTCTCGACCGGGGCGACGGAGAGCGCGAGCAGTTTGAGCGCGTGCGCGCGGGTGGCGTCCACCTTCCCCAGCGCCTCGGCCGCGTCTCTCAGGTCCTCGAGCGCCGCCGCCGTGGGTACGAACGCACCGCGCGCGATCATGGCCGCGGCCTCGGTCGCGCACGCGGCGGCGGCGACCGGGGCACCGTGCTTGGCCTCGTACTGGGCGCGCTGGACCAAGACGCGCACCAGCCACGGGCTGTCCGGGCCGAACCGGGCGCGGGTCGCGGCCTCGGCGTCGCGGTACAGGGCGCGCCCCTCGTCGGCGCGCTTGGTCGCGGCCAACCGGTTCCCGTAGGTCTCGACCAGCGTGAGCGCCTTGGGGTGCGAAAGCCCCACGGCCTTCTTCACGTCGGCGAGCACCCGGGCGTAGGTCTCGTCGGCCTCGCGGTCGTCGCCGGCGCGGGCCATCAGCTTCGCCAGCTCGAACCGCAGGATACACACGTAAACGTGATCCTCGGTGAGCTGCTTCTCAAGGCGCGCGACGTCGGCCTTGATTGCCTTCACCGTGTCGCGCAGGTTCGGGGCAAACAGCGAGCCGGTGCCCGCGGGAATGTTGGCGACGGCCATCTTCGCCTGCATGTCGAGGATCGGCTCGAACACGCCGCGGAAGCGCGGGTCCGGGTACTCCGCGACCGCGCGGCGGAACTCGGCGAACCGCTTCACGGCCTCGCCCCACTCCCCGCGCTCTATCAGGTTCGTAACCTGCGCAACCTTAGCGATGAGCGTGTCCTTGTGGTTCGGGCCGTTCAGCTTGTCGCGCCCGGCCACCACATCGTTGAGTACCGCGGTCGCTTCGGGCAACCCCACGGCGCTCAACGAGATCCCCTCGTACAGGCGCGCCGTCAGTACGAGGTCGGCGGGACCGCCGGCGCGCTCGACGCTCGCGCGCACGGCGCGGAACCGCTCGATGCCGCCCATCACGTCACCGCGCTCGCCCTTACACCGCCCCAGATCGAGTTCGCTCTTCCACACGTCCGGGTGCGAATCGGGCAGGTTCGCGCGGCGCAGTGCGAGCGCCTCGGTCAGTGCGTCCTCGGCCTCCGCGAGCAGGCCCAAGTTCTTCATTCCGTTGCCGATGCTGGCGAGCAGTTTGGCGCGCACGGGTGCGACCGCCGGGGCGGTGAGCGACGCGCGGGCGCGGGCCGCGGCGTTACGCAGGAACGGGCCGAGAGTGACCGCCTGCCCGTCGGCCGCGCCCGTGGCCCCGAACAGCGGCGCGGCCTCGCCGAAGAACACGACGAGCGGGTCCGACGAGCGGAACATGTCGTCCAGCAGCGCGACCATCTCGTCGGCCTGTGCCGCCTGCGCCGCGGACATGGCCGCGAGCTTCTCGGCCTCTTGGCGGCGCACGGTCTCTAGGGTCGCGCGCTCGGCGTTGGCCTTCGCGATGTCCGATTGCAGCTTGGCCGCTTCCGCGCTCTCCTTCTCCCGTTGCTCGGTGTCGGCCCGTTTCTCGGCCTCGACCGATCGCAAGTACAGCGCGCCGATCAGCCCGAACGTGACCGCGACCACCGCGGTCAGCAGCCCGGCGACGACCGGGTTGCGGCGGGTCCAGCGCGCCCCGCGCACGAGCAACCCTACCGGGCACACGCTGATCGCCTCGCCGCGGACGAACCGGCCCAGATCGTCGGCCAGTTCGCGCGCGCTCGGGTAGCGGTCCGCGGGGTTCTTTTCGAGGCACGTGCGGCAGATCAAATCGAGGTCGCGCGGCGTCCCCGCGGCCAAGCTGCGCACCCGCGGCGGGTCGCACGTCAGCACGCCGGAGAGCACCTCGTCGGTCGTCTCGCCGGGGAACGGTCGCTCCCCGGTGAGGCACTCGTACAGCATCGCGCCCAGCGCCCACACGTCCGCTTGCGGGCCGACGAACTTGGTTTTGCCGCCGGCCTGTTCGGGCGACATGTACGACGGCGTGCCCATTACGGCCTGCGTCGCCGTCAGTTCGGACGTGCCCCGCTTGGCGAGGCCGAAGTCCGCGACCTTCGGCTCGCCCTCTTCGGTCAGTAGCACGTTGCCGGGCTTCAGGTCGCGGTGAACGATGCCCTGTTCGTGCGCCGCCGCGACCCCGGACGCGATGCGCCCCATCAGGTCCGCGGCGTCGCGCGGGGTGAGGCGCGTGCCGTCGCGCAGCTTCTGGGCGAGCGACCCGCCGGGGCACAGTTCCAGCGCCATGTAGGCGTGCCCGGCGCTGTCGCCGTAGTCGTACACCTGCACCACGTTCGGGTGCTTCACGGCCGCGACCGCCTCGGCCTCGGCCAAAAACCGGATCAGGTCCTTCGCCTCGGCGCGCCCGCCCAGCGCCATCTTGAGCGCGACGAGTCGGTTCAGGCGCGTGTGCCGGGCCTGATACACCACGCCCATCGCGCCGCGCCCGAGTTCGCTAATGACCTCGTACCCGCGAATCTCGATCCCCACGGTGGGCGCGGGGCACGGGTCCGGCACGGTGGGCGCGCTGCCCGGTGCGCGCACGACGGTGCCCTGCTCCGCGGCCGGCGCGTGATCGACGGTCGCGCCTCCCGGCGCGGTCGTTTCGGGCTTGGCCGTCGCGGGCGGCGCGGTGCGCGTGCGCGTCTCGTCGGTCATGGTTGGTCCGGTTGGGTGGAGAGTTCAGTGTACGCGCCGCCCGCGCCGGGCGATAGCGCCTTGTTCGGCGCGCCGCGCTCGCGTAGCATCGCGCTACCATGTCAACGAACGATCTCGACGGCAAAGCGGCTCTGGTGTGCGGCGGCTCGCAGGGCATCGGCCTCGCGGCGGCGCGGGCGCTCGCGGCGCGCGGCGCGCGCGTCACCGTACTGTCGCGCTCCGAACCGCCCGCGCAAGATGGCTTCGCGTTCCTCCGCGCCGACCTTCAGCAGATCGAGACGCTGATTGCGTCGCTCGAAGCACAGGCACAACCGGCGTTCCAGATTCTGGTGAACAACAGCGGCGGCCCGCCGCCCGGCCCGATCCTCGACGCGACCCCGGAACACTTCCTCAGTGCCTTCCGGCAACAGGTACTCGCCTCGCACTTGCTCGTGCAGTGGGTGTTGCCGGCGATGAAGGCCGCGGGCTTCGGCCGCATCGTGAACGTCGTGTCCACCAGCGTGCGCGAGCCGATTCCCGGCCTCGGCGTGTCGAACACAATTCGCGGGGCGACCGCGTCGTGGGCGAAAACGCTGTCGCGCGAGGTCGGGCCGTTCGGTGTCACCGTGAATAACGTGCTCCCGGGCGCGACCCGGACAGCCCGTTTGGAATCGATCATCAAGCGGAAAGCCGCGACCTCGTCCCAAGAGGCGGTCGAGGCCGCGATGCGGGCCGAAATCCCGCTCGGCCGGTTCGCGGACGCGGACGAACTCGGCGCGGTGATCGCGTTCCTCGCGTCGCCGGCCGCGGGGTACATCACCGGAACGAGCATCCCGGTGGACGGCGGGAGGCTGCACTGTGTCTGAGCGCGAGCGATTCCTGAACCACATCGGCGGCGCGTTCGTCGCGCCCGCAGGCGGCGCGTACCTGCCCGTGTACGAACCGGCCACCGGCGCGCAGTACGCCGAGGTCGCCGCTTCAAACAAGCGCGACGTAGAGGGCGCGTGCCAAGCCGCAGAGCGGGCTTCGCGTGGCTGGCGCGATGCGAGTACCGAAAAGCGCGGCGCGATCCTCGACGCCATCGCTAACAAGCTCGAAGCGCAGTTCGAACAGTTCGCACAGGCCGAATCGAAGGACAACGGCAAGCCGGTGTCGCTGGCCCGCGCCGTAGACATCCCGCGGGCCGTGTCCAACTTCCGGTTCTTCGCGGGCGCGATCCAGCACTTCGCCAGCGAGTGCCACCCGACGAGCGCTGACGTGCTGAACTACACGCTCCGCGCGCCGCTCGGCGTGGTCGGCTGCATCTCGCCGTGGAACCTGCCGCTATACCTGTTCACGTGGAAGATCGCGCCGGCGCTCGCGGCCGGGAACTGCGTGGTCGCGAAGCCGAGCGAGATCACGCCCGCCACAGCGACGATGTTCGCGCAACTGTGCACCGAAGCCGGCCTGCCACCCGGCGTGCTGAACGTCGTCCACGGCACCGGACCGGACGTGGGCGAGGCGCTCTGCGGCCACCCCAGCATCAAAGCGGTTTCCTTCACCGGCGGCACGAAGACCGGCGCGCGAATCGCGTCTGTCGCCGCGCCGCTGTTCAAGAAGCTGTCGCTCGAACTCGGCGGCAAGAACCCAGTCCTCGTCTTCGACGATGCCGACTTCGACGCGGCCGTTGCCACCACGCTGCGCTCGTCGTTCAGCAATCAGGGCGAAATCTGCCTGTGCGGGTCGCGCGTGTTCGTTCACGATGCCATCTACGACCGCTTCCGCGACGAACTGGTGAAGCGCGCGAAGGCGCTGCGCGTCGGCGACCCACTCGAAGCGACCACCGAGCAAGGCGCGCTCGTGTCCGAGCAGCACCACGCACGGGTTCGTGGTTATCTCGCGCTGGCGCGCGAGGAAGGCAGTACGATCCTGTGCGGCGGCGAAGCGGTGTCGCCGCCGGGCCGGTGCGCGAACGGCTGGTTCCTGTCGCCCGCGGTCATCGAAGGCTTGCCGCACTCGTGCCGCACGAGCCAAGAGGAAATCTTCGGCCCGGTCGCGGCGCTGTACCGCTTCAAAACCGAAGACGAAGCGGTCGCGCTGGCGAACGACACGCCCTACGGCCTCGCGTCGGTAGTGTGGACGCGCTCGCTGGACCGCGCCCACCGCGTCGCCGCGAACCTGCACGCCGGCATCACGTGGGTGAACTGCTGGATGGTGCGCGACCTGCGCACGCCCTTCGGCGGCGTGAAGCAATCCGGCGTCGGGCGCGAAGGCGGTTGGGAAGCCCTGCGGTTCTTCACCGAGCCGAAAAACGTCTGTCTCAAACTGTCGTGAGCGGTGCCATGAATCGCAAGATCGTGTCGGAGCGGGCCGCGGAGCCGGTGGGGGCGTACCCGCACGCGCGGCAGGTCGGGAACCTGCTGTTCCTCAGCGGTATCGGCCCGCGCGAGCGCGGCAAGAAAGAGATCCCCGGCGTGACGATGGACGCGGCCGGGAAGGTGCTCGACTACGACATCGTGGAGGAGGCGAAGTCGGTGTTCCGCAACATCCGCTTTATCCTCGAAGACGCCGGCAGCGCGTGGGAGAACATCGTCGACGTGTGCGTGTACCTCACGAGCATCGAGCGCGACTTCAAGCGCTTTAACGAGGTCTATCGCGAGTTCTTCGGCGCGGTCGAGCCGTGCCGCACGACGGTCGAAGTGAGCCGCCTGCCCACGCCCATTCACGTCGAGCTGAAGGTGATCGCCACAATCGGATAGGAGACGCCAATGCTCCGCGCGCCGCTGAACTTCAAGACGTGGATCGACGAGCACCGCGACCTGCTCAAGCCGCCGGTCGGCAACAAGCTCGTGTTCGAGGACACCGACTTCATCGTGATGGTCGTCGGCTCGAACACGCGCCGCGACTTCCACGTGAACGAGGGCGAAGAACTCTTTTATCAGGTCGAGGGCAACATCGTCCTCAAGGTACAGGACGGCGGCGCGATCCGCGACATCGCCATCAACGAGGGCGACATGTTCCTGCTGCCGCCGCGCGTGCCGCACTCGCCGCGCCGCCCGACAGGTACGGTCGGCCTCGTGATCGAGAAGAAGCGCGCCGCGACCGAGCAAGACGGGTTCCAATGGTACTGCGAGCAGTGCGGCCACAAGCTGCACGAAGAGTTCGCCCACATCTCGCACATTGTCACGCAACTTCCGCCGCTGCTGGCCCGCTTCTACGGCGACGAGGCCAAGCGCACGTGCGCGAAATGCGGTACGCGGTTTCCCGATCCGGTGAAGGTGACGTAGGCGATCATGCTCTCCATCGACACGCACACGCACATTTTGCCGGAGCACCTGCCGCGGTGGGCCGAGCGGTTCGGGTACGGCGGGTTCGTCGAACTCGCGCACCACGCGCCCGGCTGCGCGCGCATGCAGATTGACGGTAAGCCGTTCCGCGACGTCGAGATGAACTGCTGGAGCGCCGCGAAGCGCATCGAGGAGTGCGAGGCGTGCGGCGTGCGCGTGCAGGTGCTCTCCACGGTGCCGGTGATGTTCGCGTACTGGGCCAAGCCGGAACACGGGCACGAGGTCGCGCGGTTCCTCAACGACGACATCGCGGAGACCGTGCGCAAGTACCCGAAGCGGTTCGTCGGCCTCGGCACGCTGCCCATGCAAGACCCGGAACTCGCGGTGCGCGAACTCGACCGCTGCGTGAGCGAACTCGGCCTCCGCGGCGTGCAGATCGGCTCCAACGTCAACCAGACGAACCTGAGCGCCGCGCACCTGCTACCAGTGTTCGCGCGGGCCGAACAGATCGGGGCCGCGGTGTTCGTTCACCCGTGGGAGATGTTCGGGCGCGAGCACATCGGCCAATACTGGATGCCGTGGCTAGTCGGAATGCCGGCGGAAACCGCGCGCGCGGTCGCGGCGCTCATCTTCGGCGGCGTGCTGGAAAAGCTGCCGCGGTTGCGCGTCTGCTTCGCGCACGGCGGCGGTTCATTCCCCGCGACCATCGGCCGCATCGAACAGGGCTTCAAGTGCCGGCCCGACCTGTGCGCGGTTGATAACAACGTGAACCCGCGCGAGTACGTCCGCCGCGTATTCGTGGACGCGCTCGTTCACGACGCGCGCGCCTTGCAGTACCTGATCGACGTAATGGGTTCGGACCGCATCGCGCTGGGCAGCGACTACCCGTTCCCGCTCGGCGAGACCGAACCCGGCGCGCTGATCCGCTCGATGAACCTGCCGCGCGCCGTGCAAGAAGACCTGCTGTTCCGCACCGCGTGCGCGTGGCTCGACGTGAAGCCGGAAGCGTTCTAATGCGTCCCCTCCGCATCGTCGCCGACATCTCGATTCCGCTCGACCCGCACGGGCCGCAGCCGAGCGCCTACGGCGTGCCGCCCGCGACCGCGCGCCCCTACAGCGGCGACGGCTTCACGCTCGACACGCGCCGCGGCGGGCCGGTGAACTGCGACGTGCTCACCCTCACCCCGCACTGCAACGGCACGCACACCGAGAGCGTCGGGCACATCACCCGCGAGCGCTGCCCGCTGACCGCGGTGCAACTGCCGCTGTTCGTGCCGTGTGTCGTCATCTCGGTCGTGCCAGCGAGGCGCGAGATTCGCGCGGAGCACATCGCACAACTGCCCAACAATTTGAGCGCGCTCGTCGTGCGCACACTGCCGAACGACGCGAGCAAGCGCACGCGCCAGTGGGAGAACGACACGACGCCGTTCTTCACGCCCGACGCGATGCAAAGCGTTCGCGCGAAGGGTGTGGTTCACCTGTTGGTTGATCTGCCGTCGCTCGATCCGCTGTATGATGGGGGCGCGCTCGCGGCGCACCGCGTGTTCTGGGACGTGCCGCCCGGCTCGCAAGAACTACCCAGTGAAGAGGCCCGGCGGCGCACGGTTACGGAATTGATCTTCGTTCCCGACAGCGTGCCGGACGGCGCGTATCTGCTCTCGATCCACGCGCCCAACATCGTCGCGGACGCGGTGCCGTCGCGCCCCATTCTGTTCGAGTTGGAGAGCGGCGAATGACGCTGGACGACCTGCGCGCGCGGGCGACCGAACTGGACCGCGGCGACGCGCTCGCGCCGTACCGCGACCGCTTCAGCGTCCCGCGGCACGCCAACGGTACCGAAGTAGCGTACCTGTGCGGGAACTCGCTCGGCCTCGCACCGAAGGCGACCCGCGCCTTCGTGAACGAAGAGCTACAGGCGTGGGAAGCGCTCGGGGTCGAAGGGCACTTCAAGGAGCGCCGGCCGTGGGTGTCGTACCACGAGTTGTTCGCGCAGCACCTCGCGCACGTCGTTGGCGCGCGGCCGTATGAAGTGGTCGCCATGAACACGCTGACGGTGAACCTGCACCTGATGCTGACCAGCTTCTACCGGCCGACGCGCACGCGCTACAAGGTACTCGTCGGGCACACGGCCTTCCCCTCGGACCGCTACGCCATCGCCTCGCAAGTCGCGCTGCACGGCTTCAACCCTGACGAAGCCATCATCTCTGCCGAGTCGCTCGCGGCTTCGCACGTGTGCGCCCTCATCGAACGGCACAAAGACGACCTCGCGCTCGTGCTGATGGACGGCGTGAACTACTACACCGGCGAGTTCATCGACATCGCGGCCATTACGGAAGCCGCGCACCGGCACGGCGTCGTCGCGGGGTTTGACCTCGCGCACGCGGCCGGAAATGTGCCGCTGGCGCTGCACGACTGGAACGCCGATTTCGCCGTGTGGTGCCACTACAAGTACCTGAACGGCGGGCCGGGATGCGTGGCCGGGTGCTTCGTGCATGAGCGCCACGGGTTCGCGCGCGAGCCGCTGCCGCGCATGGCCGGGTGGTGGGGGCACGACAAGCACGCGCGGTTTGCGATGGGGCCGCGCTTCGAGCCGATCCCCGGCGCGGAGGGCTGGCAACTCAGCAACCCGCCGCTGTTCTCGCTCGCGGCGCTGATACCCTCGCTCGAAATCTTCTCCGAGGTTGGGATGGGAGGCCTGCGCGCCAAAAGCGAAGCCCTTACGGGCCTGCTCGATGAAGCGCTGCGCGCGGTGCTGGGCGAGCGCGTCGAGGTCATCACCCCTCGCGACCCGGCGCGGCGCGGGTGCCAGTTGTCCGTGCGCGTGAAGCACAACGCGCGCGCGGCATTCGCGGCGCTCGGTGCGGCGGGCGTGATCTGCGACTGGCGCGAGCCCGACGTGATCCGCCTCGCCCCAGTGCCGCTGTATAACCGCTTCGCCGACGTCGCCCGATGTGTGGAGGTGCTGTCGTGCGCGACGTAACGCTCGTGGGCGGCGGCCTCGCCGGGTCGCTCCTCGCGCTGATGCTCGCCCGCCGCGGCGTGCGCGTCACAGTGTTCGAGCGCCGCGCCGACCAGCGCGCCGAACAGGTCGAAGAGGGCCGGTCGATCAATCTTGCGCTATCCGCGCGCGGAATCCACGCGCTTACGCAAGTTGGGTTGGATGCGGAAGTACTGTCGCGCGCGATTCCGATGCGCGGCCGGTTCATTCATGCCGTTGGAACTCGCGACCTGTCGCCCGCAAAGTTGGGCATCACGGCCGCTCCATCGGCCGGCCCAACCTCGCTGATCCCTTACGGGCGCACCGCGGATGAGGTGATTCACTCGGTCGGGCGGCGCG
>VGZJ01000061.1 GCA_016872595.1 Planctomycetota bacterium
CTGAACCGCGCGCCGATGCCCACCGGCACGATCCGACACCACGACTGGCCCGCGACAGCATCGGCCGACGACGTACTACTGGAACCATACGTGCACGAAGGTTAACCTACACCTGCAAGGGGGGTGATTGTGACAATGCGGGAGTTCGAACACAAGTCGAATGATGTAATTCTTACAACCGTCACAGAAGGATTCAGGACGGGCGCGAATCCGGGGCCAACCACCGCGACAGCGGAATCCGCGCCGCGGCGTGGCGACCCGGCCCATCGGCGGTTCGGTAATGTACGTTGTCGGTATCGAAGCAGACCGCCAACACCCCCAGACGAGTTGGCGCTCTGGCGCTCTGGCGCTCTGGGGGTGAAAATGCTAGGAAAACAAGCTTTTTACCCCAGAGCGCCACAAGAAAAAGTGGCGCTCTGGGGTAGGGGAAGTGGCGCTCTGGGTCGGGAATTGACGATCTCTTTTTTGGCGATCTGGGTGGAACACTCTCACGCCGGGCGCGCGCCGAAGGCCGCGTCGAGGAGCGTGCGGCCCTCCGTCAGTTCCGCGATGCGGCGCAGGTCGTCTTGGAACAGGTAGTCCGCTTCGCGGTGCTTCGTGACCGCGCGGATCGCGCGGTGCGCCGCCTCCACCCCGCGACCGGGGCGCAGCGGGGCGCGGTAGTCGAGCGCCTGCGCCGCGGTCAGCAACTCGATAGCGAGCACCGTTTCCACGTTCCGGAGAACCATCAGCAACTTCACCGCCGACACGCTCCCCATGCTCACGTGGTCCTCTTGGCCGAGGCTCGTGGGGATCGAATCGACGCTCGCCGGGTGGCACAGCACCTTGTTCTCGCTGACGAGCGCCGCGGCCGTGTACTGCGGGATCATGAACCCGCTGTTCAGTCCGGTTTCGCGCATCAGCAGCTTCGGCAGCCCGTCGTGCCCTTCAAGTAGCAAGTAAATGCGGCGCTCGGCGATGCTGGCGTACTCTGCGAGGGCAATGGCCGCGAAGTCGAGCGCCAGCGCCAGCGGCTGGCCGTGGAAGTTGCCGCCGCTAACGATGTCGCCGTTGTCCATGACGAGCGGGTTGTCGGTGACGCCGTTGATCTCGGTTTCGAGCACGCCCGCGGCGTAGGCGAGCGCGTCGCGGCTCGCGCCGTGAACCTGCGGCACGCACCGAAGGCAGTACGGGTCTTGCACCTTCCCGCAGTTGCGGTGCGATTCGAGAATCTCGCTCGCGTCGAGCAGCCGGCGCACGTTGGCCGCGACCGCGCCGTGCCCGGGGTGCGGGCGGAGCGCGTGCACGCGGGCGTCGAACGGCGAGAGGCTCCCTTGCAAGGCTTCGAGCGACATCGCCGCGGCGAGGTCGAAGTGATCGACCAGCCGCGAACAGCGCTCCAGAATCCACGCCCCGTAAGCCGCCATCAGTTGCGTGCCGTTGATGAGCGCGAGGCCGTCCTTCGCGCCCAGTTCGACCGGCAGAAGTTCGTGCGCGCGGAGCACGTCGGCCGCGGGCACGGTGCCCTTGCGGTCGTCGTCCCAGAACTCGCCGAGGCCGATCAGCGGCAGGCACAGGTGCGCGAGCGGGGCGAGGTCGCCACTCGCGCCGACGCTCCCGCGACTCGGCACGACGGGCAGCAGGTTCCGCTGATCAAACTCGACGAGCCGCCGGAACACCGGCACCGACACGCCGGAGTAACCGAGGCCGAGGGCGACGATCTTCAACCGCAGCATGAGGCGCGTGATCCCGGCCGGCACCGGGTCGCCCACTCCGACCGCGTGACTGAGCAGCAGGTTGCGCTGGAGCGCGGCGAGTTGGTCGTCGGGGACGCGCGTGTTGGCGAGCGCGCCGAACCCGGTGTTGATGCCGTAGTGCGGCAGCCCGTCGGCGCGGGCGGCCTCGACGCGCGCGCGGCTCCGCTCGACCGCCGACGTGTCGGCCGCGAAGTGCGCGACCGCCGCCGCGAGGTCGGAATGGAGGTCGCGAACGGTGATCCGCGGCGCGCTCATTGCGGTTCCTCGTGTGTCGCCTTCGTACCTACACTGACCACACCATGCCCAACAGCACATTCACCCTGCGGTCGCCGGTGCCGGTGTCGGCGGAAGAATTGTATGCGTGGCACGCGCGCCCGCAGGCGTTCCAGCGGCTGCAGCCGCCGTGGGAGGTCGCGCGCGTCGTGAGCCAAGAGGGGGCGTTCGGCACCGACGGGCACCGCGTCGCGATCCGCACCAAGACCGTCGGCCCGCTGCGCGCGACGTGGCTCGCGGAGGCGTTCGACTTCCGCCCCGGCCGCGGGTTCCGCGACCGCGCACTCACGGGGCTGTTCGCGCACTGGCTCCACACCCACACCTTCGAGCCGAACGGCGCGGGCGCGGCGCACCTCGAAGACCACATCGAGTACCGGTTACCGCTCGGCCTGCCGGGGCGGTTGCTCGCGGGGCGCGTGGTGCGGAAGCGGCTGGCGCGGGTGTTCGCCTACCGGCACTTCATCACCACCAGCGACCTGCGCCGGCACGCCCGGTTCGCGCACCGCCCGCGGCTCACGGTCGCCGTGACCGGCTCGCGCGGCTCCGTCGGCGCGGACCTCGTGCCGTACCTCACCACCGCGGGCCACACGGTCGTGCGGTTCGTGACCGGCCGCGCGAAGCCGCCCTACGACGACGGCACGCGCTGGATGCCGTGGAACCCGACCGCGCCGCTCGACCCCAAGGCGCTCGACGGCGTGGACGCGGTGATTCACCTCGCCGGCGACAACGTCGCCGAAGGGCGTTGGAACGACGCGAAGAAGCGGAAGATTCTCGACAGCCGCACGACCCCGACGCGCCACCTCGCGGAGGCCATCGCCGCCGTTCCGACCGAGCGCCGGCCGAAGGTGTTCGTGTCCGCGTCCGCGGTCGGCGCGTACGGCGACCGCGGCGATGAGGTGCTGACGGAAGATTCCGCGCTCGGCACAGGCTTCTTTGCCGATGTGGTTCGGGCGTGGGAATCGGCGTGCGACCCGGCCCGCAAATCCGGCGTGCGCACCGTGAACCTCCGCATCGGCGTCGTTCTCTCTCTCAACGGCGGCGCGCTCGCGAAGCAACTCCTGCCCTTCAAGATGGGATTGGGCGCGGTACTGGGCAGCGGCAGGCAGTGGGTTCCGTGGATCACCTCAAACGACCTCGCCGGTGCAATCGAGCACGCGCTCTTCACGGACGACCTGAGCGGCGCGGTGAACGCGGTGGCCCCGAACCCGGTCACGAACCGCACCTTCACGAAGGCGCTCGGCCGCGTCCTGCGCCGCCCGGCGTTCTTCTGGCTCCCGCGGTTCGCGCTCCGAGCGATGTTCGGCGCGATTGCCGACGAAGCGCTGCTCGCGAGCATGCGCGCGATCCCCGCGAAGCTGCTCGCCACCGGCTACCAGTTCGACCACACCGAACTGGACCCGGCCCTGCGGTTCTTGCTGGGGCGCTGAGGGCGCGGTATTCTGAGTGCGTCGGTCGGGCCGGGTCCGTTTAGCTCGTCGCCCGCTCGTTGCCCGGCCTTGGCGGAACATCCGTGTTCCGCTGGGGCAGGCCGGGCGGGGCGACAGGACGATGTTGCGTCGTCCGAGCGCTTGCCTTACTACACCGCGCGGGGAAGGCTGTTCCAGCACCGCTATCGAAGCGCTTCAGGTTGCGCAACGGCGGGTCTGGGGCAATCCCGCGGGCCGTGATTCCCGCCGTTGCGCAACCTGAAGCGCTTCGGCGGTGCCGTGAGCCTTCCGCGCCTCAGGTCGAGAAGTAAACTCCCGGCCCGACCGACACTCTTCACTTCCCGCCGTCCCCGCGGGGGTCTCCACCGGAATTGAAACGAACAGCCCCCCGGCGCTCTGGCTCGCGAACCGACCGGCACGGGTCGTTCGCCGCACATAGCCCGCGCATCGCAAAATGGGTATGATCGCGAGACACCGGCACGAGGCGACCATGTCGGACGAAAAGGCGCTACTGGCCGCGATCTGGGCGCACCCGCACGAGGACACCCCGCGCCTGATGTACGCCGACTGGCTCGACGAACACGGCCAAGGCGAGCGCGCGGAGTTCATCCGCGTGCAGATCGAAGCCGCCAATCTACCCACATTCGATCCCGAGCGAGCGAGCAAGGCCAAGCGAACGCGCCATTTACTCGCGCCACACGTTGAGGGGTGGGTCGAACCGTTCCGTTGGATATTCGCCGACCTTCAACCCGTCGCGTGGAGCGACCGTTCACCCACTTCGGCCCGACTCTGGGGCGAGGTCGTCGGGGTGACGGGGTACAAGGGCGGGAACGAAATGCCAGACGATTACGCACCGCCGGAACTGCGATTCGAGCGCGGGTTCGTCTCCGAGGTCACAACCGCGTTAGCGACCATTATTGCCCGATCACCCGGCACGCTCCCGCGCTCGGGACCGCGCCCGAAGCTTTCGGTGCAGTGGCCGTACGGCGGGGAGACTGTAGAGGTGGCCCGCGTGTTCCCCGCCCTCCGCGAACGCCTCACGTTCGACAATTACTCTGGGTGGCAGTTCTCCGGCCCCGGCTCGTTGGGTCCGAACGAACTAGAAGTGTTAGTCAACGAACCCGACCTAGCTGCTGGCATTACGAGCCTCGATGCTTCACTTTTTAGACCGCGTCAGAGCCTGTACCGCATTTTACCACTAGCGAAGCAATTGACCCATCTGACGAGTTCATTGTCGGATGGGGGCGCCGAGGATGTGTTGCCGCTCATACGTGCCGCGATTGGGTCGAAGGTGAACGAATCGCTGACTGATTTCGCCGTGGTAAACTTGTTCTCCGAGCCTGCCACCATCGCAGCCGTCGTCACGGAACTTGCGACCGCTGTTTGGCCGAAACTCAAGCGTATTCTCTTGTATCAGTGGCGAGAGCGTTCATGCTTGACAACAGGTATCACAGCGGAGCCGTTTCCGCAACTCGAAGAGATCACGTTACTAGGTGAAGCCATCAGCCGGGATCAACTGACCGATGTTCTCGAATGCCCGGCTTTCCGCACTGCCCGTGTGCGGTATTTCGAGTACGAAGAGATCAAACGCCCGGAAATACTCGCGCTGGAGAAGCTGTACTCTCCGCGGTTTCAGTGCCGGGCTTGATAGGCGCTCACTTCACGGCCTTGCTCACGGTGCTGGCGATGTAGTCGCGGTTCAGTTGGGCGATGTGTTCGACGCTGATGTCCTTCGGGCACGCGGCCTCGCACTCGTTGATGTTCGTGCAGTGCCCGAAGCCCTCGCGGTCGTGCTGGGCCACCATCGTGCGCACGCGGTCCTTGCGCTCGGGTTGGCCCTGCGGCATCTGTGCCAAGTGGCTCACCTTCGCACTCAGGAACAGCATCGCGCTGGCGTTCGGGCACGCGGCCACGCACGCCCCGCACCCGATGCACGCGGCGGCGTCCATCGCCCGGTCCTGATCGATCTTCGCGATGGGCAGCGCGTTGCCGTCCGGCGCGCCGCCGGTGTTCACGCTCACGAACCCGCCCGACTGGATGATCCGGTCGAACGCGGAGCGGTCGCACACCAAGTCTTTGATGACCGGGAACGCCTTCGCGCGCCACGGCTCGATGTAGATTTCCGCGCCGTCGGCGAAGCTCCGCATGTGGAGTTGGCACGTCGTGGTGCCCTTCTCCGGGCCGTGCGCGAGGCCGTTGATCATCATGGAGCAACTGCCGCAGATCCCCTCGCGGCAGTCGTGGTCGAACGCGACCGGCTCCTCGCCCCCGCGCGTGAGCTGCTCGTTCAGCGTGTCGAGCATCTCGAGGAACGACATGTCCGGGCTGACCCCGTCGAGGTAGTAGCGAACCATCCGCCCGGCCTCGGCGCGCGACTTCTGCCGCCAAACGTACAGCGTGAGCTTCATGGGACTCCGTATTGCAAGCAGCAGATTAGCCGCGCGATGAACACCGAAGAAAACACGATCAGAAGAAGAGAGATTGTATTCAACCCTGTCTTCTGTCTTCATCGTGTCTTGTCCGCGCCTATCGTGCGGCTAATGCTCGATTTACTTGAGCACTTCCAGTTTCAGTTCCTTGAACCGCACTTCGAGCGGGCCCCCGCTGTGTAGTTGCAGGCCGACGATGCCGCGCCGCGCGAGCTTGTCGTCTTCGTAGTCGGTACACAGGTTTCCGTTGATCCAAATCTTCACCCGCGCGCCGACGGCTTCGATCACGTAGTCGTTCCACTCGGCCGGCTTCACGAACTTCTCGCCGCCCTCCTTGGCAAGTAAACCGCGGCCCTCCTCCTCGTATAACATGCCCCACCAGCCCGCGCCGATGTCGGCCTGCGGGCCGCGCATCTCACCGTTGGGCAGCGGCACGCTGCGGAACTGGATGCCGCTGTTCTCCTTGTTCGGCGTCAGCTTCACCTTCAGCGACAGTTTGAAGTTCTCCACCGCGACGTGCGACTTGAGGAACGTGTTCCGCTTGAGGCCGGTCGCGGACTTGCCGACGATCTCGCCGTTCTCCACTGTCCACAGGCCCGCGTCGCCGTCCCAGCCGGTCAGGTCTTTGCCGTTGAAGAACTCCTTAGCGTTGTCGGCGTTCGCCAGCATGGGCACCTGACCCTGCGTTTGCAGGTAGGCGATCAGCGAGCGGAACTCGTGTTCGTTGACCTGCTTCAAGATGTCGTCGGGCATCATCGACAAGTCGGACGCTTTGCGGCTGGCGATGTCCTTCACCGCCAGCGTGATCGTCTCGCGCTCGGTCTGGATCGTCAGCACGCCGTTCACTTCGCTCTTCACGATGCCGACGATGTTGCGGTCGTCGGTGGTGACGATGCGGGTCGCGGTGTACTCCTTCGGGATGACCGCGCTGGGGTCGAGGATGTTTTCGAGCAGGTAGTCGATGTTGCCGCGGTTCGCGCCGGTGATCTCCGGGCCGACCTTGCCACCGACGCCGTACAGCGTGTGGCAGTTCAGGCACGTTTTGGCGAACACGGTGCGGCCGAGGTTCACGTCGCCCGCGGGCGCGGTGCTCGCGGTCAAGCGCTTCTTCCACCCCGCGATGAGCTGCTTGCGCTCCGCGGGCGACTCGCGGACGATGCCCCACAGGTCCGCGATCTGCTTGTCGAGCGTGGCGTCACCGTACCCGCGCAACTGGCGGACGATCTCCGCGGGCACGTCGGTCGAAGGCACTTTCTTCGCGCCGATGGCGGACATGAGTTCCTTCGCGTAGCTGGCGCGCGAGGCGAGCGTGGCGAGCGCGTCGCGCTTCTCCGCGAGCGAGAACGCGGCGTACTTGGCGATGATGACGCCCGAGGTTCGGGAGTCGTCGAACGCCGCCAACCCGCGAAGGGCGGCCCCGCGGATGCCGGCGGCCGGGGGCTCGGTGTTGTTGACGAAGTCCAGAAGGAGGTTCACCATCTCGGCGTCCTTCGCATCGACGAGCGCGGTCAGCGCCGCGAGCCGGGCCGCGGTGTCGGCCTTCGCATCGGCCAGCACCTTCCGCAGCGTGGCGAGCGCGGTCTTGTCGCCGAACGTGGCCGCGAGGCCGAGCGCCTGCTGACGGATGGCCGCGTCCGCGCACTTCATCACCTCGACGAACGCCCGGTCCCAGTCCTTCGGCGCGGGCAGGTCGCGCTTCCCCTTCACGCCCTCTTGAAGGCCGCGGAAGTACGCGATCCGGGCGTGGTCGGTCCTCACGCCCCCCTGCTCGGCAAGCCCTTTGGCGAGCAGGTCGAGCGCGTCCGGCGTGCCCAGCGCGCCGACCCGCCGACACGCCGACTCGAACACGAATGGGATTTTGCCGTGCGCGGCAAGGTGCAGCCCAACGGTCGGCCGCGTGGCGCAGATCGGTTCCAGCGCGTACCAGTACAGGTACGGCAGGTTGTGGTCGGTCGCGTCTTCCGCGCGGCCGAGTAGCGCGGCCAAGACATTGACTTGCGCTTCGTTGTGGAGCGACGCGATCCGACCGGCGAGTGCCGCGCGCACGACCGGCGATTTGTCGGACGTGGCCGACGCAGCGAGTTGTCCGGTGAGGGGCTTGAGCGCCGCCCCGCTCTGGTAGATCGCGCGCACGCCCCACGCCCGCACCGCGGCGCTGTCGTCCTTGAACCACTTCCACGGTGTGTTCTCGGTGATTCGGGCGAACGACATGAACGCCCAAAGCGCGCGCAGCCGAACGACTTCTTCCTTGTGCTCTTGCGAGAGACGGAGCAGTTTTAAGCGCGCCTCCTCGCTTCCCCTCGGATCGGTCGCGGCGCGCTCCTGCATGATGCGCCGTGCCGTCCGCGCGTACCAGTCGTTCTCGTGCTCCTGATACTTCACCAACTCGTCCCACGTCGCCTTCGACAGGTCGAGGTTCTTGACCGGCTTCGACTCCTTGTAACTGATCTTGTAGATGCGGCCGTTGGTGCGGTCCCACACCTGCGGGTTGTTGGTGTGGCAGATTTGCTTGTCGTACCAGTCCAGCATGTAGACGTTGCCGTCCGGCCCGGTGCGCAGCGCGAGCGGGATCGACCACTTGTCGTTCATCAACAGGAAGTCCGGGTTGCGGTCGGCCTCGTAGCCGCTGCCCTTGGGGGTAATCACGTCCACGTTGAGCCGGTGGCCGTGCAGGTTGCCCATGAACAGCTTGCCGTGGTACTCCTTCGGCCACACACCGCCCTGATAGCAGATGAGGCCGGCGTGGGCGTGCCCGCCGCCGGCGCTGTCGCTGCGGCCGTTGCCGCCGTGCGCGGTCGGCCCCGCGTAGTGCCGGTGCTTGGCAATCGTCTTGATGTCGTCGTACGTGTAGTCGTTGACGTGCTTGCCCGCCTGCCGCGCGTACCGCCCGCCTTGGATGATGTGCCACATGTGCGGGATGACGCACGCCTCGATGAAGAAGTCGCCGTTGGCGTTGTAGTCCAGCCCCCACGGGTTGCTGGTGCCGTGGGCGAACACCTCGAACGTGTGCCGCGTCGGGTGGTAGCGCCAGATGCCGGCGTCGATGTACGTGCGGTCCTTGTCGTCGCAGCCCGGCTTGCCGACGTTGCTATAGGTGAACACGCCGTGGCAGCCGTAGAGCCAGCCGTCCGGCCCCCAGATGAAGCTGTTCAGCGTCTCGTGCGTGTCGCGATAGCCCCAGCCGTCGAGCAGAATCTTCACCTCGCCGGCCTTGTCCGTTTTCTCGTCGTGCGGGATGAACAGCAGGTACGGGGCCGCGCCGACCCACACGCCGCCGAACCCAACCTCAATACCAGACACGAGGTTCAGCCCTTCCATGAACACGGTCTTCTTGTCGAACTTCCCGTCGCCGTCGGTGTCCTCGAAGATCAGAATCTTGTCGCCCTCGCGCGGCTTGCCCGCGACCGCGGGAATGATCGGCCCCTTCTCCGGGTGCCGGCGCGGGTAGCAGTACGCCTCCACCACCCACAGCCGGCCGCGGTGGTCGATGCAGAACGCGACCGGCTGGTGAACGTCCGGCTCCGCGGCGAACACGCTGGCCGTGAACCCCGGCGGCAGCGTCATCGCCTTCACCGACTCTTCGGGCTTCAGGCCGGCGTGCTTGTAGGTGTCCGCGGTCAGCGGCTGCGGCGCTTGTGGGAAGGTCGGCTTCTGGTCGTGAAAGCGGAAGTCGTCGAAGTTGATGTGCCCCCAGTGCCCGGTGTGCTTGTCCACCACGCGAACGAAAATCTCCTTGTCCTTGTGCTTGGCGAGGTCGATCACCACGCGGTACATGTCCTCCGCTTCGGTGCCGGAGGCGCGGAAGATCACGTCCTTTCCGTGAACAACCTCGACGCACGTTTCGAGCGTGTGCGGCCCGCCGCCGACGAGGAAGCTGGCCCACGGGTGCGTCACCTTGAACGGCACACTGGTGAGCGTGCCGACCGGTTTGTCGAGGTGCTTCTCGTAGCCGCCGATCCAGTATTCACCTTGGTGCCGGCTGCGGTTGTCCGCGCGGCGCTTCACGACGGTGTCGCCCTTGATGGGCTGATCCTTGAAGGCGTCGCCGGATAGCGTCCAGTCCTTGAGCGTGCCGGTCTCGAAGTCGAGGTTGAGCGGCTTGCCGTCCGCGCCGAGCGGGAGAACGCCGACGTTATTCGCATCGGGTTGCGCGGGCGCGAGCAGCGCCACCGTAAGCAGGAGCGAGTTCATACCGCGACTCCGGGAGAGGTGCGATGGTGACGTGATAGGCCCCGCGCGCGGGCGAACAAGGGTGCTTCGTCTCTGGGACCGCGGGCGTCCCGCCCGCCGCTGCACACGGGTTAAAGCTGTGCGATTCTTCGTAACGCCAAACGACGCGCACGGCAGCGGGTGGGACGCCCGCGGTCCCGGGAATGCAGTTCCTTGTTGCCGCGGGGCGGTCGCGGTTTTACATTCAGCGGCATTCCTCGCGCGCCCCACCGGAGCCGATATGTCCGCCGACCCCCTTCTTCCCGACACCCGCGCCAAAGCCCTGCGCCGCAAGCTGTGCCTGATGATGTTCCTCCAGATTTTCATCTGGGGCGCGTGGTTCGAGCTGGGCTTCGACTACATCCCGAGTCTCAAGTTCGCGGGGTGGCAGAACGCGCTGATCTTCGGCGCGTTCAACATCGGGGCGCTGGTCGCGTTGCTGTTCAGCACGCAGTTCGCCGACCGCAAGTTCGCGGCGGAAAAGTTCCTCGGCGTCAGCCACGTCATCGGCGGCGTCGCCATCCTCGGCCTGTTCTTCCTGCAAGTGCCGGTCGGCACCGCGCCCGGTCAGGTGGCCGAAGTGAAGATCGTGGCGAAGGGCGAGAAACTGACGCAGGGCGTGGGCGAGTTCCCCGATAAGACGCGCGTGATCGTGGACAACGTGACCGCGACCGACGACAAGGACAAGGCCGATTGGTCCGACGCGGAGAAGGCGCAACTGACGGCGTTCGTGACCGCGAAGCCAGAGGACCGCGCGAAGCTGGCCCCGGACATCGGCAAGGCCACCAAGTTCTGGGCCGCGTTTGCCCACGATCAGAAGGCGTTCGACGCCGCGACGCCCGACGAGCGCGCCGCGAAGAAGCTGAAAGACCCGCGGTTCAACGTCACGTTCGTGGTCGCCGAGCGCAAGAAGGACGCGGCCGGGCAGGACTGGGCACTGGGCGACGCCAAGACCCCGCTGGCCCCGTTCTGGCTGTTCTTCGGGCTGATGTTCCTGCACTGCATCTTCTACGTGCCGACCGTGTCGATCACCAACTCCATCGCGTTCGCGAACCTGAAAGACCCCGCCCGCGAGTTCGGCCCGGTGCGCGTGTGGGGCACCATCGGCTGGATCGTCGCGAGCTGGCCGTTCATCTTCATCCTCGTGAACTGGGACGCGGTCAGCGCCAAGAACCCGTCGGGCTTCATCGACTGGCTCGGCAAGGCGCTCGGCACCTCGAAGGAAGGCCTCGAAGCCTCGACCGCGCAGCGCTACATCTTCCTCGTCGCGGGGCTGGCGTCGTTCGTGCTCGCGGTAATTAGCCCAACACTGCCGCACACGCCGCCCAAGCCCGCAGTTGCCGGCGAAGGGTCGTTCGCCGCGCTCAAGGCCGCGAAGTTGCTGAAGCACCCGTTCGTGGCCGTGCTGTTCCTCGTCACCTTCATCGACGCGGGCGTTCACCAGAGCTTCTTCTACTGGACCGCGTCGTTCCTCAAGACCGATGTGGGCGTTCCCGCGAACTGGGTTCCGCCGGTCATGAAGATCGGGCAGATCGCGGAAATCCTCACGATGCTCGTGCTGGGCTACGTGCTCAAGAGCCTCGGCTGGCGCACGACGATGATCATCGGGGTGCTGGGCCACGGGGCGCGGTTCGCGGTGTTCGCGTTCTACCCCGAGCCGTGGGCCGCGGTCACGGTGAACGTGCTGCACGGCATCTGCTACGCCTTCTTCTTCGCCACCGTCTACATCTTCGTGGACGAGTTCTTCCCCAAGGACGTGCGCAGCAGCGCGCAGGGCCTGTTCAACGTGCTGATTCTCGGGTTCGGGCCGTTCGTGGCGAACCTGATCTGCGGGCAACTCGGCGTGATCTACAAGACCGGCGACAAGCTCCAGTACTCCGCGATCTTCCAGTATTCGATGGGCGCGGCGCTCGTCGGCGCGATCCTGTTGGCCCTGTTCTTCCACCCGCCGAAGGACGGGATTCAGGACGCGCCGCCGAAGGAACAGACGTGGTGACGCGCGCTACGCGACCGTGTGCCCGCTCGACACGCCGGCGACCAGCGCCGGCGCGCGGGCGCGGAACCGCAGCGCTAGTGACAGCGCGGCGTCGCTGTCCGGCACCACCGCGAACACGGTCGGCCCCCACGAGCTTTGCCCGACCGCGCGGACGCCGGCCGCGCGCACGTCTTCGATCAAACTGGCCACTTCCGGCCCGGCGTAGGGGCCGCCCTGCGCCGCGGCGAACGGCTCACCGGCCTTCCGGTTGAACTCGTGGACCGCGTCGCCGAAGTCGCACAGGTCGGCGCGGTGGGCTGCGCGAACGGCCGCGTCCGCCAGCTCGCGTAGCGCGCCGGGGTCGCCGCCGTGCGCGGTCGCGAAGGCCGCGCGCTCGCGGTCGCCGTGCCACCGCGCCGCGCCGGGCGGGGTGAACAGCACCACCTTCCATTCCGCCGGCAGCGCGACGTGCGCGAGTAGCGGCGCGAGCGCCGCGCCCGGTTCCTTCCCGGCGTCGGCGATCAGCCCGCCGCGGTCGAACCCGTACACGCCGATGGCCGAGCGCTCGCCGCGCCCGACTCGTGCCGCCAGTTCGGTCGAAGGCAGGTCGCCCGCGCCGCACGCGACGGCCAGCGCCTTCGCCACCGCGAGGCCGAGTTGCGTGCCGACGCCGAGGCCGGTGTGTTCCGCCGGGCAGCGTTCGACCAGTAGTTGAAAACGGGAGGGGGTATCGGGGGAACCTGCGGGAGGTTCCCCCGACTGAACCTGTCGGCGCGCGGCTTCGGGCAGTGAGGCCATGAAGCGCGCGGCGAACGCTTGCGCGCGGCTGGCGAGCGCGCCCTCGAACCGCCACGAGTCCGCGGGGCGCACGTCCACGACCACGCCGGGCCGGTCGATGAGCAGGCCGAGGCCGCCGAAGGCCGGCGCGCCGTCGCCCGCGCCGCCCGCGGTCGGGACGCGGAACAGCCCGAAGTGCAGCCGGCTGGGAGCGACGACGCGAATCATCGCCCGCCCTCCGCTTCGCGCAGCTTCGCTTCGAGCAGGTCCATCGCGGCGTGCTCGTCCGGCCCGCCGGTCTTGCCGACGATGACGCGCAGCTTCGCGAGCTCGGCCCGCACTTCGGCCAGCGGCAAGATGTGGAGTCGCGTCGCGAGGATGGCCGCTTCCACAACCGCGTGCTTCGCGCGGTTGAACCCGAACCAGTCGCGCCCGCGCCCGGCGTGAACCACTTCGGCCTCGATGCTGACGCGCTCGGCGCTCGTATCGACAGACTTCACAACGAACTCGAAGTACCGGCAGCAGTCGACGAGGACGAACCCGCGGACGCGCACGGACGCGCGCACCGGGGGCACCGCGGCAACGCCAATCGCGGCCTTCGCGAGAAGCAGCGCGTCGTCGGTGATGTGCAGCACTCCTTCACCGTGGCGCAGCAGGTTCTGGTAGGTGTGCGAGGTCGGGAACGGGCGCAGCGTGAACCGCGTGAAGTCGGCCGACACGCGCGGCCCCATCGGGGCAAGGTGCGCCGCGCCGCCGGGGTCGAGCGTCGTTACGAGGGCTTCGAGGATCATGTCGGGTTCAGCGCCCGCAGCAGGCCGGCGGCTTTGTGGAGCGTTTCTTCGTACTCGCGGGCCGGGTCGCTGTCGGCCACGATGCCGCCGCCGACCGGGAACTGCACCCGCCCGCGGCCCGCGGTGAACGTGCGGATCAGGATATTCGTGTCCATCGCCCCGTCGAACCCGACCCAGCCGAGGCTGCCGCAGTACGGGCCGCGCGCCGTCGGTTCCAGTTCCGCGATGATCTCCATCGCGCGCACCTTCGGCGCGCCGGTCACGCTTCCGCCGGGGAACGCCGCCGCGAGCAGGTCGAGTGCGCCCAACCCCGGCCGCAGCTTTCCGCGCACTTCTGAAACGAGGTGATGCACGAAGCGGAAGGTTTCGACTTCGCACACGCGCGGCACGGTCACGGACCCGAACTCGCACACCTTGCCGATGTCGTTGCGGAGCAGGTCCACGATCATCACGTTCTCGGCGCGGTCCTTCGCGCTCGCGGCGAGGTCGCGAACCAGCGCCGCGTCCTCGTCGGGCGTCTTCCCGCGCGGGCGCGTGCCCTTGATCGGCCGCGTCTCGACCTGCCCATCGGGATGAACCCGCAAGAAGCGTTCCGGCGACGCACTGAGAATCTGGAAGTCGCCGAGGTCGAAGTACGCGGCGAACGGGGCCGGGTTCAGTTCGCGCAACCGGCCGTACAGTTCCAGCGGGTGTTCGCGAAGCGGCGCGAGCAACCGCTGCGAGATGTTCACCTGAAAGCAGTCGCCCGCGTGAACGTACTCGACCGCGCGCCGCACCGCGGCCTCGTACCCGACACGATCGAAGTTGCTCGTCACACCGGGAAACCCCGGCAGCGGATACTGCGGCGCGAGAGGGGCGTTAGCCCCCTCTTCAGGCGAGCGGGGGGCGTTAGCCCCCTGTTCGGCGCGAAGCAGTTCGAGAACGGTGTCGAGTCGCCATTCTGCGCGTGGGGCCCGCGCGTTCGGTTCTGGTTCTTCCGGGACCACCCCCGTCGAGACCAGCCACGCGCGCCGCGCGCCGCGGTCGAACGCCACAACCCAATCGTAGACACCGACCGCGAAGTCGGGGACCGAAAACTCGTCGGCCCGCGGCGCGGCGATGCGCTCGTAGGCGCGGCTCAGACCATAACCGAACAGCCCGGCCCACCCGCCGAAGAACGGGGGCAATTCGGTCGCGGGCTTTGACAAACGCGGGCAGACGAAACGGTCGTCCCAGAACGGATCGGTCGGCCCGTCGATGGGCCGGATCAGAATGTCTACCGGGTCCGCACTCACATACGAGTACCTTCCCCGCTCGCTGTGCTTCTCGGCGCTGTCGAGGAAGAGCAGGTGCGGGAGGTGCGCGAGCTTGCGCGCGACGGCCCACGGGTCGGGCGCGGGCACCAACTCGACCGCCAGCGGCGCGCCGGGCGGCGTCGGCACCGGCACTGCGTCGAACTGGAGCGGCGGGCCTGCGTTCATGGGGGAAGTATACCGCGCGCGAAAAACCCACCTGCCGAAGCAGGTGGGCTTTGTGCTACGTCTCGTTGGGAAAAGCGGACCTTAGCCCTTCGCCTTCTCCGCGATCTTCACGAGCGCTTCGATGGCGGCGTCGAGCTTGTCGTTGCCGGGGCTGCCGACCCACTTGTGGCGGATCACACCGCTGTGGTCGATCAGGTACATCGTCGGGAACGCCTTCACCCGGTACGTCCCCATCACCTTGTTTTCTTGGCCGTTGTCCCACCAGTGAACCCACGGCATCGCTTCCGTTTCCATGAACTTCTGGAGCGTCTCTTTCTTGTTGTCCACGCTCACGCTCACCAGCGTGAACGGCTTGTCCTTCATCTTCTTCACGAGGTCGCGCTCGTGCGGGATCATCGCCCGGCACGGCCCGCACCACGTCGCCCACACGTCGAGCAGCACGACCTTGCCCTTGTAGTCGGAGAGTTTCGTCTTCTTCCCGTCGAGCAGGAGCGATTCGACTTCCGGGGCCGGCTTGCCGACGGCCAGCGCGGTGATGGCCTTCGCCGCGTCGATGCGGGCCGCGGCGACCTTCGCCACGGTGTTCGTACCGATCTTCGCTTCGGGGGCTTCCTTCGCGGCGCGCTCGAACAGTTCGATGGCGGCCTTCGCCAGTTCCTCTTGCTTCTTCTCGTCGTCCTCTTCTTCGTCGGCCTGCTTCATCAGCACGCCACCGCGGGTCAGCAGGGCGACCGCGCGAACTTCTTTGTCGGTGGTCTTCGCCAGAACCGCGGCCAGCAGTTTGTCGCCGCCTTCCAGCGCAAGCGCGGCCGGCAGCACGTCCTTCACCTTCGGGTTGGCCGCTTGGTGCTCGATCACGAGCGCGAGCGCCTTCTTGGTGTCCTCGCCCGTGAGCTTGTACTGCCCGGACATTTGCAGCACGAACGCGAGCGCCTCGAACGCCGCGTCGTCGCCGGGGTTCTCCTCCGCGAGCGTGACCATCTTGCCGAGGGTGATGGCGACCAGCTCGCGCATCTCGACGGCGAGCGCCTGCTTCGCGGCCGGGTCTTCGGCCTTCTGCTGCTGGCTCTGAAGGTCTTTGAACTCGGCGTCGAACTTCTTCTTGCGTTCGGCGAGTTTGGCGGCGCGGGCCTTCGGGTCGGTCGGCTTCGTGTCCTGAGCGAACGCGAGCCACAGCCCGAAGCTCAGCGACAGCGCGGCGGCGCAGAGCAGGCGCATCGGTGTGTTCCGTTGGTGGAGAGGGAAAGACCGCGACCCGCGCGGGTCGCTCCGGTTTCCCCCCAGTCTACAGGCGCAGAGTCGTAAAGTCGAAAGTCGAGAAGTCATAAAGTCGAAGCAGGCGGGTGTCTTCGACTTTACGACTTGCGACCTTACGACCTGTGACTTCCCGACACTTCCGGCACCGTCAGGAAGCCCCAGCGCAGCGCTTGGTCCTGCGTGTAGTTCTTGCCGAGCGTGAGCGCCGTGACCGCTTTCGCGAACTCGTAGCCGAGGTAGAAGGCGTGCGCCGGGTCGAGCTTCGCGTCGGTCGCGGCGAGGCGCGCGAACAGCTCGAACGGGTCCGTGCCGCGCAGGTACACGCTACCGTTTAGGACGTGTAGCTCACCGCGCTCCGCGAAGACGCGGTAGTTCCGGTCGGTCACGCGGCGCGCCAGTTCTTGGAGCGCGTCTTCGCCCTGCTCGTACAACTTGGGGTCGCGGAGCACCACGAGGTTCGGTTCGAGGCGCTTGGGCAGCACTTTCTCGCGCACCGCGTGGAACACCAGCCGGCGCGCGAGGTCGAACTCGCGCACCGCGGAGCGCGCCCAGTTGATGACTTCCGTTGTCAGCACGCTGCGCACGACCAGTTCTTGGCAGAAGCCGGCGAGCAGGACGTTCACGCCGCTGGTGTCGGCGTCCGTCAGTTCGGTCAGGTTGCCGACGCCCATCATCAGTTCCGCGTCGGGGAACCGCCGGCGCGCCTCGATGTAGCGCCCCAGCGACGCGGCGAACCCGAAGCCGATTGGCTCAAGGATCGGGTCGAGTCGGTGCTTGATACCGATGTCACGCAGCACATCGACCGTGCGCGCGAGGCTGTCGAGGTCGCTGGGCGTGTCGGGAATCCCCACCACTTCGGCCGCGGGGTAGCGCGCGTGCCAGCGCCGCGCGTGTTCGACGTTCGTGCCGTTCACGCTCAGGACGAGTTCCGCGCCGTTCGCGAGCGCCGCCTCCACTTCGTCCGGGTTGAAGCTATCGACGGAGACGCGCGCCCCGTCCGCGACGAGCGCGCGAACGGCGTCGCCGACGCCGGGCCACGTCGGTCCGGGGTCGCAACCCAGATCGATGACGTCCGCGCCGCTCGCGCGGTAGCGCGCGGCCTCCGCGCGGATCGCGTCGAGCGCCTTGCGCGGGGCGTGATTGATCTCGGCCAGAATCTCGATGTCGTACATGCCGTAATTCGGCGGCGGGCCGGACTTTTTCCCGAAGTGTTCGGGCAGGTCGCGCAAGTCGAGCGGGCCGCGCTCGGCCGGCGCGCCGGCGGCCCGTGTCACCTCTTCGACCTCACCGCGACAGTAGCCCGGCAGCACGACGCGATCCAGTTTGGGCGGCAGTTGGGGAAGGTGGCGCGCGACCCAGTTGGTCGTCATCAGGGCCGCGACCGTGATGGGCAGCACCGCGACGTGCGCCTCGAAGCCGGCCTTCGGCGCGAGGTCCGCGACCACGCGCCGAAGCGCCGGCTCCGCTAGCTTCCCGGTTACGAACAGGATGTGTTGTTGCGGCGCGGTCATGAGTTCGCCGCCTGCGGCTTCGCGGGCTACGACGGCGCAGGGGCCGGCGGCGCGGTTACGGGTTCGTGCGTCGGTTCCGGCTTCGGCGTGGGAAAGGCGAACTCCGGCTTGCGGAACACCTTCCGCCGGTCGGTCGCCACCGGGCCGAGCGCCGGCAGCGGGTCGGCCTTCGGCGTCAGCGGCACCTCGTCCATGATACTCGTGAGGAACGTCGCCTTCGCCACCAGTTCCGTGTGAACGAAGTCGCCGTCGGACTGAATGGGGAACCGCTTGAGGAACGCGGTGCGGTACAGCTTGAAGGCGCTGTTCACGTCGGCCAGCGGCACGCCGAACACCCACGCGGCGCGGGCGCGGGCGAACGACGCGCCCCACCCGTACCACGGCATCGGCTCGGTCGTGGGCAGGCCGGCGAAGACGCGCCAGAACAGTTGCCACGCGCCGCCGAGGGCCTTCGCCACGAACGGGCGCGGTTGCCCGGCGCGCGCGCCGCTAATCAGGTCCGGTTGCTTGCCGAAGACTTCGTCGCGCAACTCGATGCGTTCGAGCATCGGCCGCACGTCGTTCGGCGTGTACGGGTAATCGACGCCCGCGTACAGGAACAGCGGGTGCTTGGCGTCGTCGAGCGCGGCGCGCAAGCACGCCCCGAAGCCCTTTCGCGTTTCGTGCGTCAGAACGCGCAGGTGCGGCGTACTCGCGCGCTTCTGGAGCACGGCCGCGGTGCCGTCGGTACTGCCGTCGTTCACGACGATCAGTTCGACCGGGCGGTTCAGATTGTGCAGCACGTTGCCCCACGCGGGCAGCACCTTATCGAGTGCGTCCGCGGCGTTGTGGGCCGGGATCACGACGGTCAGGCCGTCGCGCGGCGGTGCGGGCTTGCTCATAGTGGAGAACCTACCCCCCCCAACCCCCTTCCCTGAAGGGAAGGGGGAGAAAGAGTTGTCTTGGTCTTTCTTCCCCTTCCCTTCAGGGAAGGGGCCGAGGGGTTAGGTTGCCTTCACGTCACTCTTCAGTGCGGAGGCACACCAGCGGGCGCGGGGGGCGAACGGGTACGAAGTCCGCGAGGTCCGCGACCGGCACCAACTTGCGCCCGGTCAGGCGCGCGGCTTCGGCCACGAACTCCGGCGGCATTACGACCGTGTGCGGCCCGGCGGGCGCGAGCGCGTCCCGCAAGTCCCCCCACTCGACAAGGGTACGGAGCGGCGGGCCGAGGTGGTAGGCGAGCAGGTGCGACTCGGTTCGGAACAGCACCACGGTTTGAGGCGCGGGGGCGTGCGCGCGAATCGCTTCGGCGAAGGGCTTCTTCTCTTGGCGGGCCGCTTCCGCCGGTTCCACCACAAACCACATCACCGGCCACACGGCCAGCGCCCCGAACGCGAGCGCGCCGAACGCCCACTTCGCGAGGCGCACGGAGCGCGCCCGTTCGCGCGAGGCGAGCCAGTGTTGCGCGGTGCAGCCCAGAGCGATAGCCGCGCCGGGCAGCGCCGGCAGTAGGTAATCGGCCCGCTTGAACCGCGACGCGGACAGCACCGCGATCATCACGACGCACCAAACGACGCCGAACCGAAAGGGCCGGCTTTCGCGCCACAGCCCGGCGTGGGCCGCCCACACCATCAGCGGCACGAGCGGCAGCGTCCACGGGAGGAACGCGAACGTCCCGCGCGGCCCGTAGTACCACCACGGGTGCGCGGCCAGCACCTCGGACTCGCCCATGAAGCGCGCGACGTTGTGGTGCCAGAAGAACACGCGCACGAACGCGCCGCCGGTTTCGTGATTTGCCCACACGAACCACGGCCCGGCCACCAGCGCGACGATTGACGTGCCCAGAAGCGCTGTCGTGAGAGGCAGTCGAATGCGCTCCACGATCAGGAACGCAACGGCGACCGCGCCGACCAGCGCAAGCCCAATGGGGCCTTTGAGCAGGATCGCAACGCCCACCGCGAAGCCGCTCGCAACCGTATAGCCGCTTGCGGCTTCGCGAGTGGCGGCGCGATAGAAGCACACAAGCGCCACGGCGACGGCGCAGGTCAGGGGCACATCGATTCGCGCGGTGCGGCCGATGGCGACGAAGTGGTTCGCGGTGGCGAGCGCGACCGCGGCGACGAGCGCCCCGGTCGCGTACCCCTCGCGCCGCAGGAACCCGTACACGAGCAGCACGACGGCCACGGCCGCCAGCGCCGCCGGGAGCCGCGCGACGAGGGGCGAGACGTACCCGCCGTTGAGCGCGCCGGCCGCGGCCACGAGCCAGTAGTAGCCCGGCGGCTTCTGGAGGTCGCGCTGCCCGTCGTACAGCACCGGCAGCCCCCACGCCCCGGTGTCGAGCATGCGCTGCGCGTTCTGCGCGGCGCGGGCCTCGTGACTGCTTATCAGATCGCGCGCGCCGATTTGGAAGAAGAACAACAGAACCAAGAGGAGCAGGGCGAGTACAGGTAGGAACTCGTGAGCCGCGAGCCAGCGGTGAGCGCGAACGTACCGCGCTCGCCGCTGGCTCGCGGCTAACGAAATCGGCACGCTCACGCCGCCCTCCGCAACTGGCCGGACTCGAACAGCCGGCGGTACGGCTCGCACCGGGCCAGCAGGTCGGCGTGCGTGCCCACGTCGAGCACGCGGCCGGCGTCCATCATTACCACGCGGTCGGCGATTTCCGGCACCGTGTGGAGCCGGTGCGTGATGAGGAACGTCGTGCGGCCCTTCACGAACTCCTTAATCGCGTCGTGAATGTCGGCCTCGCTCTGAGCGTCGATCTGGCTCGTGAACTCGTCGAGAATCAGCAACTTCGGGTCGCGGAGGATCGCGCGGGCGAGCGCGATCTTCTGGCGCTCGCCGCCGGAGAAGCTCGCGCCGGCGTCGCCCATGAGGGCGTCGTACCCGCCGGGCTTCTTCATGATGAAGTCGTGGGCGCGGGCCTTCTTCGCCGCCGCGATCACTTCGTCGCGCGTGGCCCTGCGCTTGCCGTAGGCGATGTTGGCGAACACGCTCGCGTCGAACAGTTGCGTGTCTTGGGTCACGAGGCCGACCAGTTTGCGGAGCGAGCGCAGGTGCGCGGTGCGCAGGTTCACGCCGTCGATCAGCACCGCGCCGGAGTCCGGGTCGAAGAACCGCGGCAGCAGCGCGAGCAGCGTCGTTTTGCCGGAGCCGTTGCCGCCCACCACGGCGACCGTTTCACCGGCGTTGGCGGTGAAGCTCACGTTGTCGAGCGTCGGGTCCGGGGCGGTCGGGTCGTAGGAGTAGCACACGTGGCGGAACTCGACGCGGGCCGCGACCGCGTCGAGGCGCGGGCCGTCCGGGTTCCCCTTGATGGTCGGCTCGCGGTCGTAGGCCTCGAAGATGCGCCCGGCCGCGGCCTCCGCCGCTTGCAGCTTCGCGTACACGCTGGACAGCTTCCGCACCGGGTCCGCGATGGCCCCGAGGAACACGTAGAACTGGATCAGCGACTCGTGGCTCATCGGCTGTGAACACATCCGCACGCCCCAGATGTGCGTGTTCTGGGTCAGCACGAGGAACATGCCCGCGGCGACCGCGGCGAGGACCGCGAGCACGACCAGCACCTCGATCATCGGGTTCGCGAAGGCGTCGAGGCGGATCAGGCGCAGGGCCTTGTTGAGAAACTCGCGGTTCGCGGCCCGGAACCGGCGGCGCTCGTGCGGCTCGCGCGCGAACGCCTTCACCGCCCGTGCGCCGTCGGTCGACTCGCGGATGATCTTGGACATCGCCGAGACGCGCTCCAACACTCTTCTCGCGGCCTTCCGCATCGATCGGCTCACCTTCGTGAGCATGTACAGCACCACTGGCACGACGACGACGAACAGGATCGTGAGCTGCCAACTGATCCAGCACGCCGCGGCGACACACGCCCCGGCCTTCAGCGGTTCCGCGATCACCCGCCCGTACACCACCTTCAGCCCGGAGTTGACCTGATCGCAGTCGGTGGCGAACCGCGACATCAGGTCCACGGTCCCGGCCGCTTGGAGCTGGCGCACGTCTTGGCGCACGACCCGGCGGAAGAAGGAGTTGCGGATGTCGAACATCGAGCGGCTCGTGACCGAGCCGACGAGCGATTCCTGAAAGAACTCGAATATGCCCTTGAGGACGATGCACACCAACCCGGCCGCGACAAGCCAGAGGAACGTCTCGAACAGGTCGGCCGGCAGGTGACGAATCACCTTCGCGCGCAAGAGTTGGAACCGACTGGCCCACGCCGCGTGGTAGTCCTGCGAGTCGGTGGCGCGGGCGAGGTCCGCGGACAGGTTCCGCTTCTGTTTCTCGCGCTCGGTCGAATCCGGTCGGGCCTCGACCTGATCGAGCGCGTGGTTGAGCGCCTTAACGCGCTCGGCGCTCTCGGCGCGTTGCTTCTCGTGGCCGGCGATCTCGCTATCGACCCACTGATGCAAGTTCTGGCGCGTGCCGAGGAGCTTGAGCACCGGGTACAGGGCGGACAGGTTCATGCCCCACAGCACGGCTACGGCCAGCGCGCACATCACGGAAGCCACGAACTGCCGGCGGTACGGCCACGAGAACCACATGCTCCGCCGGAAGTTGCGCATCGCGCTCGGTCCTCGCTGCCGTGTAAGTTGCCCGGCCCGCGCCACTTGCGGGGGCGGGGTTATAACTCGCCCCGCTTGCCACGACAAGCCGGCTTGCGCGCGCCGGTTCCTTACGCGGTCGCGTGGCGTAAACCCTGACGGGCTATTTCCTTGACGCGAATCTTGAGCCTGTCTAAACTTACGTCACAGCTCCGGGCTACGGACTTCGGGCCGAACTCCACCGAGGGACCACTCTCGTGACCAAAAAAGAGATCGTCCGCACCATCTGCGACCGAGCCAACAAGAACAAACTGATTCCGAAGCACAACCTGACGCAACTGGCGACCAAAGAGATCGTTCAGTGGACGTTCGAGGCCATCATTGAGGCGCTCGTGAACGACGGGCGCATCGAGTTGCGCAACTTCGGGGTGTTCGAGGTGAAGCAGCGGCGGCCCCGTAAGGCCCGGAACCCGCGCACCGGCGACCCGGTCAGCGTGGCCGCGAAGAACGTCGTCACGTTCCAACCGGGCAAGGAAATGGAAGAGCAGGTGAAGCGGTTCGCGAAGCCCGCGGAGGCGAAGAAGAAGCCGCGCAGGGGCAAGGGCGCGAAGCCGGCGGAACCGTCGGCGAACGGGTCCGCGGTGCCGGCCGCGCCCGCGCCGAAGCCCCCGACCGAGACCGTCACCAGCGAAGCCCCCACCGCGACGTGAGCCACAATGGTGCCGCGTGCGGGTTCGCGAGCGGAATACCGCTCGCGAACCCGCACGCGGCACGAGGACTTACGACTGCTGCCGCGCGAGCTTCTTGCGCTCGCTCTCCTTCAGCCACAGTTTCCGCATCCGCACCGACTGCGGCGTGATCTCGACCAGTTCGTCGTCCTCGATGAACTCCAGCGCCATTTCCATCGAGAAGGCCGTGGCCGGCTTGATGACGGCTTTGGAATCGCTCCCGCTGGCCCGCATGTTGGTCAGCGGCTTCATCTCCGTCACGTTCACGACCATGTCGTTCTCGCGCCCGTGGTCGCCGACGATCTGCCCCTCGTACACCTCGTCGCCGGGCGAGACGAACAGCCGCCCGGCGCGGCCGTCCACCCCGTAGGCCGTGACCTTCGCGGTGTACTGCGAGATGAGCACGCCCACGTCGCGCCCGGCCGGGGAACTCTTGAGCGGCCGGTAGTCGAGGAAGTTGTGGTGCATGATCGCGGTGCCCTGCGTCGCGGTCAGCATCTTGGTGCGCAGGCCGATCAGCGACCGCGCCGGGATGTGGAACTCGACCTGCGTGATCCCGCGGTGGCTCTCCATCCGCTGGAACTCGCCCTGCCGCTCCAGCACGAGGCGCATCACCACGTTGTGGTGATCGTTGGGCACCTCCACCACGAGGTACTCGAACGGCTCGTGCTTCTGGCCGTCGATCTCCTTGACGATGACGCGCGGCTTGCCCACGGCCACCTCGGACCCCTCGCGGCGCATCGTCTCGAGCAGCACGCCGAGGTGCAGCAGGCCGCGCCCGCTCACGATGAACTCGCTCTCGCGGTCCCCCGGTTGCACGCGCAGCGCGACGTTGTGCTGCAGCTCGCGGTCGAGCCGGTCGCGCAGCTCCCGGCTGGTGAGGGGCTTCCCCTCCTTGCTCGCGAACGGCGAGTTGTTGACCCGGAACACCATGTCCAGCGTCGGCTCGTCGATGGTCAGGGGCGGGAGCGCCTTCGGGATGTCGAAGGCGCAGATGGTGTCGCCGATGTCGGCGTCGTCGATCCCGATGACGGCGCACACGTCGCCGGCCCGGACCTCCTCGACCTCGCGCTTCGCGAGCCGGTCGAACTCCAGCACCTGAACGACGGTGTCGTTGAACGTGGACCCGTCCTTCTGCTTGACGACCGTGACTTTCTGGTTCTTCTTGATCTTGCCGTTGAACACGCGGCCGATGGCGATCTTGCCGACGAACTCGCTGTACTGGAGCGCGGAAATCTGCATCTGGAGCGGGGCGTCCTCGTTCACGTCCGGCGCGGGCACGTTGTTGAGGATCGCGTCGAACAGCGGGCGCAGGTCCTTGGGCTCGACGGCCATGTCGGTGGTGGCGACCCCGCTGCGCCCGCTGGCGTAGATGACCGGGAAGCTCGCGGTGTCGTCGTCCGCGCCCAGTTCGATGAACAGGTCGAACATGAGCGCGTGGACGTCGGTGATGCGCGCGTCCGGGCGGTCGATCTTGTTGATGATGACGATGGGCTTCAGCCCGGCGGCGAACGCCTTCTTGAGCACGAACCGGGTCTGCGGCAGCGGGCCTTCGGCCGCGTCCACCAGCACGAACGCACCGTCGGCCATTTTCAGGATGCGCTCGACCTCGCCGCCGAAGTCGGCGTGGCCCGGCGTGTCGATCAGGTTCACCTTCACGTCGCCGATGCGGATGCCGCAGTTCTTGGCGAGAATGGTGATCCCGCGCTCGCGCTCTTGGTCGTTCGAGTCCATAATGAGGCCGTGCTGCCCGCCGACGAGTTTGTCCAGTTCCTCCGATCGGAACAGGCCGCTCTGCCGCAGCATCTGGTCGACGAGAGTGGTTTTGCCGTGGTCGACGTGTGCGATCACCGCGACGTTCCGAATGTCGTTCCGCTTCATGGAGTCGTTTCGTGTAAATCCGTGTCTCTGGGTCTAAGCGCTTCCTGTAATGTAGAAGCTGCGCCCGTCGCCCGGAAGGGCAAGGCGCGCGAGGTTTCCGTGAACGCGGAGCACGGCGATGCTGCTGTACCTGATCCGGCACGCGGAGGCGGTCGAACTGGGCGCCCCCGGCGCGCCGCGCGACTTCGACCGCACGCTCGCGCCA
>VGZJ01000062.1 GCA_016872595.1 Planctomycetota bacterium
ACCTTGTCGAACTCGTCGGCCGAGAGCCCCGTGAACATGCGGAACAACAACGGCTTCCGACGCAATTTCTCGTAATTCGTCATAACCCTATGAATAGGCCATCGATCGCTATTGCGCAACGAGTCTATTTTTGAAGAACGGCATGTCAGACTTTCGATTGGGCGGGAGTCTTAAAAGTGTGGAAGACGCGCTCAGAGAACCCTCCTGCCACAAAGTGCCACAAAAACTGCCACAAACGGGAACGTCTGAGGGGTCCCAGAAAGGCAAAAGGCCCGTGCGGCAAGCATTTTTGCCACACGGGCCGACAAGACAGCGGAGAGGGCGGGATTCGAACCCGCGGTGGGGTTTTACCCCCACGCCGCTTTAGCAAAGCGGTGCTTTCGACCACTCAGCCACCTCTCCAACGCTTGTTTTCCAAGCGTTTTCCGTCACCCGTCGCACCCATCATCCCGACGTTTACTACCACCTTTACTACTCTCGTCCCGGTCGCTACACTCAGGCGGTAGTAAAGTGCCCCCGGCGGTTGCACCCGCCGAGAGCGCGAATCACCCCAACCCTGTACGCCGGAGTGACCCGTGAGCAAGTCTATCGGTTCGCGCGCCTCTCGTAAACCCCTCGCGAAGCCCAAGAAGCCGTATGCCACGTTCCCGCTGTCGCCGCACGCTTCGGGCAAGTGGCAGAAGAAGATTCGCGGCGCGATCCACTACTTCGGCGCGTGGTTCACCCGCGTGGACGGGGTGCCGACGCGCACCGAGGGCGACGGCTGGAAGGGCGCGCTCGAGGAGTACAAGAAGGTTGCCGACGACCTGCACGCGGGCCGCACCCCTCAACCCGACACCGAGGGGCTGACGGTGAAGGACTTGTGCAACCACTTCCTCACGGCGAAGTCGAACCAGTTGAAGGCGCGCGAGTTGTCGGCGCGGATGTTCGAGGAGTACCGCACGACGACGGACATGATGATCGCGGCGTTCGGGAAGGGCACCCGCGCCGACGCGCTCACCGCGGCCGACTTCGCGAAGCTCCGCGAGACGATGGTGAAGAACTGGGGGCCGCACCGCGTCACCAACGGGGTGACGCGCACCAAGACCGTGTTCAAGTACGGGTTCGAGGCCGGGCTTCTCGACCGGCCGCCGCGGTACGGGCAAGAGTTCAAGCCGCCCTCGCGGTCGGTGCTGCGCCGGCACAAGGCCAAGACGGGCGTGAAGTTGTTCGAGGCCGTCGAGGTGCGGGCGCTGGTCGGCGGCGCGCTCGTGGCGGGCGCGGCCGGGCCGGAACTGGTGAAGCCCGACGCCCAACTGCGGGCCATGATCTTGCTCGGCGCGAACTGCGGCTTCGGCAACGACGACTGCGCCGGGCTGACGCTCGACGCCACCGACCTCGCGGGCGGCTGGCTGAACTTCGCGCGGGCGAAGACGGGCATCGGCCGGCGCTGCCCCCTGTGGCCGGAAACGGTCGCGGCGATCCGGGCCGCGCTCGACGCGCGCCCGAAGCCGGCGGGCCTTCCCGATTGCGGCCTCGTGTTCCTGACGTACCGCGGCACGCGCTGGGTGCGCGCGGGCGAGAAGAGTCGATCCGACTACCTGAGTCACGCCTTCAACAAGCTCGTGAAGGCGCTCGGGCTGACCAAGCCGGGGTGCGGATTCTACACCCTGCGGCACGTCTTCCGCACCGTGGCCGACGGCGCGCGCGACATCCCCGCCGTGCGCGCGATCATGGGCCACGTCGACGCCAGCATTGACGCCACCTACCGCGAGCGCATCGAGGACGCGCGCCTGCGCGCCGTGGCCGATCACGTCCGCGCGTGGCTGTTCGGGAACGGAGTGTAGGGGAAAGAGCGAGGGGGGTACGGCAGTCCCGTACCCCCCTCGCCTTGCGTGTCGTTCCGGGTCGGCTCTCACGCCCCGACGCCGACCTCGCCGCGCACCGCGCGGGTGACTTCGTCTGCGGTCGGCAGCATCTCGCCCGTGAGACCGGACACGCGCTTCCCGTCCACCTCGACGACGAACTCGCCCTTCGCCCCGTCCACGACGTTGACCTGCGCGCCGGCCTCGCCCTTCAGCGTCGTTTGAACCGCGCTCGTCAGCCCGCGAATGTTCTCGCACGACGGGCAGCGGCGGATGGTGACTTGCTTCATGGCGCTCTCCTTCGGGGTGTTGGGCGCGGGAGAGTGGTGCAATCGGCGCGCCGCTACGCCCGCACGGGTGCCGGCCGCAACTGGTAGTGCATCACGGGCGGGGTGAATGGTACGCTGTCGATCGCGTCGCCCGAACAGGGAGCTTGACCGATGCCCCGATCCCCTTCAAAACCGCGCCGGCCGCGACCGGCGAAACCAAAGCCGGTATCAATCGCTGCCGCGCTGAGGGCATCATTATCCGACGCACCGCCGAAGGTGCGGGCGTGGCTCGAACGGGTCTTGAACGGTGTGCGGACCAGTAGCGAGTAGTTTGCGACGCGCCCTCCTCAAGAGCGAGCGCCACGGGTTCGAGTCTTATGGTACATGGCGTGCAGTTCTTCGAGGTGCGCTACGACCGAAGCCCACGCGATAATCCGCGTGCCGCGCCCGCCGTGCGCGAACCAAGCGAAGGTTCCGTCGTTCATCAGCGCCCACAGTTCCTGACGCGACAGGCCCGTCTCCGAGACGAGCTGTGTCACCGTCCGCGAACCCATTGCCCAGATGCTCGCGACCGGCGGTGGCGGCGCGGTCACTTCTTCCCCTTGCCCTTCTTCTTGGCCGGCTCCTCCTCGTCCGCGCCGCCGGGCGGGGTTCGCCCGTATTCTTGCTTGCTACGATACCATTCGTAGGCTTCATCTTCGCTGACTTCCCGGCCAATCGCCATGAACAGCCCCCGAAGCTGGCGGTTGTACTTCGCCCGCTTTTGGTTCACAACGCTGGCGGGCAACTCACCATCGGCGGTGAGATTTTCGGGCGACAATCCCGAATACACACCTAAAATCAGTTCGAGGAACCCGTTATCTTCGTTGAACGGGTTGTACTTGATCGGTTCACGCCGAACCGGGGCAACGACATTGGCCGTTTCCCCTTCCGCTGGCGTCATTAGCGAATACGGCACGGTCCAGACTTGACCGATGGGACGGTTGGAATAACCCCGTTCCTCAAGGGTTTCCACCTTCGCCGCTTTGGGGTTCATCTTGATGATCTTCCCCAACGTCTTTTCACCATGCCTGCTGCCAAACCGCACCTTCATCCCCAACCGAAACGAATCACGGGTCAACATGCTTTTCCCCTTGTAAAAGTGGTAGTGACTTCTAACACCTACTATTCGGCAATAGAAATCTTACTCCCACTTGGAAGCATTATTGATTTGATTTTCCGCCCCGTAGTATCGCTTCGGCGGCTCGGTTGCACACTTCCGAAGAAGACCCAACTCAAAAGTCGTCATGTCTTCTTCGTCAATCCCGCTGAGTTCATTCAGCAAGGATTGTAGTATCTTCTTGGCACGCTCCCCACTCATGAAATCGTGATTGCCGAAGGTGGAACGCTTCTTTGTTGCCTCACCCAGCACGGTTCCCAACCACGTCTTGACCGTGTTGCCGGAAACATAGAAATTGTTGCCCTGCCCCACTTGGCAGTTCTCATCCAACCCCTTGACCATCATCTCATCACGCCATGAGCGCGGTCAACGCCGGGCCGAGTTCGCCGACCTGCTCGAACTGCGGGCACCGCGCGGACCTGCCCCGGAGCGCGTGCGACTGCGCGAAGTGCCGCCGGTTCGAGCAGCCGACCGACGCCGCCGGCGTGCTGGTGACGGTCGGGGCCGCGGTCGAGTTCGCGCACTCGCACAATGGGGCAACGGGCGGGCGCGTCGTGGAATTGATGCCACCTACCGCGAGCGCATCGAGGACGCACGCCTGCGCGCCGTGGCCGATCACGTCCGCGCGTGGCTGTGGCCGTCGTAGAACGATCTCCGTGGACCGACCGGCCCGCCCCTCGTGCCCGCGGAGGTTGTTGTGGCGAACCTTGAAGAGATGACACTGCGCGGCTACCGCGACGCGCAGGAGCAGTGCGCACAAACCGAGCCGGACGAACCCGAAGGCTGGGGCGGGTTCCTGTCGGCCGACGACCACTCCCGCGAGATTCTGAACTGTGAGCCGTACAGCCCGGAATGGGAAACGCGGCACGCGGCCTCCGTTCACGGGACCGAGCACGGCGCGGCTCAGTGGGTGGAAATCCAACTCGCGGACCCTGACGCCCAAGCGGTCGAGGCCGCGGTGCGGTTGGAGTCGCCCGAAACGGTGACGATGCCGCGGGGGATCATGGCCGACTGGTTGGAAGACCGGGACGACGCGCGGGCGCGAACGCTCCGGCACGCGGTCGCGCCACCAGACTTGGGCTGACCGGCAACGGGTGCGCGGTCACCCCGCGGCCTAGGGCTTACGCACGATGTGCAGCCCCTAAAAACGAGGGTTTCCGCGATTTGCGGTGTCCACAATTTGGCCCGGTTTCACGCCCCAACATCGCCGAAAACCTCTAAATTCAGGGGGTTTGAAGTGCGTAAGCCTTGGGGTAAACCAAGTCCGAGTCGCCCGTGGATCGTCAGCACATCGCCCGGTTCCTCCAAGCAAGGTGATACCCCTCCCAAAAACCGGCTCTGGTTATTGCTGGCCTCCGATATTGCGAACCGAGATTCTGGGTGCCGCCCGATCTACCCCGCGACTGGGTGCATTGACACCGGCCTCGCAACCGCTGCGCTCATACCCGTGTAGTCCTCGACCGAGTTGTCTCTTGATTGTGCCGTAACAGCAGAGAGAACCTGTTCGACGGCCCGCCCCAACGACGTCGGTGAGAAGGGTTTGCTGAGGAAGATCGAACCGGGTACCGAGGGCTCCACCTCCGTGTACGCGGACATGAATACGATCCCCACGTTGGGGAGGTACTCGCGGGCGCGGGCGGCCACCTCGTCACCTGTCGCGCCGGGCATGGTCACGTCGGTGAGAACCAGATCGAACGCCCGTCCCGCGTCGAGCAGTTCCAGCGCTTCCACCCCGTCTGCGGCCTCGGTGACGTGGTACCCACTCCCCTCAAGAACCGCGCGGGCCAACGTCCGTACTCCGGGTTCGTCCTCGACGAGTAGGATCGAACCGCTTGGCTTCGACCGCGAAATGGGCTCGGTCGGTTCCGCGATCTCGTGAGACGGGGGCGCGGGTTTGCTGCGGGGTAGCTCGATTCGGAACGTGGTGCCCGACCCTAGAGCGGATTCGACGGCGATCGTCCCGCCGCACCGTTTCACGATCTGGTGAACCGTGGCGAGTCCCAGACCGGTTCCCTTGGCCGGACCCTTGGTGGTGAAAAAAGGTTCAAACAGTCGGGCCTTTACTTTCTCGGTCATTCCTTCGCCCGAGTCGGACACCTCGATTCGGGGAGCACCTGCGACCGTTTGCACGGACAACCGGAGTTGCCCGCCTTGGGGCATCGCGTCCCGCGCGTTCACCGAGAGGTTCATCAGAACCTGTTCGAGTTGCACGCGGTCCATCTCAACTAGGACCGGGGCTTCGGGAATCACAATTTCGGTGGCGATTCCGGTCCCAACGACCCGCCGGATGATGGCCCCGAAGTCGGACACGGTGCGGCCCAGATCGATCAGCTCAGGTGTCGCGACCCGTGGTCGGCTGAACGTGAGGAGCTGCCGCACCAGCCACACAGCCCGATCCGCCGCGAACCCGATCTCGTCCACGAGGTGAGCGGTTTCCGGTGCTCGGGCCGTGCTCGTTCTGAGTAGGTCCACGTTCCCGCCGATGACCGTGAGCAGGTTGTTGAAATCGTGGGCGACTCCGGCGGCGAGCTGTCCGACCGCTTCCAGTTTCGCGGCTTGGCAGAGTTGATCTTCGAGCCGCTTGCGCTCGGTCGTGTCCCGGAGGACCGCGATCCGGTACGCGCACCCGTCGCCCGATTCGGAGACCGGTACGATGTTCCACTCGACCCAAACCCGGCTCCCGTCCTTGCGCCGCGCGAGCACCTCGAACCGTCCCGGTGTGCCGGCCCTCAGCGCCTCGTGCACGACCTCACGGTCCTTCGGGGGACTTTGGTTGTAGAGCATGCTCGGGCTTTGGCCGAGCGCCTCGTCGGTACCGTATCCCGTGAGTTCTTCGAACGCGGGGTTCGCGTAGATGATTTGGAGACCGAACGTGCCCGAGTTCGTCGCGGTCACGAGTACGCCGTCGCGCGAGGCGTTGAGGGCCGAGTCGAGAATCCGGAGCCGATCGACGTGGTGCCGCCACCCGAGGTCGCGGTCCCGGGAGTTCAGGCGGGCCACCGACAGGCCGATCGCGGCGAGCAGGGCCACAGAGCCGAGCAGCACCCACTGCGCCGCGGGCGCGGCGGGCCACGCGGCGATCGCACCGAGCGCGCACGCCGTCGCGAACCCGGCTACGGCGCGGGACGCCCGACGGGTCGGACGCAACCGTTGCCGGGACTGCATCCAAATCAGAATCAGGGGCGCGAGGCACGCGCACGCCAACAGCATTCGCGTTGTCGGGCACCCCGCACTCACGAACCAGTCCCCAACCAGTGGCGCAAGCGGGTTCATGGGTTGTCTCTTGGGTTACGGTCGGTCCGACTCACGGGGACCAAGGCGTGGCCCACGGATCAACAAGGGGCAGGTTCGTGTAGAACGGGTCCGGTTGCGGGGTGACGGTGTAGTCGGGTGCGGGCGGGGGCGGGTTGGTCGGGTCCGGCGGCGCGTACGGGTCGATGGGGTCGCTCAGCACAACCGTGCGGAGCGTGTAGGTCAGGTTCGAAAGCGCCGCGCCCGTCTTGGTCGCGGCCTCGAACTTGATGTAGTACGTGCCCGCGTTGAGGAAGATCGCCCGCTGGTGGTGGACCCGGCGTCGGCGGTGAGGGTCGCGATGATCTGGTAGCTCGCGTTGTACACGATCATTCGCACCCCGCTGGCGACCGACGTGTCGGCGGTCGCCGCCTTGAGGGTGAAGTGGAACAACTTCGCCTCGGGCACCGACAGCGTGGTGTAACCCATCGTCCGAGCCGCCGTCAGGGTGTTCGTGGCAACGGTGGTCATCGGAACGGCGGGCTGGGTGAAATCGACCGAGAGCGTGTAGTTCCCCGTCAGGCCCTGCCCGTTGTGCCCCACCGACTCGACCTTCAGGAAGTAGGCCTTGGACGGGAGCGGGTTGGAGACCTGAACGACGAGGCGCCCGTCCGGGCCGTTCGCGAGTACTTCGCTGGAGACCACGGCCTTGTTCGCGTCGTAGACGGTCACCTTGGTGTACAACCCGTACGCCTGAGCCGGGGTCACCGTGATCGTTAGCGGGTTGGGCACCGACGACGGCGAGTTGAACCGGTAGAAGTCCACGTCCGTGGCGGACGAGATGGTGGCGTTCAGGATGTACTGCTTGTTGGCCGAGCCGCCGACGGCCGAGAGGGTACTGGCGCTGTTGATCGTCTCGTTCGTGCCGCTGTCCGCGGTGTAGCTCACCGCCGCGGTGCCCGGCGGAATGATCGGGTCGAAGTTGTACCCCACCTTGAGGTCGTATTTGCCGATCCCGAACACGTCGTTGCTGGCCTTCTCGACTCGTACCCTGTAATCCTTGCCGGCCTTCACCCCGGTCACCGTCAGGACGAGATCCTGCATCGCTTGGGGGCCGGCCGATGTCGCGGTGCCGACCAACACGTTCTTGTCGTCGTAGACGGAGATTTTGGCATTGAGAAGGCTCTTGCCGACGGTTTCCAGTCGCACCGTCAGACTCGTTGTGTCGGCGGCCGTCTTGAACACGAAGTGATCGACGTCGGTGAGCGTCGTCAGGTCAGCACCCGTCGCGGCCACCATCTTCTTGGTCGAGTCGGTCGGGGACGTGACAGGACTCAGACGATGAGCCGCCGCGAGGGTTTCGTTGTTCTCGAAGGCGTCCGGGGTGCGAGTCCCATACAGGGTTTGGAGAGCAGTAATGTCGGACGCGATCAGGCCGGTGCGGACCCCGGTGTAGTGGCCGTACCGGGCCGAGGCCGGGTCGTTGGTGTCGGCGAGGCCGAAGATGTTCCCGGCCTCGTTGAGTGCGACCGAGTAGATGTCGAACTTGCCGCTCTGCGTTCCGATCGAGAAGTTCTGGGCCGTGTTGAACAGGAAGTCGCCGCTCCACGCCCCGCTCAGCGGGCTGTACGCCTGGTTGACGGCGATGACGTCCGTGCTCGACAGGAACGCCCCGACCCGGATCTGCCCGGACGTACCGGCGTCGGGCGACTCCGACAACGGCCCGAACGGGCTGCCGCCGTCGGGCACCAAGCCGATGTTGATGTTGGTGTTCACCGCCCACGTCTGGAAGGCGCGGAGGAGTTCGGTCTGCCACTGGGCCGTGGTCCCGGCCGCGGACATCTCGGAGAACAGCCGACTCGGCTGTCCCCACCCGAGGATGTCTTGGCTGTACCCCGCAACAATCGTGTTGTCCGGGGCGAAGCTCATGGTCAGGCTGCCGGCGTTGGGCCACGGGTTGCCGAACAGGGCCGGCACCTCGCGCGCTTCTAGGGTTTCTACGTTCAGTTTCGTCGTCGATTTCATGATCGTCTCTGTTACTCGGTGGGCGGGTTACGGACTCGGGTTTGGTCTTCGGGGTTGCTCGGTCGCCTCGGACGGAGCGGTCGTCCGAGGCGATTTCCCATCAGGTGCAGTGGGGAGCTACGTTCCGGGAACCCAAGGCGGCGCGGGCGGGAGAACGATGACGATGGCACCGCCATCGGCCGGCGGGGGCGGCGGGGGCGGCGGGGGCGGCAGCGGTTCCGTCGGGTCCGTCGGCGGGTACACGACCTGCATCATCTGGTACCAGCCGAAGAACGCGGGCACGTCCCGGTCTTCGAGCTTTTCCAGGCGGGGTTTGAACGACGAGTTCATGAGAGCCACTCCACAGGTAGGAAAGAAGGGCCGAGGTTCACCCGGCCCGCGACGCGCGGTCCGGAATCAGTCCACTTTCTTCAGCGCGTTCCGGTACGCCCGGGCCGCGTCCACGATCTTCTTGAACTCCGGGTCCGTCCGGATCGGGTCGAGTTCCTTGTCCTTGTCGAGGTACTCGAATCCGAACCCGTCGCGGAGCGCGGAATCGAGCAGGCTGAACGCTTCCCGGCGGTCCTCCGGGTGCGCCCGCGAGGTCATCGCGTAGATCCCGGCGACCTGATACTTGGTGGCCGGGCGCTCGGTCAGTCGGAGCGCCTCGCGGGCGTCCTTCAGGGCCCCGTCGCGGTCGTTCAGTCGGGCGCGCAGAACCCCGCGTCCGGCCCACGCGTCCGGGGTGTCCGGGTTGATGTCGATCATCAGCGAGAGCGCCTTCGCGGCTTCTTCGTTCCTGTCGGCCGTGCTCAGTAAGTGAGCTTTGCCTTGCAGCGCGGGAATCAGACGCGGGTTGAGCTTCAGCGCCTGTTCGTAGTCGGCGAGGGCCGCTTGGGGGTCGCGGTACAGTTGGGCCTGCGCCCGGGCGAGCCACCCGCGCACGTCGGTCGGGACGGTCTTGATTCCCTCGGCGAACTCCCGCTGGGCTTCGGCCTTCTTGTCACCCATCCGACCGTACACGCGCGACCGGACCAAGTACACCGAGGTGGGGGTGTAACCGAGTTCGAGCGCCTTGTTGAGGTCGTCGAGCGCTCCGGTGTAGTTCTTCCGCGCTTCGCGGGTGATCGCGCGCTGGAAGTGCGCGTCGGCCCAGTCGGGGCGCGCCTCCAGCGCCTTGTCGAAGTCGGCTTCCGCGTCGGCGACGGGCCCGGTTCGCATCCGGGTCTGCCCGCGGTTGTAGTACGTTCCGAAGAAACCCGGCCGCAGCGACAGGCAGATGTCGTACCCCGCTGCCGCTTGCCGCAAGTCCCCGAGCATCTGCTGACACACCGAGGCGTAGAAGACCGCCCAGAAGTTCTTGGGGTCGGACTTGGTCGCTTCGGTGAGCACCAATAGGGCCGCCTGAATCCGCCCCTCGGTCATGAACTGCCGACCTTCGAGCACGGCGTCCGCGGCGTCGCGGCGAATCGCTTCGGCCCGGCGGGCGTGCCGCTCGGCACCGGCGTGGTCGCCACCCAACCGGGTGATGAAACCCCGCTGTGCCCACACCGCCCGACAGCCCTCCGGGGTCGGGTGCGTCGCCTCCGCCCGCTGGTTCCACTCGCGGGCCTCGCGCAAGAGGTTCTCGCGATGCGCCGCGTCCGTCGCCCGCGCCCCTTCTTGAGCGCGTGAGTTCGACAGCAGGAGCATCAGCCCGGCGACCTGTCGGCGGTAGCCGTCGGCGCGGTCGGCGGGCAGGTTCTGGAACGCGTCGCGGCGGAACCAGTCGGCGTCGTCCCAAGCTTGGAACCGGTCGAGGGCGCGGCGTGCGGTCGCCCAAGCCCGCTCACGGTAGGCGCGATCCCCGTCCGCCAGCCCGAAGTAGAACTCGGCCTCGTCACGGTCCGCGGCGAACGGCTCACCGGCCGATACCATCTCCAACCGCCGGAGGTCTTCGGTCCGCTTGCTGTCGCGGTGAATGAACCCGGCCGAGAGGGCACCGGCCGCGGACAGGACGCCCGCGACCGCCAGCAGCACCCGGTTCCGGGTCAGCCACTTCGCGACCAGTTCGCGGCCCGACGTGTTCGGTGCGTACCGGAGCCGCCGGCGGGCCAGTTGGCGGTCCATGTCTTCGAGCAACTGCGCGGCGGTTTGGTACCGGTCGGCGATGTCCGGTTCCAGGCACTTGCCGATGATCGCGGCGACCGCCGGGGGAACGCGCGGGTTGAGTGACCGCACGGGCGGCGGCGGTGCGAACCGGGTTTCCCGCTCCCGCTCCATCGCCGCCGGGGACGGGTCCAAGTCCGGGGCGAACGGGACGCGCCCCGTGAGCAACTCGTAGACCATCACGCCGACCGCGTACAGGTCGCTGCGCTCGTCGTACTCCAGCGCGCTGGTCGCGAGCGACTTCAACTGCTCCGGCGACATGTACGGCCGGGTGCCGCCGAGCCGCAGGCGCGTGGCGTTGAGGTCCGACTTGTCGTACGCGACGCCGAAGTCGAGCAGCTGCGCGCACCCGTCGTCGGCGATCAACACGTTCGCCGGTTTCAGGTCGCTGTGAACGATCCGCGCCTCGTGGGCGACGCGCAGCCCCTCGACGACCTGCCGGGCGATGGTCAGCACCGCGTCGACGTGGTTCAACCCGCGGAGTTCAACGAACTGGGTCGGGCCGGCCTCCGGCGCTTCGGGTTCGGGCGCGGCGGTCTCGGCAGTGGGGCGCACGGACAGCACGACCGACGTCTGCCGGTCCTTGCGGCACTCCTCGATCGCGGTCGTGAGCGCGTACCCGTCGAGCGTCTGGAGGTTCTCGCTCCGCAACCGGGCGACCACGTGCGCCAGTGTGAGCGGGCCGCGGTACGGCATACACACCGCCTGCCGCGAGCCGTCCTCGTGGAACGAGTACACCGGGACGATGTTCGGGTGCTGCAACTTGGCCAGCTTCTGGCACTCGCTCGACAGGTGCTGCCCCACCTTCAGCACTACCACGCGGGTCGTGGGGGCCTGTTGTTGCGCGAGGTACACCCGCCCCATCGCCCCGCGGCCCAGTTCCGACAGGATCTGGAACCCGTCGAAGAACTCCCCGATGCGCGGGTACGGATCGGCGGAAACGGACTCGTCCGACTTGCGGACCCAGGTGGGCGTGGCGAACCGCACGGGTTCCGCCGATCCGTCGGCACCGGCATCGCTCCCGGCGACCGCGATCTGCGCGGTCGGCAGGTCCGCGACGGGTCGCGCACGATCCGCGTCCGCGGTGTTGGTGGCTTCTCGGTCTTGGAGGAGTTCGGGTGTCACGTTCCGGCCCAGAGTGTTGGATGGTTATTGAGAACGACCGCCGCGCCGCTTACCACCACGGCGAGCTGTAAGGGTCCGTCGGGGCCAAGAACCCGGTGCCTAGGGTCGCGGGCGTGAGCAGGAAGTAGCCCGCGTCCGCAGTGGTTGTGGTGGTGTTGGCCGTCTCCGTGGTCGTGGTGGTCGGCGGCGCGGTGTAGTCGTCGGCCAGCATCGGCCCGATGGGGTCGGTGGTGGCCACGAAGCGGGCGTCGACCTTCAACCCCTTCAGCGGCGACCCGTCGACCGTCGCCCCGGCGATTACGATGGTGTAAGTGGCCGGTTGGAGCAGTGTGAACCCGGTCACGGTTTCGCCGCTCTTGGCGACGGTCGTGAACACCGCTTTGCCGGTCGCGTCGAACACCGTGAGCCGGGCCGCGGTCTGGACGGTGTCCGCAGTATTGGTAGACGACAGGGTGAACTGGAACCCTTCGCTCCGCGTCACGGTCAGCGTCTGCTGGATCTGGTTCGTCTGGCTGGTGAGAGTGCCCGCGGCGAGCGCGGTCTGTACGATGGCGCTCGTGCGGAAGTCGACCCCGAACCGGTACGACTTCGCGCTCGTCCCGCTCCCGAACGACTTGGCCCGAATACTGATGTAGTAGTCGGTCTTCGCCTTGATTCCTTCGATCTGGATGATGTTCGTCGAGGCCGTGTTGGTCAACACGGTCGCCTTCAGTACCTGTCCGTCGGCGGTCGTCACGGTCACCTCGGGATCGGCCCCGGCGGTGGACCAAGCGGCGACGAGCATGACCGACGGGGTGCCCGCCAGCGTGCGGACCTTGTACACATCGACGTCGGTCGCGGTCGCGAACTGGGAGGCGACGTTCACGTCCCATCGGGCGCTCCCCTCGGCGGCGACCTTGCCCAGATCGGTGGCCGCTCGAATCGTGTCGTTCGAGGCGGTCGCGGTGCCGTTGTCCTCGCCGAGCACGACGGACCGCGCGATACCGCCCGCGTCGGTCATCGTGGCGCTGGCTTGATCCAACAGTGTCGCCAGCGGCGACCCGACCCCGATGCGGTAGCCGCCGACCGCGAACGCCGTTCCCGGCTCGGCGTCCACGCGGACCGAATAGCTCTTCCCGGGGGCGAGGTTCGAGAGCAGGAGGGTGACGTTGTTGGACCACGCGGACGGGGTCGCCGTCTTGACGAGCTGACCGTCCGAGTCGAACACCTGGACCCGCGCCCGCAACATGCTCAGGCCCGTCGACTGGACGCTGACCAGCGCGGTCGTCGTTCCGCTCGGCTGCTTAAACGTGTAGTAATCGACATCGCCGGACGTGAGCGCGGCGCGCGCCACCAGCAGTTGCCCGCTCGAATCCACGTCTCCGAACGTGAGCGAGTCGGATGAGGTGATGTACCCCAGCGGCGCGGCCGAGCCGACGGTGTTGTTCCCTTTCGTCCCCTCGTACGCGTCGTTGACGGCCGGACCGTACAGTGACTGGATGGCCGCGACGTCCGCGGCGTCGATACGCTGACTGCCGCCGTACTCGTACATCACCGAACGCTCGTCCGTGCTGTTGCCCAGCCCGAGCGCGTGCCCGGTCTCTTGGAGCAGCACCCTGCGGAGCGCGGCGGTTCCGTTGGCCCCGTCGATGGTGAACACCTTGTTGCTGTTCAGGATGATCTCGCCGGCCCACGGACTCATCAAGTCCGGCGGGTTGGTGATCGCCATCACGTTGTCGGACAGGGGGCGCGCCGAGATCCGGATGTCGCCGAACAGCGGGCTGCCTTGGAGCGGGGCGCTCCCGCCGAGCGCGGCCCCGTTGTCCCCCGTTTGAGACACGTTGATTCCGGCCACGTTGACCCACGCCTGGAACGCGTTTTGGATCTCGGTCGTCCACGCCGATTGGGACATCGTCGCGTTGAGAGTGGCTTGCAGGTTCGATTTGAGCCCGGCCACGTCCGTGCCGTCTGGTACGATGCTGAACGTGATGTTGCCGGGGTTCACCCAAGTGTACCCGAACGTGGCCGGAACGGACCGGTCTTCGAGTTGTGTAACGGTGAGGCGGGTCGTGCGTTTCATGGCAGGCTTTTGGTGGGGGGCTAGCGGGTGATGTCGTTCAGGGCGGTCGTCAGGGCGGTGAACTCGGGGCGGGAACGGATCGGGTCGAGGTCGGGATCGGCAGCAAGGGTGCGCGGGTCCGCGAACCCGTCGCGAATCGCTTGGCGGAGCAAGGTGAAGGCACGGTCCGCGTCGGTGGGTTTCGCCGCCGAGGTCTGAGCGAAGACACCGGCGAGCTGGTACGTGATCAGCGGATCGGCGGAGAGTGTCAGCGCGCGCTCGGCTTCCTTGTGTGCGTCTTCGCGCTGCCCGAGTCGGGCCAAGAGGACGGCGCGGCCCGCGCGAGCCGGGGCGTACTCCGGGTACAAGTCGGCGGCCCGTGTGACCAACTCCAGCGCCCGCTTCGCGTCCCGCTTGTACTCGGCCCAAACGTGTGCTTGGTTCTGGAGCGCGGCGAGCGATGACGGGTTGAGGCGGACGGCCGTCTCGAAATCGGCGAGCGCGCCGGCCGGGTCGTCGGGCAATCGCGAGCGGCCCCGGGCGACGAAATCGCCCTCGGTCTTGGGCCGGTATTCTTTCGCGGCCAGTCGGTCCTGTTCGGCCCCGCGGTGGTTGTCGCGCAGCGCCCGAATTTGCGCGCGGAGCGGGTACACTTGGAGTGGCGACACGTTGCGTTCGAGCGCCTCGCTCAGGTCCGCTTCCGCGCCCTCGTACTTTTTCTGAATGAACCGCGCGACGCCGCGGTTGCGGTACGACTCGCCGTGACTCGGGTCGATCTCGATGGCGAGGGCGAACTCGGCCTCGGCCAACGTGTGCTTCTTCTGAAGCCCGTACACCACGCCCCGGTTAAACACCGGGCGCGGGTCGCGCGGCATCAGGGCGTGGGCCGTGTCGTACCGTTCGAGTGCGCGGGTGTACTGCCCCAACTGTTGGCGGCAGTGGGCCAGCGCGAAGTGCGCCGCCGCGTGGCCCGGCTCGCCGGCGATCGCGCGCTCGAGCGCGCGCGTCGCGGCAGAGAACTTTCCGTCGGCGATCAAGCCTACGGACTCCAAATAGTGGCCGCGCGCGGTCTTCGGTTCCGCGACCTCCGGCCCCGTGGCGCTCTCGCCGAGGGCCGTCGCGAGTCCCGCGCGCTGGGTGAACAGGAACGGCGGCACCGCGTCCGGCGCGAAGCACCCCTCGGCCAACTGGTTCAACCGTAACGCCTCGCGGGTGATCGTCTCGCGCTCGCTCACCGGGGCCGACTTCGTTTCGTGGGTGCGAACGTGTGCCACGAGCAAGAGCAACTCACCGAGATCGCCGGCGACTTCGGCTTTCAAGCTGTCGGGGAGCTTGGCGAACTCGCGCCGGTCGCGCCAGCGCGAGTCGTCGGGCAACCCGTACTTCGCGAGGCGCTCCTCGGCCGCGGCCCGGCCGCGAGCGCGCGCGGGCGAATCGCCCGGTGCCGTCAGGTCGATCCGAAGGCTCGCCATCCCGGCTTGCGTCGCCCACGCTTGAGCCACCGCGGCCCGCGCCTTCTCCGCGGCGCTCTGGCGGTAGACGGTTACGCCGAACGCCAGCGCGAGGCCGACGAACGATGCGAGCGCGAGGTGCAGTGGCACCCACGGGTTCCGGCGACGCCACTTGGCGAACCGTTCGCGAGCCGACCGATTCGGGGCCGACGCGAGCGGCAGGTGGGCCAGATGCCGGTCGATGTCGGTCTTCAGTTCGAGTGCGGTCTGGTAGCGATCGGCCGGGTTCGGGGCCAACAGCTTGCGCACGATGGAGTCGACGGCCGGGCCGACCGCCGGGTTCTTCGCGCGGGGCGACGGGGCGGTCTTGCGCCCGTGGTCGAGGTAGTTCTTGAGTTCCGCCCGCGATAGCAGCCCGGCTGGGAACGCCTGTTCATATGTGAGCAGTTCGTAGGCCAGTGTGCCGAGGCCGTACAGGTCGGTACGCTCGTCCACGTGCCCGCGGGTGCGGGAGATCATTTCGGCGAGCTGTTCGGGGGCCGTGTACGGAATCGTCCCGCCCACCAGTTCCCGCACCTTGCTGGTGGTGTCGTGGGACAGGTTGAAGTCCAAGAGCATCGGCTCGCCGGTGTCCGCGATGAGGACGTTGGCGGGCTTGATGTCGAGGTGAAGGATCCCGCGCCGGTGGGCGTGGTCGAGACCCGCGGCGAGGTCGGACAGCAGCCGGAGTACCAACCGCACGTCGGCGAGCGGCGAGAAGCCCGGTCCGGTCGGGGCGGGCGCGCGGCCGCCGCGGTGGGACGGTCCGGCCGGGGGGAGGGAGCGACTTCCCGTCGGGGCGAACAACGTCGAGTGCGACGGATCCCTTCGCATCCGCGCGGCGACCAGCAGGTCGGTGAGGGTGGTGCGACCCAAATACGGCATGCAGATGAGTTCGTGCCGCTCCGTCCGGTGGACCGAGTGAATGGGGACCACGTTCGGGTGCTGGAGCCGCCCCAGCCGCTCGGGCTCCGGGGTCGGCTCGTTCGTGATCTTCAGCACCACCCGCCGGCCGGCGATCGCCTCTTGCTCCGCCAAGAACACCTGTGCGAACGAGCCCGCGCCCAGCCGCTCGATGAGCGTGAAGCCCAGAATCAGGTCACCGAGGCGGAACGGACAGGCGTTCGGTTCGGCCCAAGTCGGACCGGGGTTAGAACTGCAATCTTGGGGCCGCACGGGCGGTGCCGGCACCTGACCCGGCGGCGACAAAACAACGGTCTTTGGGACCTGTTGATCGGTCTCGATCTGCGCGCAGTCCGTACCCGAGGTCGGACGTTGGTCGCGTTGTTTGGGGTTGAGAGACTTCACGGGAGAAACCGTTGTGTCACTGCACACGACCCGTTGACGGTCAACGGGAGGGCGACCGACTCTTCCTCATTCGCGGCAACGTTGTACGATTCGGGAATGCAACGAACCCGGCAGCGGGCGGAACCGAAGGAGGGACATCGGGGCAGTCTGTCGTGGATTCCGATTCGTACAGACTTCTAGGTCATACAAACGAGCGCCGTGAACGCGCCGAATGCATTTCTTGAAAAAAAATACTGTTTTCAACTTGAATTCATCGCACACATGATTTGTAAACGTCCGGTGTTGCTTTTAATTAGCCACAAGTTCCGACGCACCCGACACCCAAACGCCCCCCGGCTCCCTCGAACTCTGGGACCGGAGTGTGGGACCGGATGGATCCGACGGGAGCTCGGACATGGACGCGTGGGTCGAGCGAGAGTTAGGCGACAGCGCGTTCCCGGACCGACGGCTGAAGACGCGGTTGGGGAAGTTGCTCGGCGACTTGGGGCGGCGGATCGGCGGGACGGTACCGACGGCCTGCTAGAACTGGACCGCAACGAAGGCGGCCGATCACTTCTTCAGCAACCCGCGGATCGACGAGGGCGTCATCTTCGCCGGGCACTTGGCGGGCACCACCGCACGCTTCGCCGAGACCCCGTGCACTGCGTTAGCACCCCCACCGAGTGCCGCCCCTTCTTCACGAACGCGCCGTCGTTGACGACCCACACCGCGCCCGGGTCGGCCCGCCGCGCGGCCGTGTGGCGGCGCACCGCCGCAACAAGCTCGCCCGCGTACCACGGGCTTTGGCTGACGAAGTGCTGAAGCGCCTGCGCGAGGTCCAACTCGGTCGCGATCACGCGCGCCGCGGTCGCGATCCCCTCCACGTTCTTCCGCGCGGCCGGTTCGATCAGCCCGCGCAGGTACGCGACGAACCGTTCGACTTGGTCCGCGCGCTGAAACACGTCGCGGAACGCGGCGACGTAGGCCGCGAACGCCCGCGCGTCGCGAACCGACATCGCCCCCAACGGCGGCGCCCGTCCGCTGATGCCACCGAACGCCCAGACCACCGCGCTGGCGAACACCGCGTTCGGCGGGCCGCACAGCGGGATGCGGTCGGACTGTTCGCGCTCGTCGGGTGCGCCGGCGACCAGCCGAAGACGTACCCGGTGAACGGCAAGGGCGCTTTGGCCGGCGGCGACGCGCAGAAACTCGCCGGGCACTACGTCGAAGCGGTGCTGGAGGGCGACCCGGCCGTGCGCGCGTCCGGGGTGATCGGGGCCGACGGCACGTTCGCACTGGAAACGTTGCAGGGCGGCAAGGTTCTCCAAGGCGCGCGAGGGGAAGTACGCTGTTCGCACCCTCGCGGCCGACGAGGACGACGCCGGCAAGAGGCTGAAGAAGCCGCCGGTCGCGGCCAAGCACCTGAAGTTCGAGACGTCCGGCCTGTCGCTCCAAGTTCCCGCGACCGGAGGTAACTCTTGAGTTTTCCTCACGCTGACGCGAGAATCGTCGCAGATCGATCCGAGTAAGGACACCAGTACCATGAGTTCCCGATTCCGGTTGTTCGCTCCGGTCGCGATCCTGTTGTTCGCGGCCACCGCATCGGGCCAGCCGCCGGCCCCGGGCGCGCCCGCCGCGCCGGACGCGGCGAAGGTCGAATACTTCGAGAAGAAGGTCCGGCCGATTCTCGCCGGTCACTGCTACCAGTGCCACTCGGCCGACACCAAGCCGGCCGGGGGCCTGCGGGTGGACGACCACAACGGGTTGCTCGTTGGCGGGAACAAGGGCGCGGCCGTCGTGCCGGGGTCGCCCGACAAGAGCCTGCTCATCGCCCGCGTCACGCAGAAGAACGAGAAGGCGCGGATGCCGCTGGAGGGTAAGCACCTGACCGACGAACAGGTGGACGTGCTGCGCCAGTGGATCAAGGACGGGGCCGCGTGGCCCGCGGTGCGCGTGCCCGGCTCGCTCGGCAAGCCCAAGCCCGAGTACGAGAAGCTCAAGAAGGAGCACTGGGCCTTCCAGCCGCTCGCCGCGCCCGCCGTACCCGCAGTCAAAGACGCGGGGTGGGCGCGCGACGACGCCGACCGCTTCATCCTCACCGCGCTCGAGGCGAAGGGGTTGAAGCCGGTCGGCAACGCCGACAAGTTCGCGCTCCTGCGCCGCGCCACCTTCGACCTCACCGGCCTGCCGCCCACCGCGGCCGAGATCGACGCCTTCCTCAAGGACGAATCCCCGAAGGCGTTCGAGACCGTCGTTGATCGGCTGCTGGCGTCGCCCGCGTTCGGCGAGCGCTGGGGCCGGCACTGGCTCGACGTGGCCCGCTACGGCGAATCGACCGGGCCGAGCCGCAACATCCCGTACCCGCACGCGTGGAAGTACCGCGACTACGTCATCGACGCGGTCAACGCCGACGTGCCCTACGACCGCTTCGTGCGCGAGCAGCTCGCCGGCGACCTGCTGCCGGCCGACTCGGACGCGGAGCGCAACCGACTGCTGACCGCGACCGGATATCTCGCCCTCGGCGTGAAGGACGTGAACCAGCGGTTCAAGGTCCGGTTCCTCATGGACAACGTGGACGAGCAAATCGACGCGGTCACGCGCTCGGTCCTCGGCCTCACGGTCAGTTGCGCGCGGTGCCACGACCACAAGTTCGACCCAGTGCCGACGACCGACTACTACGCGCTCGCGGGCATCTTCGCCAGCACCGACAACGCGGCCGGGGTGCGGAACCTGATGGGCGGCGGCGGGCTGGCGTACTACGACCCGGCGATGCTCGTGAAACTGGTCGGCAGCACGCCCCCGACCGACCCCGCGAAGGTCGCCAAGTTGACCGCGGAGCTGGAGGAGGCGAAGAAGGCGTGGGACGCGATCCGCGGCACGCCGCAGGGCACGGAGAAAGACCCCGCGACCGGGTTCCCCAAGCAGCGCCCGTTCCGCCTCAAGTTCGAGGCGCTTCAGGCGGAGGTCAACGCCCTGACCGACCCGGCCGCGAGCGGGCACGCGGTCCACGGCGCGCGCGACGCGAAGGTGATCGCGGACACCGCGGTGCGCGTCCGCGGCGAGGCCGAAAAGCTCGGCCCGGTCGTACCGCGCGGGTTCCTCACCGCGTTCGCGGTGCCCGGCGCGAGCCCGGTGAACCCCAAGCAAAGCGGCCGGCTCGAACTGGCCCACTGGCTCACCAGCCCGAAGAACCCGCTCGCGCCGCGCGTCGCGGTCAACCGCGTGTGGCAACACCTGTTCGGCACCGGCCTCGTGAACACGGTGGACAACTTCGGCGTGACCGGCGACCGGCCGTCGCACCCGGAACTGCTCGACCACCTCGCACAGCGTTTCATCGCCGACGGTTGGAGCACGAAGAAGCTGGTGCGGCAACTCGTGCTGAGCCGCGCGTACCAACTGAGTTCCGATTCGACCGAGGCGCACCGCACCGCGGACCCGGCGAACCGGCTGGTGTGGCGGCACGCCCCGCGCCGCCTGAGCGCCGAGGAGATGCGCGACGCGACGCTGGCCGTGGCCGGCGCACTCGACCGCGCGCGCCCCGGCCCGTCGGCCGCGAGCGCGCTCAAGATGATCGAGATGCGCGACAACGGCCCGGAGGCCGCGACCGTCAACACGAAGGCCGACGGGGCGACCTTCCGCAGTGTGTACCTGCCGCTGCTTCGCGGCGTCACCCCCCACGCGCTCGAAGTGTTCGACCCCGTTGACCAAACCCTCGTGAGCGGCCAGCGCGACACCACCACCGTTCCGAGCCAAGCGCTGTTCCTGCTCAACTCGCCGTTCGTGCGGAAGCAAGCGCTGGCCTTCGCCGAGCGCCTGCTGAGGGACAAGGACGCGGCCGACGCGCATCGAATTCGCACCGCGTACCGCTTGGCGCTGGGCCGCGCGCCGACCGAAAAGGAGATCGAGCGGGCGCTGGCGTTCGTCGGCGAGTACGAATCGGCCTACCGCAAGAATCCGCCGAAGGTGGCGAAGCCGGTTCCGCCGAAGAAGGGGCCGGAGCCCAAGAAAGGCCCGGAGCCGATTGACCCGGACCAGATCGACCAGACCGGCGAGACGATTGCCGTTGACGTCATCCAAGCCAAAGACCCGAAGACCGCGGCGTGGATGGCGCTCACGCAAGCCCTCATCGCTAGCGCCGAGTTCCGCTACGTGAAGTGACGCGCGACGAACACACAACCACCACACACACGGACGATATTCATGCACCCGATTCAACCCATCTCGCGCCGCGCCGCGCTCCAGTGCGCCGGGGCCGGGTTCGGCTACCTCGCCCTCGCGGGGCTTCTGGGCGAGCGCGCGAAGGCACAAGACGGCCGGGGTAAACCCGGCCGCTCGCCGAAGCCGCTCGCGCCGAAGGAGCCACACTTCAAGGCGAAGGCCAAGCGACTGATCTTCGTTCACATGAACGGGGCGATGTCGCAACACGACACCTTCGACTACAAGCCGCAGCTGGTGAAGGACAACGGCAAGCCCGGACCCGGCGGCGGCAAGCTGACCGCGTCCAAGTTCAAGTTCGCACAGCACGGGCAGACCGGCTCGTGGTTCTCCGAACTGCTGCCGAACCTCGCCAAGCACGCCGACAAGCTGACGTGGATCCGCGGGCTGCACACCGACACGCCGGCGCACCCGCAGGCGGTCGTGCAGCTGCACACCGGCAGCGCGAACGCCGCGCTCACGCGGCCCAGCATGGGCGCGTGGCTCCTATACGGCCTCGGGAGCGAGAACCAAGACCTGCCCGGCTACGTCACCATCAACCCGCCGCCGAACTTCGGCGGGGCCGTGAACTACGGCAGCGCGTTCCTGCCGGCGCACTTTCAGGGCACGCGCATCAACGACGTGGGCTACCTGCCGAACCTGCGGGCCACCAGCACGACCGACCTCCAGCGCAAGCAACTCGACCTGATTCAGGGCATGAACCGCGACCTCGCGGGCGCGCCCGGCGCGCCGGACGCGGTGGACGGCATCATCGAGTCGTTCGAGCTGGGCTTCAAGATGCAGGGCAAGGTGCCGGAGTTGCTCGACATCTCGAAGGAACCAAAGAAGGTTCTGGAGGCCTACGGGGTGAAGGACGGCCCCGCGGGGGCGTTCGCCCGGCAGTGCGTGATGGCCCGGCGGTTGAGTCAAGCCGGGGTGCGGTTCGTGGAAATCTGCCAGCCGGGGTGGGACCACCACAACAACCTGCACAAGGGGCTGATCGACCGCTGCGGCTCGGTGGACCAGCCGACCGCGGCACTACTCGCCGACCTCGGCGCGCGCGGGTTGCTCGACGACACGCTGGTGCTGTTCGGCAGCGAGTTCGGGCGGCTGCCGACCGCGCAGGGCGCGGACGGGCGCGACCACAACATCACCGGGTACCCGATGTTCCTGACCGGGGCGGGGGTGAAGCCGGGCGTCACCTACGGGGCGACTGACGAGTACGGCATCCGCGCGGTCGAAGGGCGGATGCACACCACCGACCTGCACGCGACGCTGCTGGCGCTGATGGGCCTCGACCACGAGAAGCTGACGTACAACTACGCCGGCCGCGACTTCCGCCTGACCGACGTAAAGGGCACCGTGGTGAAGGAAATCTTCGCGTAGCGCCGCGCGGGCCGCGGGCGACGGTCGCGCCGGCGCTAGCCGCGGGCGCGGGCCTCGCTACACCAATCAGGGCGCGAACCGCCGCGCCCGACCGGGCGTATGGCGGGTATCGGCCCGATTCGCACCGCAATCCCGGTTCCGCCGCATGCTGCCCGATCTGCCGCTCGCTCTCGCCGGTGTGGTGCTCGTCACCGCCCAGTTCCTCGCCGCGCTCCCGTGGCTGTGGGCCGTCGACCCCAAGGGGTTCAAGAGCGCGGTCCAGAACCCACAAACGCTAGCCTACGCGGTCGGCGGGTTGGTCGCGGCCGGGGCCGCGGTCGGCGCGTTCCTCCGCTATAAGGGCGACCCCGTCTCCCTCGTCTGGAACGGCCGCTACCTGTACGGCTCGCTGCTCCACCTCCAGCTCATCATCGACCTGTTCCTCGTGATGCCGGCGCTGCTCGTGCGCGTGTGGCCCAAGGGCGGCGCGGTCGCGTTCGCCGCCTTCCGCGAGAGCTGCCGCCAGCCCATGTTCTGGCTCGTCACCATCGGCTCGTTCTGCCTCATCTGGCTCTCGGTCGTCATCCCGTACTTCACGTTCGGCGACGACTACAAGATGATGAAGCAGATCGGGTTCGACATCGTGATGCTCTCGGCCGTGCTGTTCGGGGTGCTCGCGTCGAGCATGTCCATCAGCGAGGAAATCGAGGGCCGCACCGCGGTCACGCTGATGAGCAAGCCGGTGAACCGCCGGCAGTTCCTCATCGGGAAGTACCTCGGCATCGTCATGGCGTGCTTCGTCATGGCGATGCTGCTGAACTGGACGCTGACCCACGCCCTGCGCGCGCAGCGCGAGTTCGACCAGATCAACAACGCGGCCGACCCCGCGGACCCGCTCGGCGCGCCGACCGAGAAGGTCGTGGACCCGATGACGTTCGAGGCCCAGCGCACCGTGGTCCCGCCGTTCCAAGCCGCGGTGCCCGGCACCACCGGGAAGCTGATCGCCCGAGGCGCGGGCCTGTGGTTCTCCGACGCCCTCGCGCACTCGTTCGGTGTCGTGCTCGGCTTCGGCCAAGTGCTCATCTTGGTCGCCGTCGCCTCGGCCCTCGCCACCCGCCTCACGTTCGTGGTGAACATCGTCATCTGTTTGCTGGTGTACTTCCTCGGCAACCTCGCGCCGGTCATCGTCGAGGCCACGCGCCAAGCGCAGGGCGGCGGCGCGGCCACCGGCCTGATCGGGTTCCTCGGCAAGCTGTTCGACGTGCTGTTGCCGTCGCTGGAGTCGTTCAACATGGGGCGGGCGATCATCCGCGAAAGCCCGCTCCCGCTGTGGCAGTTCGGCACCTACGTCGTCACCGTCCTCGGCTACTCGCTCATCTACACCACCATCGCCCTGCTCGTGGGCCTGCTGCTGTTCGAGGACCGCGACCTCGCGTAGCGGTGGCATCCAAGTAGTAGGCACGCTCCGTGTGCCGTCGCCACGCAGGTAGGGTCGCGACGGCACACGGAGCGTGCCTACTACTTGGATTTGGCCCGTTTCGTCTGGCCCACGGCGGGGCGCGTCTGCTACGCTCACTTCGTGTGGTCCCCGCGCCGAGGGCACCGTGGAAACCAACCCGTTCAAGCGGCTCCGCGCCGACTTCGTGAAGGCCCCGCTCGCCCGCTGGGGCGCGGTCGCCGGGTCCGCCGGCAGCGCACTCGTCTACGTCCTGCTCCTGTTGGTCTTGTACCTGTTCGTAGACCTGCTCGTCTGGCGCGGCGAGGTGCCGTCGTACGCGCAGCTCCCGGCGGCGCGCAAGCGGGCGTTCGCCGACGAGTGGGCCGCGCGCCCGGAGGCCGACCGCAAGGAGGCCGTGGGCCGGCTCGCGTGGCCCGACGCCAAGGCCGCGCGCCTCACCGCCGCCACCGACGACGAGGTGAAGAAGCTCGCGAGGGCGAAAGAAACCGAGCGCCTGTTCGAGGACGAGTGGGAGGCCCGGTGGCGCGCCGGCGTGTACCTGATCCTGCGTGACCGCGTGGGCCCGCGCGCCGCCGACGTGTGGCTCCCGCCGCTGGCCGAGACCCACGCCAAGTGGGACGAGGCGAAGGGAGCCGACGCGCCGGCGGAGAAACCGGACCCGGACGCGCGCCCGCAGTACGGGCTGTTGAGCCTCGTGGTGCGCGAGCACGGGCGCTGGACCGCGGGCACAATCGGCACGTTCGCGGCGCTGTCCCCGTGGGCGTGGGCACCGGGCACGCACGCCACCGTGAACGTGTCCTACCTGACCGGCCTGTTCGTACTGGCGTTCGCGCTCGCGCTGGCCCGCGGGGTACTGGTGAACGCGCTCGCGTACCTGTCCGCGGAGGTCACGCTCGACGCGGTCGCGCGCCTGCGCCGGGCCGTGTATTTGCACTCGCACCGCCTCGGCTCGCTCACCATGCAGACCATCGGCGCGGCCGGGGCCGCGGACCTGCTCACCAAGCGCGTCGAAGAGGTCGAAGACGCCCTGCGCGCCGAAGAGACCGCCGCGGTGCGCGCCCCGCTCACGGTCGCGCTCCTGCTCGCGCTGATCCTGCTCGTGAACTTCTGGCTCGCGGTCAGCTTCCTCGCGCTCGCCGGGCTGGTGTGGCTGATCGGCGGGCAGGTGACGGCGCACTTCCGCCGCGAGGCCCGGCTCGGCGAGCGCCAAGCGACCGCGACCGGCGCGCTGTTGCGCGAGAGCATCGGCCTGTTCCGCCTCGTGAAGTGCTTCCAGATGGAGCGGTTCAACCAAACGCGCGTCGAGCGGCAACTGGCGGAGTCCGGGCGGGCGGCGCGGCGGCGGTTGCGCGGCGCGGCGCTGGCCGGCCC
>VGZJ01000063.1 GCA_016872595.1 Planctomycetota bacterium
TGGCGCTGCTGAACCGCGCGCCGATGCCCACCGGCACGATCCGACACCACGACTGGCCCGCGACAGCATCGGCCGACGACGTACTACTGGAACCATACGTGCACGAAGGTTAACCTACACCTGCAAGCCCATGCGTCCCAAGTTGTTCGCCGTCGCGCTGGCCGTGCTATTCGGCTCGGCCGTTCTCTCCCCGGCCCGCGCCGAAACCCCCGAAGAGCGCGCCCAGAAGCTCATCGACGACGCCGGCGGCATCGCCCTGCGCGACGACGCCGCGCCCGGCAAGCCGGTGGTCGCCGTCAGCCTGTGCGGGGCGAAGGTGTCCGACGACCTGCTCAAGTCACTGGCCGCGTTCCCGCAACTCCGCACCGTCGATCTGTGCCGCGCCGAGGGTATGACCTCCAAGCGCGCCCGCCTGCTCGCGGACGTCAAGTTGTTGGAGTCGCTCAACGTGTCGCGGTGCGCCGACCTCACCGGCCACGGCCTCTACAAGCTCTCCGCGCTCAAGAACCTGCGCGTCCTCGACGTGTCGTACTGCCCGGAGATCGACGACTGCGGCCTCGAAGCGCTGGCCGAATACTTCCCCAAGCTGCGGTCGCTCGACATCAGCGGTTGCACCAGCCTCACGGCCCGCGGGCTAAAGGAGTTGCGCGCCATCGAAGGGCTCGAAGTGCTGCACGCCGGGCACGCCAACCTCGACGACGCCGCGGTTAAGGAAATCGCCACGCTCACGAAGCTGCGCGCGCTGTCGCTCCGCGGCGCACAGCGGGCCACCCTGACCGGGATGCGGTCGCTCGTCACGCTGGTGGACCTCGAAGTCCTCGACCTGTCCGATTCGAACGCGACGACCTCCGCGGTGCTGGCCCCGCTGTGCCTGAAGCTGACGAAACTGCACACACTGTCTATCGCCAACTGCCCGCGCCTCGCGAACCACACGCTCAACATGCTGCGGAACGCGAAGAACCTCCAGACGCTCAACATCTCCGGGTTCCCGCACCTCGAAACGTACGGGCTGGAGTACCTCGTGCGGAGCGCGCCGAACCTGCGGGCGCTCGACATCACGGGCTGCGGTGAGGTGAACGACGACGGGATGCGGGTGCTCGCGAAACTCGGCCAACTCGAACGGCTGGACGTTCGCGGGTGCAAGGGGATCAGCGCCAACGGCGCGAAGGTGATCGCCGACGCCAAGCCGAACCTGAAGCTCGACCGATGACCGTGCGGCGGGCTTCGGCGTTCGGTCCGGCCCGCCGGCGGCTCCCTCCGCCGGCGGGCGTTTTCGGTCACGAGGTTCCCATGAGCGCCCTCTCCCTGACCCGCCGACACGCACTCACCGCCGGGGCACTTGGCGCGGTGGGCCTGTCGCTGCCGAACCTGCTCGCGAACGAGTCGCGAAAAGCGAATGCGAAGTCGGTCCTGATGATCGTGCCGTGGGGCGGGCCGGCGCAGATGGACACGCTGGACCCCAAGCCCGACGCGCCGGAAGAGGTGCGCGGCGAGTTCCAACCGATTGCCACCCGCACGCCCGGCCTGCGCGTGTGCGAACACCTGCCGAAACTCGCGGCCCTCAGCGACCGCTACTCCGTGGTCCGCTCGCTCTCGCACACCATCACCGCGCACAACCCCGCGACCTACTACACGCTGACCGGGCACAAGCCGACGCGGTTGGCCGAACTCGCGCCGCCGGAGCGCGGCGACCGCCCGGCCCTCGGCGCGGTACTGGCGAAGGACGCACCCACCAGCGGCGGCGCGCCGGGCTACGTCGTGCTGCCGGGGCCGATGGTCGAGAAGGGCGTTTACGCCGGCGGGCAGCACGCCGGGTTCCTCGGCACGCGCTACGACCCGTTCGTGGTGAGTGCCGACCCGAACGATGCCAAGTTCGCGGTTCCCGAACTGACGCCGCCCGCGGACCTCGGCCCGGCGCGCATGGCGGGGCGGCGCGACCTGCTTGAACAGCTCGAAGCGCGCCGCGCGCGGCCCGATCAGCCGAAGGACGGCTACCGCGAACAGGCCTACGACCTGCTCGGCACGGCCGCGGCCCGCACCGCGTTCGACCTCGCGCGCGAGCCGGAGCGCGACCGCGCCCGCTACGGCCGCACGCGCTTCGGCCAAAGCGTGCTGCTGGCCCGCCGCCTCATCGAATCCGGCGTGCGGCTCGTGCTGGTGAACGACGCCAACGAGAAGAACAACGAGCGCTGGGACACGCACGAGGGGACGTACCCGAAGATCGAGAAGAACCTGCACGACACCGACGCGGCGCTGAGCGCGCTGCTCACCGACCTGAGCGACCGCGGGCTGTTGGAATCCACAATCGTGGTGTGGCTGGGCGAGTTCGGGCGGTCGCCGCGGGCCGACGGCGAGGGCGGGCGCGACCACTGGCCCCGGTGCTACAGCGCGCTCCTAGCCGGCGGCGGGGTCGCGGGCGGCGCGGTCTTCGGCGCGTCGGACAAGCTCGGCGCGTACCCGCGCGACGGCGCGTGCGCCCCGGAAGACGTTCACGCCACCATCTACCACCTTTTGGGGCTACCGTTGCGCACGGACCTGAGCGCCGGCACCGGCCGCCCCGCGCCGCGGTGCGACGGGGCGCCGCTCCGCGCGCTGCTTGCGTGACGCGCGGCCGTATACTAGCCGCATGGCACGGAGCAAAGATCTACCGCCGCTGAACCGGCCGTTCGTGGCAATCGACTTCGAGACCGCGGACTATGGCGCTGACAGCGCTTGCGCCGTCGGCCTCGTGCGCGTCGAGGGGCTACAGATCGTGGCCCGCGAGAGTGTGCTGATCCGCCCGCCGCGCCCGCACATCCTGTTCTCGGACATCCACGGCATCACGTGGCCGATGGTGAAGGACGCGCCCGACTTCCGCGACGTGTGGGGGCGGCTCGCGCCGCTGCTCGACGGCGCGGCGTACCTCGCGGCGCACAACGCCGCGTTCGACCGGCGCGTGATGGCGATGTGCTGCGCCGCGCACGGCCTGACGCCGCCGGCGCAAGAGTTCGTGTGTACGGTGCAGGTGGCGCGGCGCACGTGGGCGTTGAAGCCGGCGAACCTGCCCGCGGTGTGCCGGCGGCTCGGCATCGGGCTGATCCACCACGACGCCGGCTCCGACGCCGAGGCCTGCGCGCGCATCGTAATCGCCGCAGCGTTCGCTTCCTCTGGGACCGCGGGCGTCCCGCCCGCTGCTCCGCCCAGCGAATCTCCGTTCGAGTAACCCCAAAGCGATTCGAGGCGTATAGCTGCGGGCGGGACGCCCGCGGTCCCAGCGGCGGAACTTACCCCAATACAACTTCCAGCGCCGGCACGCCCGCGGTCCACGCACCGGACGGGTCCGCGAGGACGAGGCGCACCGGCTCGCCGGCCGCGTGCCGCACGTTCAGCGGGCGACGCCCGCCGGCGCGGAGCACGTCGGCCAGCTTCACCCGCGCCCGCGGGGCCGCGAGGTCGCCCACGAACAGCAGCAGCGCCAACTCGCCGTCGAGCGCGTCCGCGGTGACGGCCTTGTCTGCGAACTTCAGCGCGAGGAACGCGAACTGCCCCGCGCCGCCGTCCGCGGTGTCGAAGAGAACCGCGCCGTCGCCGCGCGCGTGCTGCCCGGCCGTCACGCTGACGCGCACGCCGTTCGGTTTCGGCTCCTTGCGCCGCGCTTCCTCGCCCGCCGGTGCTGCGGGCGCTGCCGGCTTCGCCCCGGCCTTCCGCTGCTTCTTCGCTTCGAGCGGGTCGAAGTCGGTCGTCGTGTTGTCCTCGCAGTCGGCGACAGCACCGAACTGAGCGTGCAGCAGCTTCTCAATGGCGGGCACATCCTTCGCCTTCGACGCAGGCCGACGATACAAGGCCGCACGAGCCGGAGGCGCGGGCGCGGCCAGCGCAGGCGCGGCGGCCATCAGGCGGCACATCACCATGCCGGCCCCGGACGCCGGCGCGTTGTTGGCGAAGCCCTCGGACCAGCCGTGCGGCAGGGGGTTGGCGATCACGTGCGTTTCGCTCACGCGCGCGCCGGCCTCGCGGCGCACGGCCACGAACGCCGTTTCCGCGCACGGCACGCCGGCGTCGAGTGACTCGCGCACGAGCAGTTCGCGCACCAGCTCCGTCGCGGCGTCCGTGGTGTTCTCCACGTACACCTTCTCAAACGTAGCCTTCGCGTCGTGACCGAGGCGCGCGAGGGCGGCGATCAGTTCGCCGCCGGCGTAGTTCGCGGTCATCACGTATTCGAGCCGGCGCACGCGATCCGCGCCGAAGAGCGCCTTGATCGCGGGCGCGTCGGCCGCGGGCACGTGCGCCTCGGCGATCAGTTCCGCGCCCGTGCGCAGGCGGAACGCGAGCGCGTCGGTGCCCAGCGGCACCCGCCCGGCCACCCACACCGCGCGGCCCGCGGGCAGGTCGCCGACGTCGATGGCGCTTGCCGGGCCGGGGCTGAGCAGCGCGACCGTGCGCCCCGCGGCCTCCGCACCCGCGCGGTTCACTTCCAGCGTTAGCCCAGTCAACACCGGCGCGGACCAGTCCGCCAGCACCTCGTCGAGGGCCGTGGTCACGTCGTCGTCGTCCGGGTTGCTGGTGAGGAACCGGGCCACGCCGCCGCCGCGCTCAGCCAGCTCGTTCGCGAGCGCCGCGTTGGGCGCGGCGTCGATGCACAGCACGCTGACGCGCCGGCGGTCGGGCTTCGCGCTCTCGGTATCGGCGAGGCGCAGCACGCGCCCGGCGTCGCTCACTTCCGCGTCCGTGAGGATCAGTACGTGGCGCGAAGGCGCGTCGGCGGCGCGGGGCCGGTCGAGCGCCTGTTCCAGCGCGACGCCGAGGTTCGTGCCGCCCTGATCGCGGTGCATTTTCAGGTACGCGACCGCGGCGCGCACGTTCTCCGGCGTGGCCTTGCGAGGACGCTCGGCGAACCACTTCGTGCTGTCGTGGAACAGGCCGAGCGCGAACGAGTCGTGCTCGCTCAGCCCCGCGAGGAACCGCTCGACGGCCCAGTCTGCGGCTTCCCACTTCGGCCCCTGCATGGAACCGGAGTGATCGACCAGCAGCACGACCTCGCGCGGCACGCGCTTGGCGCTGGCGAACTTGGGCGGCGCGCACAGGGCGAAGAAGTGTGCCGTGCCGCGGGCGCGGTCGGCGTGCGCCCACACGCGCAGACCGGGCGTCTCCGCGGCGCGGGCGCGCCACGTCAGCACGCAGTCGCGATCCGGCAGCACGTCGCCGTCGCGCAGGCGCACGCGCCCCGCGGTCGCGCTCAGAGCGTGCGTCGGGCTGGCGACGCTCTCGGCGTCGTCGAACGTGAGGTCGAGTGCGAAGCGGTGGCCGGGGTCGCGCAGCAGCGCGAGCGGCTGGCCGGCGGCGTGGCGCGAACCGGCCTCGTCCGCGCGAACGTAGCGCGGTGCGGTGGTCAGCGGCACGCGCAGCACCCAGCCCGCGCCTTCGGGCTTGGCGAGTTGCACGTAGCTCGTTTCGACGATCACGGCCTCGCCGCCGCGGATACCGGCGACCGCGAGCGTGAACACGTCCGGCGATTCGCGCGTGACGAGCGCCGCCTGCCGCCCGGTGCGCTTGGCGTCGCGGTAGTCCTCTTCGGCGCGCTCGCGCTCCTTCAGTTCCGTGTGAATCTCGACCGCGCCGAAGCGGACGCGTACGCCGGTCACGGCCGCGTCGCCGGGCAGCGGGAAGCGGTACAGCGCCTCGATGGGCTGGGCGGCGGGGTCGTCGAGCGCGAACGTTTGTGCGAGGTGGAGCGCCGCGAGCGGCCCGGTGACGGTGCCCGTGAGCGCGGTGTGTTTCAGCGGCACGAAGCGCCGCGCGCCGGGCGCGTCGTCGGCGACTTCGAGGACGCCGTAGCCGTCGGGCCGCGAGTTGAAGAAGGTCCGAGAGTTCAACATGTCCGATGTCCTGTGAAGTTGGGTGCGGGCCGGGGCGGTGCGCCGCCGACGCCGCGAACGGGGAACTGTGTGTTGCGACCGGACATTGGGGAACTCGCGGGTCGTCTCCTTTTCCGGGGGAAAGCCGAAAATCGGCAGGGGATGTCCGTCTTGAGAGGGGAGGGACGGCGAGTCCCGCGCCCGATCCGCGACCTGAGCCGCGATACACGACAGCCGACATTCGCCAGACACCGGCACCCGCACGCGGGGTTCGCGCGTCGCTAATAGGGAAACGATGCCAGCGTGCGATTTTCAGCGAATCCGCGCGGGGCGAGCGTACTCAGGAGGCGTAGCAGAGTTGGCCGCACCGCGTTAGGATCAAAAATGACACCCGACACTTCGAACGAACCCGTCGCCCTCGCCCCGGTCGAACCCGCGGAGGCGCGCGTGGACCCGGAACAACTGGTCCGGTCGTGGCTCACCGGCCGCGCCCACGTGGGCGGTGACGGCGCGGTCGCGTTCACCGACGCCCCGGCCCGCACGCGCGCCGACAAGTTCCGCCGCGCCTACGACTGGATCGCGACCCGCGCGCTCCTCGCCCCGTACCACGACATGGACTTCGGCACCCACAGCGCCACCGGCCTCGACACGTGCCGCGTCCACCTGCCCGGCTCCGCGGGGTACGCCTCGTTCGTGCTGGTCCCGCTGCTGAACCTGCTGGTGAACCGGCGGCTCGTGTTCGTCGGCGCACCGGGGCGCGGCAAGACCACGATGGCGACCCTCATGGCGCTGCTTGCCGGCGCGCCGCTGGCCGCGGTGCGCAAGGGCGTGCAGCACGGGCACCCGCAGCTCACGCTCGCCGACCTGCTCGGCGGCCCGCTCCCCTCGGACCTCGTCAAAGCCGAATCGTCCGAGGCGATTCGCGTGCGCTGGCGGCAGTGGATCACGGCGCGCGTGAAGATCATCGACGAGTACAACCGCATCCCGACCAAGACGCAGTCGGCGCTGCTGTCGCTGATGGCCGAGGGCTACGCGGAGCAGTACGAGCAGACGGTGCAGTCCGGCCCGTCGGCGTGGTACCTGACGGCGAACGACGAGCAGGGCGGGGGCACGTTTCAGGTGATCGAGGCGCTGCGCGACCGGATCGACGCGGTCGTGCGGTGCCCGCCGCTGCACCCCGGGTTGATCGACACACTGGCGGCGCGCGTCGCCGGCGGCGCGACGCCGGAAGAGTTCGTCCCGGCGGACCTCATCTGTACCGCGGAGGAACTGGACGCCGCCGCCGCGGACGTGCGCGCGGTCGCGGTGCCGCCCGCGGTGCGCGAGCTGATCGGCCTGTTCCTCGGCCAGCTCGACTTTTGCCGCCGCGCGTCCGACCGGCTCGAATACCAGACGAAGGACACGCTCCACATCGCCGGGAAGCGCGTCGGCCACGTCTGCACGGAAGACTGCCCGCTCGACAAGAGCGAGAACCTGTGCACGCAAACGGAGTCCGGGGTGTCGCCGCGCGCGGCGCAGGCGCTGCTGCACTTCGCGCAAGCGCTGGCTTACTTCCGCGGGCGCGGCGAGGTCGGGGCCGACGACATCCGCGCCGTGCTCCCGTGGACCCTTCACGACAAGCTGCCGCAGAACCCGCAGTCGCCGTTCTTCCAGAAGCCGGAGAACCGCGTGTACCTGACGGACCGCGTGTCGTGGCTGTGGCAACTGTTCGACCGCGCGGTCGCCCAGCAGGCGGCTCACGCGCCCACGCGGAAGCGCACGCTGGAACTGGCCCGCACCTGCGCCGCCCCCGTCGGGCTGGCAACGCCCGACATCGGCCGCCGGCTGCACGCGGTGCGCGAGCGCATGGACGAAGTGGTGCGCGAGACCGAGCTGAACGCGGTCACGCACGCCGACCTCGTTCTGCTGAAAGACCTGTACGTGAAATGCCGCAACGAACTCGACCGCCGCGAGTCCAACGGGTGAAGGCGGAGGAATGGCCACAAACAAGCACAAGAGCAACAAAAGAAAACCAAGACCAAGCAGATCAGAAGACATAAGAGGCAGACATCCAGCGCCGTGCCTTCAGCCCAATCATCTGTCTTGCTTGCGGCTTACTTTTGTGTGTCTTGCGCTTCATTGTGGCCATTCTCTTCTTCGTTTCAGGGGGAGCGGGCCGATGACCGGAACGGACACCGTAGAGCGCGTTCGCGCGGACGGGCCGCGGGCGTTCGCGCGCTGGGACGCGGCCGTGTTCGACGCGGTGGCGCGCGGCCCGGCGACCATGCTGGCGCAGAACCTCAATGGGGACGACGACGCGGCGCGCGCGTTCGATTCGTACATGCGCCTCGTGCGGCAGGGCGTCGGGGCCGGGCTGCTCACGCGCGCCGCGCCCGGCGCGGCCGGGTGGTCGAGCTTCCTCGAACGGCTCCTGCTCGAAGTCGCGCCGGCTCAGCTCGCGGACCTGCCCGCCGAGCGGCGCGTTCCGGCCCTCGTGGACTTGTGGAACCTCGGCGAAGGGCTGTTGCGCGAGCCGCCGTGGGTGGACCGCTACGTGTGCTCCTGCGTGCGCGTCGCGCCGAAGCTGAACGCGCTCGCGGAGTTCCTCACGCGCGTTCTGGCCCCGGTGCTGACGCCCGCGCCGCCGGCCGCGTGGACCGGCCCGCTGCGCGTCGCGGTGCTCGACTTGCGCGAGGTTCACGACGACTTCATGCCGGGCAAGTTGCGGCTGGCCGCGCCCGCGGTGTTGTGCGTCGAGGACCGCCGCCGGCCGGGGCTGCACGTCGGCGTTCACCTGCGCCGCGGGCAGCGGAGCGAGCCGCTCGGCGTTCTGGCCGGGTTGGGGGCGTACGAAGAGGCCGGACGACTCCCCGGCGTGCAGTTCGACGACGGCCGCGTGCGCGTAGGCACGAAGGCCGTTGAGGTGCCGACCCTGCGCCGGTGCCACGGGTACACGGTCGCCCGCGCCGGCTTCGTCGCCGCCTGCGCGGTGGACAGCCAGAGGCTGTGGGTGATCGAGAGCGAGTGAGGCGGCACCACGAGGGACACCATGAAGCCCGAGACGCCCGAAGAGTTGGAAGCGCGCGCGTTCCGCGCGCTGAACGCGCCGGACGAGCCGCGCTGCACGAAGGCCCGGCGCGGGCGCGCGCCCGCGCCGCTCCCGTCGCCCATCATCGGCGGCACGGACGAACTGGCGGCGGCCGTGGCCGCGGCGTGGCCGAAGGCGCAAGCGTTCTGGTCGAAGTTCCTGCTGCTCGGCGCGCCGGTGGACAACACCGCCAGCGGGAGCGTCGCGCAGATCGATCTCGGCACGCGGCAGGTGTCGCTCGACCTGCAACTGCTGCGCAAGAAGAACCTGTGCGGGTGCTTGGCGGGCATCCTCGCGCACGAGGTCGGGCACCACGTGCGCTACCCCGGCACGCTCGCGGTCCTCGCGCGCATGCGCATGATCGAGCGCGGGCTGCTCCCGCTGAAGGACTACACGCTCACGAATCTGTTCTCGGACCTGATGATTAACGACGCGCTGCGGGCGCAGTACGGCGACGACATCTGTCGCGTGTACCAGTCGTTCGCCGCGGACTACAACTGGCGCGCGGACCCGGCGTTCATCTTCTATTTGACCGTGTACGAGGAGCGCTGGGGCCGCGCGCCGGGGTCGCTGATCGGCACGAAGTGCGCCGCGGAGTTCGGCCGCGAGTACCCCGGCTACCGGGCCGAAGCGCAGGTGCTCGGCCAGACGCTCTTCGCCCTTGGCCCGAACTTGTACACGCAGTTCGTGTACTTCGTGTCGGTGCTGTCGCGGTACGCGATCCTGCGGAACGGGAGCGAGCCGACGCCCGCGGACCCGTACTCGTGCGGGTGCGGCGACCCGTCGGCCGAGGACTGGGCCGACGCGTTGACCCCGGACGCGCGCGAGCGCGAGGCCGTGGCCCGCGCGCGCGGAAGGGTGGCTCTCGGACCAGACCGCCGAGCGCATGACCGACGCGCAGGCCACCGACCGGCGCGTCGCGGCCCTGCCGGGGCAAGAGGCCGGCGACACCACGCGCGTGCCCGAGGTGATGGCCGCGTACTACCGCCAACAGGCCGAGCGTTTCTTCATGGTGCCGCCGGCGCAGAAGCGCAGCGGGGAATCGACCACGCCCACGGCCATTGACGAGTGGGACGCCGGCGACGCGGTGCGCGACATCGACTGGGGCGCGACCCTGCTCCAGCGCGGCGAAACCCTCGGCGCGGTCCAACCGCTGAAGCGCCAGCAGGTGGCCGAAGCGGAAGGGCACGAGGTCCCGCTGTGGCAGCCGCGCGTCGAGGTGTACTTGGACGTGAGCGGCTCGATGCCGGACCCGCGCCGCACGCGCAACGCCATGACCCTCGCGGCGCAGGTGCTCATCACCGGCGCGATCCGCGCCGGCGGGTGGGCGCGCGTCACGCTGTACTCGACGACGAACCAGCAGTACCGCGAGTGGTCGCGCTCGGAGACGGAACTGTCGCGGTTCCTGATGCAGTACATCGGCGGCGGCACCGAGTTCCCGTTCCCGGTGCTGCGCCAGAGCCTCGCCGAGTGCGGGGTCGACCAGCCGGTGCGCGTGGTCATCACCGACCACGACTTCAACGCCAACTACCGCGCGCGGGCCGACAACGCCGGGCTCGTGGCCGAGGCCGTCGCGCGCTCGCCGCACGTCGTGCTGATGCTACACGCCCCGGACCCGACGTGGACCGAGCAGTACAAGGCCACGGGCGCGCGCGTCGTGGTGGTGAAGGAGATGGGCGATTACCCGGCAATGGCCGCGGCCCTCGCCAGCGCCCTGTTCGACCGCGACACAAGCACGCGCCGCGACGACTGAGTTCCTATCGGAGACCGCACCGTGTCACTTGGCGAACTGCTTTTCGGGCGCACCGCGACGGGGCCGAAGATCGACCTCGCGCCGCTGTGCGCGCACGTCGCCGCCGCGGTGCGCGCGTGCGGCCCGGCCGACCCGGACCTGAACCGCGCGCGCCTCGCCGACCACTGCCGCAACGTCGGGATGCTGCCGCTGCTGCCGGACGAGTTCGACCGCTCCGCGTCCGGCCTCGACGACGACGGGCACCGGCGCTTGGGCGTTCTCATCGGCCTGTTCGACCTCGAACCCGTGCGCGCCGCGCTCGCGGAACTGGCGACCAACTGGCCGGTCCACCAGATCGTCAGCTCCGCGTTCACCGGACTTGCGCAGGAAACGACGCTGCTCAAAATCGACGTGCTGGCCCAGAGCGAGCACCGCGTGGAGGAACTGGCCCGGCGGTTCCTCGCGGCGATCCGTGTGGGCGCGAGCGGCGAGACCGCGGACGACTCGAAGCGCCGCGCCGCCGCGCTCGACTACGCGGGGCTGTTGCAAGAAGCGGACAAGGCCCGCGACGCGGCGAAGGACCGCGCCGAGCGCCTGCGCCAACTTCAAGAGCAACAGGAACTGCGCCGCGGCCAGCGCCGCCGGGTGTGAAGCCGCTCGCGGCTTCGCAAGCGCGCCGTTACTTCTTCGCCGGCAGGTGGTAGCCCTCGGTGTTCAGCTTAACGCGGTACAGGCTCTTGCCCGCGGTGATGTACAGCACGTTCGCGCTGTCGCCGCGGCCGAACCCGACGTTCGTCGGCACCTCGGTCTTGATGTAGCCGATCTCTTTCCCCTCGGGCGAGTACACGCAGATGCCGGGGCGCGTCGTGTCGCGCACCGCGACGTACAGGTTCCCGACCTTGTCGCACACCAGCCCGTCCGGGCCGTCTTGCGGCGCGTAATCGACCAGCGTTTTGCGGAACTTCGCGGTGCCGTCGGCCGCGAGGTCGTAGGCCATCAGCGCCATCGAGCCTTTCTTTGTCGGCTCCTTCTTCTCGTCCAACCGCCCGATGCCGGTGCTGCCGTTGTCGTTGCTCACGACGTACAGCGTCTTCTGGTCGGGCGACACCGCGACGCCGTTCGGCTTGCCCGCGTCCGTGATAATGCGGTGGATGCTGCCGTCGGTGTCGATGCGGTACACGGCCATCACCGGCTGGTCGACGGGTTCGTGGCCGAGGTAGCGCGGGTCGCTGAAGTAGATGCGGCCCTTCTCGTCGATGGTGATGTCGTTGGGTGCGTTGAACGGCTTGTTGTCGAACAGCCCGGCGAGGATGTACGTCTTGCCGGTCTTCATGTCGGTCTTGGTGACGCGCCGCCCGCCGAAGTCCGCGCCCTCGGCCGCGAGCAGGTTCCCTTCGGCGTCGAACTTCAGCCCGTTCGACATGCCGCTGGGTGAGCGGAACACGGCCGTCTTGCCGGTCTTTGGGTCGTACTTCCAGATGTGCCCGGCCTCTACCGGCTGCTTCTTCTCCTTCGCGACGTGCGTGAAGGTGATGTCGCTGAAGTACACCGTACCGTCGGGGGCGACCGCGACCCCCTCGGTCAGCACGAGTCCGCCGTCGAACAGCAGTTCCACCTTCGCATCGGGCGGGACGATGGGATCGGCCGCGCGCGCGGGCGCGGTCAGCAACACGAGAACGAACAGGGCGGGGCGCATGGGAGAGGCTCCGGGGGTTGGGGGTTACGAACCGAGAATCCGCTTCCACTTCTCCTGAAAGCTCTTTCGTTCGAGCACTTCGCGGTTCACGACGCCGCGCGGCACTTTGCCGGCGGCGAGGTCGAGCATGCCACGGCACGCGGCCCGGCCGATGTCGCGGAACAGCTCGTCGGTCCACGCGATGCAGTGCGGCGCGAGCAGCACGTTGTCGAGGTCGGCGAACACGGGGGGCGCGGTCAGCGGCTCGCGCTCGAAGCAGTCGATGGCGGCCCCGGCGATGCGCCGGTCGCGCAGGGCGGCGTCGAGCGCGGCCTCGTTCACGATCCCGCCGCGCGCCGTGTTGATCAGGTACGCGGTCGGCTTCATCAGAGCCAGTTCGCGCGCGCCGATCAGGTCGCGGGTGGCGTCGGACAGTGGGCAGTGGACCGAAACGAAGTCCGCCCGCGCGAGCAGTTCGTCGAGCGGCACCGCGCGCACACCCAGCCGCGCGGCATCGGCCGCGCTCACGAACGGGTCGAACACCAGCGGCTGCTTCATGCCGAACCCGGCGAGCAACTTCACCAGCGCGCGGCCGATCCCGCCGAACCCGATCACGCCGAGCGTGTGGTCTCGCAGCTCGCTCCCCATGAACTGGCTGCGGTCCTCCCAGCGGGCCTCGCGCACGAAGCGGTCCTTCGCGCGCACGCGGTGGTTGAGCGCGAGCATCCAGCCCAACGTGGCCTCCGCGACCGGCCGATCCACCGCCCCCGTGGTGATGAACAGCAGCACGTCGGCCGCGGTGCAGGCGGCGACGTCGACCGAGTCGTACCCGACGCCGAACCGCCCGACCGCGAGCAGGTCGTCGGCGCGCGCGAGACTCGCGGCCGTGACGCGCGGCGTGAGCACGATTACGCCGTTTGCGCCGGCGAGCTGGTCCGCGCCGACCTCCGGGCGGTGCTCGGTGAATGCCTCGAACGGAACCCGCGCCTCGCGCAGTAGCACGGTCCCGATGTCCTCGTAGCGCGGCTTGCCGTTGGTGTAGAAGTCGCCCGTTAGCGCGACGCGAAACGGCGTCCGGCGAGCGGGGGGTGTCCGCCCCTTGCTGTCTTCGGCGCTGGAATCGGGTGCAGCCGCATCAGGGGGTTGACGCCCCCCGCTCGCCAAGTCCGCGGTCGGCGCGCGGTCGCGGCCGACGCCGAGGAGCGCCGCGCGCAGCGCGCGCAGCAGCAGGCCGGTATCGAACCCGAGGCCGACCGCGCCGAACCCTTGCGCGAGGCGCTCCTGAACGTTAGCGTCGCTCGTCGCGACCACGCCGCAGTGCTTTCCGGCTGTGCGGAACGTGTCCTTGGCGCGCAGGATCGCTTCGCCCACGCCCGACCCCTCCCACTGGCCGCGGAACCCGGCCGACGCGCTGTAATCGGCCGGGCCGAACCAGACCAGATCGACGCCCGGCACCGCGGCCAGCGCCGCCGCGTTCGCCCCGCCGGTCACGGTCTCGATGATGGGCACGACGAAGACGTGCTCGTTCGCCTCGGCCGCGTGCTCGGCCAGCGCGCTCCCCCACGCGGTCGCGCGCTCCGCGCCGAGGCCGCGCGCCCCGTCCAGCGGGTACCGCGCGCACCGCACCGCCTGTTCGAGCTGCGCCGCGCTCTCCACGAACGGGATCACGACGCCGTCCGCGCCGATGTCGAGCGCGCGCTTGATGTCGCCGGCGCTCAGTTCCGCGAGGCGCACGAGCGCGACCGTTTCGCTCCGCACCGTGGCGCGCACGTGCTCCGCGATTTCCTTCCAGTCGAGGTGCCCGTGCTCGGCGTCGATCACGACCCAATCGAGGCCGAGGGCGACGGCCATTTCCGTGACCGCGGGGCTTTCGAGCGACACCCACAGCCCGAACGCGGTGCGGCCGGCCGCGAGCGCGCGCCGGAGGGCCGAACAAGCCGCGGGTTTCATGGGGGCGCTCACTGTGCGGGTGCGGGCGAATCAGAGTGATAGCCGCAACCCGCGCGCCAAGCAAGAAGCGAGGCGGATAGTCGGAAAAGAGTTGATCCGCAGATTGCGCAGCTGGACACAGATCGAAAGGTAATGAGCAGAAGAGATTGAACCACAGAGTCACAGAGAGCACAGAGGAAGACAACAGGCAAAGAGGGGAGAGAAGCATGGTTTTCAAAGCCCCGCTTACTCGGCCTTCTCTGTATTCGTCTTCCTCTGTGTGCTCTCTTCGCTGCGCGAACTCTGTGTAAATACTCTGCCCTTCTGCCTTCCAATCTGTGTCCATCTGCGCAATCTGCGGATCAACCTCTTCGCCCGTTAACGGTCGAGTTTGGCCGCGATTTCGGGGAACAGTTCCGCGAGCGCGGCGCTGACGTCAGGTTTGGGCGGGTCGGCGCGAACGGGTTGCGCGGCCGGGGCAGGAGCCGGCGCTTTCGCCAACAGCGCTGTAAGTTGTTCGACGGTCGCGTATCCCGCGTGCCGGCCGATCACCTTTCCGTCGGGCGTGGCGAGGATCAGCGTTGGGAACCCTTCGATCTTCAGAGCCTCGGTCAGGCGCGGGTGGGCGTTGCCGTCGAGCTTCACCGGCACGAACCGCTCGTTGAGCACCTTGGCGACCTTCGGGTCGCGCAGCGTGGTCGCGTCCATCTTCTTGCACCAGAAGCACGCCTCGGTGCCGAAGTCGAGCAGCAGCGCGCGCCCGGTTTCGGCGGCCTCCTTGCGGGCCGCGGCGTAGTCCGTGCGCCACTTCACGTCTTGGGCCGGGGCGCGCGCGACGCAAACGAGCAGCGCGGCGCAGGCGAGTACGAACGGGAATCGGGGCATGTGTGGCGTCCTTGCGCGCGGGTCGGGCTGCGGGGGAATTACTCGCCCCAAAGCGCCCGGTCAACCCGGATCTCGGCGGCGGTACCCGTTGCCGCGCAAAGCGGGTACAACACCCTCATGGACCCACAGCCGCAACCGGCCGGCGACGGCCTGTGCCCGGAAGACCTGACCGGCCTGAAGCTCGGCGCGGCCAAGACCGCCGCGGCCGGGCCGAAGGCCGTCGCCGTGTCGATGGCCCACGTCATCGGCACCGCGGGGTTCCGCCGCGGGCTGCGCGCGCTGTTCACGCTCAACCAGAAAGAGGGCGTCGATTGCCCCAGTTGCGCGTGGCCGGACCCGGACGCGCACCGGGCGACCGCCGAGTTCTGCGAGAACGGGGCGAAGGCCGTGGCGTGGGAAGCGGACGCGCGCAAGCTCACGGCCGACTTCTTCCGCGCGCACTCCGTCGACGACCTCGCGCGCGAAACCGACTACTGGCACGGGCAACAAGGGCGGCTAACAGAACCGCTGGTGCTTCGCCCCGGCAGCCGGCACTACGAGCCGATCGGTTGGGACGACGCCATCGAGCTCGTCGCGGGCGAGTTGAACGCACTCGGTTCGCCGGACGAAGCACTCTTCTACACGTCGGGCCGTACCTCGAACGAGGCCGCGTTCCTGTACCAACTGTTCGCGCGGCAATTCGGCACCAACAACCTGCCGGACTGCTCGAACATGTGCCACGAGTCGAGCGGCAGCGCGCTCGGGCCGACCGTCGGCATCGGCAAGGGCACAGTGAAACTCGAAGATTTCGCGAAGGCGCAACTGATCCTGATTCTGGGCCAGAACCCCGGCACAAACCACCCGCGGATGCTGACCGCGCTTCAGGCCGCGAAGCGCGCCGGCGCGACGATTGTGGCCGTGAACCCACTGAAGGAAGCGGGCCTGCTCGCGTTCAAGAACCCGCAGGAGGTGCGCGGTTGGCTCGGCTCCGGCACGCCGCTGACCGACCTCTACTTGCAGGTGCGCATCGGCGGCGATCAGGCGCTGCTGAAGGGCGTGATGAAGGCGCTCGTCGCGCGCGGCGCGGTAGACAGAGCGTTCGTTGCCGAGAAGACCGACGGCTACGAGGCGCTCGCGGCTTCGCTCGAAACCGTGACGTCGGAACAGATCGTCGCGCAGAGCGGGATCGCGCGCGAGGCCATCGAGCAACTCGCCGAACTGGTTGCCAAGAGCGAGCGCGTCATCGCGTGCTGGGCGATGGGCCTGACGCAGCACAAGCACGCGGTCGCCACCATTCAGGAGGTCGTGAATCTGCTGCTGATGCGCGGCAGCATCGGCAAACCGGGCGCGGGGCTGTGCCCGGTGCGCGGCCACTCGAACGTGCAGGGCGACCGCACTATGGGCATTTACGAGAAGCCCGCAGCTACGTTCCTCGACTCGCTCGACCGAGAGTTCGGGTTCAACGCGCCGCGCGAACACGGGCTCGACACGGTGGACGCGATCCGCGCGATGCGCGACGGGCGCGCGAAGGTGTTCTTCGCGCTCGGCGGCAACTTCCTCTCCGCCACGCCCGACACCGCGGCCACCGCCGCGGCGCTCGCCAACTGCCGCCTGACGGCCCACGTCTCCATCAAGCTGAACCGCTCGCACCTCGTGACCGGGCACACGGCCCTCATCCTGCCGTGCCTCGGGCGCACCGAGCGCGACGTTCAGAACGGGGCCGAACAGTTCGTGACCACCGAGAACTCGATGGGCGTGGTGCAGATGTCGAAGGGGTCGCTCGTGCCCGCGTCGCGCGCGCTCTTGAGCGAAGTCGCCATCGTGTGCCGGCTCGCACGGGCCACGCTCGGAACGCGGTCGCAAGTTCCGTGGATCGACTTTGAATCGAACTACGACCTGATCCGCGACCGCATCGAGCGCGTGATTCCGGGCTTCGCGGACTACAACGCCCGCGCGCGAACGCCGGGCGGGTTCTACCTCCCGAACGGGCCGCGCGAGGGCGCGTTCCCCACCGCGACCGGCAAGGCGCGCTTCACCGCGCACCCGCTGCACGAGGTCCGCGTCGAACCCGGCCAACTGGTGATGATGACGGTCCGCACGCACGACCAGTTCAACACGACGGTGTACGGCCTCGACGACCGCTACCGCGGGATCAAGCAGGAGCGCCGCGTCGTGCTGATGCACGCCGCCGACATCGCCGCGCGCGGGCTGAAAGCGGGCGACGTGGTGAGCCTGACGAGCCACTACCGCGGCGAGACGCGCGTCGCGCGGCCGTTCGTCGTCGTCGAGTACGACATCCCCGCGGGGTGCTGCGCGACGTACTTCCCCGAAACGAACGTGCTCGTCCCGCTCGACAGCACGGCCGACGGGAGCAACACGCCGACCTCGAAGTTCGTCGCGGTCACGGTCGCCCGCGAGGGCGCGTAATGGGCGGCGCGGGTGAAGCCGCGGTGCGCGTGGTCGCCAACGGCGCGGCGCGGGCCGACGCGGTCGCGGTGGAAGCGCCGCTCGAACTGCGTGTGTCCGGGCGCGCGCTCACGGTGCTGATGCGCACGCCGGGCGACGACGCGGAACTCGTGACCGGGTTCCTGTTCGGCGAGGGCGCAATTACCGACGCCGATGACGTGCTGTCCATCGACCTCGATCACACGCCGCGCGGGACCGTGTGCGACGTGCGGCTCGCGCCGGCGGCGCGCGCGCCGGGCGTGCGGGTGTTCGTCACGAGCGCCAGTTGCGGCGCGTGCGGGAAGCCGTCGCTCGACGCGCTCGACGTGACGGGCGCGGTGAACCGCTCCGCGCTCGCGGTGCCGCGCGCGATCCTGACGGCGCTGCCCGACAAGCTGCGCGCGGCGCAACCGCTGTTCGCGCGCACCGGCGGGGTTCACGCCTCCGGGCTGTTCACGGCGGCGGGCGAATTGATCGCGGCGCGCGAGGACGTGGGCCGGCACAACGCGCTCGACAAGCTCGTCGGCTGGGCGCTGGTGGAGGGCCGCGTACCGCTCGCGGATCACATCCTGCTCGTGTCCGGGCGCGTGAGCTTCGAACTGGTGCAAAAGGCCGTGGTCGCGGGCCTGCCGGTCCTCGCGGCGGTGGGCGCGCCGTCGTCGCTCGCGGTGGAACTGGCCGAGCGCTTCGGCGTCACGCTGGCCGGGTTCGTGCGCGCCGGCGCGCTCAACGTGTACGCGCACGCGGCGCGCGTCGTGGAGTAATCACACGTTGAACGCCGCTTCCACCGCGCCCGCGCCTACCAGCGGCGCCTGGCAGGCGAAGTTCTCGCAGACGTATACCGTGACCTTGCCGCCGACGGCTTCCTTGCCCGCGAACAGCGCCGACAGTTCCGCCGAGGGCACGCCGGTCGCGGGGTCGTGGAACGCGACCACTCGCCGCGCGCCGAACGCGCGGTGCACGGCGCGAATCGCGCGCTGAGTGTCGGCCGCGCTCGTGTCGCCGACAATCGCGATCTGCTGGACCGGTCCCAAGTAGAAGTCGAGCGCGAGGAGCATCTGCCCGCTGGCGGCCGGGTGCTCGGCCATCGTGTCGCGCGCCGCGCGCAGCGCGCGCTCGGCGTGTTCCGCGAAGTCGCGTCTGCCGGTCAGCGCGGCGAGCCGCAGCAGCACGGTCACGGCCATCGCGTTGCCGCTCGGCGTCGAGCCGTCGTGCATCTCCTTCGTGCGTGCGATGAGTTGCTCGTGGTCGTCCGCCGTGAAGAAGAATCCGCCGTTGGCGTCGGTGAAGTGCTTCACCATCACTTCGACCAACTGGAAAGCGGCACGCAGCCACTTCGCATCGAAGGTCGCTTCGTAAAGCGTAACGAGCGCGTCCGCGAGGAAGGCGTAGTCTTCGAGGTAGCCGTTGAGCTTCGGCGGCTGGCCCACGCCCGCGGTGCGGTACAAGCGGCCGTCGGGCGCACGCATGTTCTTCAGGATAAACTCGGCCGCGAGCGCGGCCGCACCGGTGTAGTGGTCGTCCCCGAACGCGGTGCCGGCCTTCGCGAGCGCCGCGATCATCAACCCGTTCCACGCGGTCAAGAGTTTCTCGTCGCGCCCCGGCCACACGCGCTTCGCGCGTACCGGGATCAGCTTGCGCTTCACGTCCGCGAGCTTCGCACGGAACGTGTCCACGCTCAACCCGTGCGCCTTCGCCTCGTCTTCGTCGGGCAGCGTGCGGAACAGGATGTTGTGCCCCTCGAAGTTGCCGCGCTTCGTGACACCCCAGATCTTACCGGCGAACTCCGCGTCCTCGTCGCCCAGCACAGTCCGAAGTTCGTCCGCGCTCCAGACGTAGAACTTCCCTTCTTCGCCCTCGCTGTCGGCGTCCTCCGCGCTGTAGAACGGGCCGTCGTCGCTGGTCATCCCGTCGTCAACGTAGCCGAGCGTCTCGCGCGCGATCTGCTCGAAGAACGGGTCGCGGGTCTTCTGGTACGCCTCCACATTCGCGCTCGTGAGCAGGGCGTTGTCGTACAGCATCTTCTCGAAGTGCGGGACGAGCCATTGCGCATCCACGCTGTAGCGCGCGAAGCCGCCGCCGAGTTGGTCGTAGATGCCGCCGCGGGCCATCATCGTTAGCGTGTGCTTCACCATGTCCAGCGCGACCGGGTCGTTGAACCGCTCGCTCAGGCGCAGGAGCAACCGCAGCTCGAGCGCGTGGGGGAACTTGGGCGCGCCGCCGAACCCGCCGTACGTGGGGTCGTAGCTGCGCCGTAACGCACTCAGCGCGCCGGACAGCAGGTCCGGTGTCACCGCGGTGTCGCCCGCTTCGCTCGCGCCCATCTCGCGCAGGTAGTTGACGACGTTCGCGCCGACGCTGGTGATCTTCGCGCGGTTGTTCACCCACTCGTCGCGGATCGCCAGCAACAGGCGCTTGAAGCTGGGTCGCCCGTGGGCCGCGTAGCGGTCGTCGGGCGGGTAGTAGGTGCCCGCGTAGAACGGCGTCAGGTCCGGCGAGAGGAACACCGACAGCGGCCACCCGCCGCCTTCGCGCGTCATGAGTTGCAGCGCGTTCATGTAGATCGTGTCGAGGTCCGGGCGTTCCTCGCGGTCCACCTTGATGCACACGAAGTGCGCGTTCATCACGGCCGCGGTGTCGGCGCTCTCGAAGCTCTCGTGCTCCATCACGTGGCACCAGTGGCACGCGCTGTAGCCGATGCTGAGGAAGATGGGCCGGTCCAGTTCCTTCGCGCGGGCCAGCGCCTCCGGCCCCCACGGGAACCAATCGACGGGGTTGTTGGCGTGCTGCTTCAGGTACAGGCTGGTTTCGTTCGCGAGTCGGTTCGGCATGGCGGCCTCGGCGTACAACGGGCGATAGGATTCTACGGGAATCTCCTCAGCGCGAGGTTCGTATGCGTGTACTCCCTCTCCTCTCTGTCGTGCTTGGAGTTGTCGCTGCGCGGCCGATAGCGGCCGAGGAGAAGCCACTGCCGCGCGCGCACGCCCACAACGACTACGAGCACAAGCGCCCGCTGCTCGACGCGCTCGACTGCGGCTTTTGCAGCGTCGAAGCGGACATCTGGCTCGTGAAGGGCGCGCTGTTGGTCGCGCACACGCCGCTCGATTGGGACGCGAAGCGCACCCTCGAAGCGTTGTACCTCGACCCGCTCCGCGCCCGCGCGAGGGCCAACAAGGGCGCGATCCAACCGGGCGCGCCGTTCTACTTGATGATCGACGTGAAGACCGACGCGGCCGAGACCTACGCGGCGCTGGCGAAGGTGCTGGAGAAGTACTCCGACATCCTGAGTGTCACGCGCGACGGGAAGGCCGAGGTGAAGGCGGTCACGGTCGTCATCAGCGGCAACCGCGACCAGAAAGCACTGGCGGCGCAGAAGGTGCGGTTCGCGGCGCTCGACGGCCGCCCGGCGGACCTCGACGGCGACGCGCCCGCGCACCAGATCCCGTGGGTGAGCCAGTCGTGGAGGGCGCTGTTCAAGTGGGACGGTACCGGCGCGATGCCTGATGACGAGCGGAAGAAGCTGCGCGACCTCGTGGCGAAAGCACACAAGCAGGGCCGCAAGGTGCGCTTATGGGCGACCCCGGAGAAGCCCGACGTGTGGAAGGAACTGCTCGCCGCGGAGGTCGACTTCATCAACACCGACAAGCTCAAGGAGTTGGAGAAGTTTCTCCGGGAACCGAAGTAGAAGAGTTCACCACACAGGCACGAAGATCACACGAAGGCACACCGAGAAGGCAGAGAAGAGAGTTTTCAAGCACCTATCTCTCGCTGTTCTCTCTCTGTTCCTTTGTGTGATCTTCGTGCCTTTGTGGTGAACCCTCCGGCTAATGCTTCTCGCGCTTCGGCCGGGCCTTGATGTCGAACAGGCCGAAGATTTCGTCTTCGCTCAGGCCGCGGGACTCGGGCTTGTCCGCTTGCGCGATCAATTCGTTGAATACGTCGCGCTTCGCCTGCAGCACCTTCGCGATGCGCTCCTCAATGGTGTTCTCGCTCAGGAACCGCGTCACCGTGACCGGGTTCTTCTGGCCCAAGCGGTGCGCGCGGTTGATGGCCTGATCCTCGACCGCCGGGTTCCACCAGCGGTCGAACAGGAACACATAGTTCGCGAACTGCAAGTTGAGGCCGACGCTCCCGGTGCCGTAGCTCATCAGCAAGACGTGCATGTCGGGGTCGTTCTTGAAGCGGTCCAGAATCGGCGTGCGCTGGTTCTGAGGAATCTTGCCGTGGTACTGGAGCGCGCCGTACTTGCCCAGCGCCTGTGCGATCACTTCGAGCGGTTCCACCCACTGCGAGAACACGATGGCCTTGCGCCCGCTCGCGGCCACTTCTTCCATGTCCGTAACGAGCCGTTCGAGCTTCGCGCTCTCGCCGGTCACGGGGTCGAAGTTGCAAATCTGCTTCAGCCGCATTACCAGTTGGAACACGTGCTGAATGCTAATCGTGTCGCCCAACTCGTTCAGGTGAACGACGCCGTCCTCTTCGGCGCGGACGTAGGCCGCGCGCTGCGCCGTGGTCAGCTCCAGTGGAAGGTCGATCATCGTCTTGGCCGGCATGTCGGTGGCGACGATGTCCTTCGTGCGGCGCAGGATGCTGTCGGTCGTGAACCGCGGGATGTGGCGCTCCGGGGTGCCGTGCGGGATGCGGCCCGGGTCGATGAACTCGAAGATGTTGACGAGGTCTTCGGCCCGGTTCTCGACCGGCGTGCCGGTCAGCGCCCAACTGCGCCCCCGAGGCAGCGCGCGCACCACCTGCGCGGTCTTGCTGTCCTTGTTCTTGATCCGCTGGGCCTCGTCCAGAACGACGGCGTCGAAGTACACCTTGTTGCCGGTGGCGACGTCGGCGTCGCGCGTGAGCGTCTCGTAGTTGATGAGCTTGAGCGGGCAGTTGGACACGGTCCACATGGTGCGGCGCTCGTCCGGGTCGCCGTCGAACGTCTCGAACGGCACGTCCGGTGCCCACATCTTCAGCTCGCGCGCCCAGTTGTGAACGAGCGGCTTCGGGCAGACGATCAGAGCTTGCTTGATCTGCCCCTGATGGAAGAGGAGTCGTAACGATAGTATCGCTTGTGCCGTTTTCCCCAGCCCCATTTCGTCGGCCAAGAGCGCGCCGTGGCGCGGCATCAGGAACGCAATGCCTTCGAGCTGATAGGGGAACGGCTCGAACGGCACTTCGAGTTGGCGACCGTCGAAGAGGCCGTCGAGCGGGGGCTGGAGCAGGTAGAGCAGGCGGTCTTTGAACAGGACCGTGTCCGCGGTCGGCTTGGGGCGGATGCGCGGCTTCGCGTCGGTGGCGTCGGGCAGCGCCGGCGCGGGCATTCGTGCGGCGTGTGACGTCGGGGGCGGCGCGCACTCCACCGGCGGCGCGGGGAACTTCCACCCCTCGGTGGTCACGCTCAGTTCGAGCCGGCCCAGCGCGCGCACCCACGGTGCGTCCGCGAGCAGCCGCGGCTCGCGCACGGTCGGTTCCAGCGGGTATTCGAGCTTCGGCAGGTCGAACGTGGCCGGGTCCAGATCGACGTCGAGCGCGATCACCTCGTCCAGATCAAGCGGCACGGTTGGTCACTCCCATCTTGCGGGCCTCGCCCACCGCTTCGCGGATGCGGGCGAACGGTTCCGCCAGATCGACCGCCGGGTCCACGCGGTCGAGCAGCCGAGCGATCGCGGGCCGGTCGGCCTCGAACCGTAACGGCAGGTACACCGGCGCGGCGCTCCGCGGGTGCGTCAGCGAAACCGTCTCCGCCAGTGTGCCGGTTTGCAAGGCGAGTGAGATGACCGGAATCTCGATTCGCGCGCGCAAACCCAGCGCCGGGGGACTGTCGGTGACGATTAGATCGGGCTTGGTGCCGGTTTTCTCGACGAGGGTTTTGCCGATTACGTCGGCGTGTAAGTATTCCAGAAGGGTCGCGCCGTAGAGCGCGGTCTGCACGCGATTGGGTTGCACGCTGCTGGTGAGGCGGAACTCGAGCGGGCGGCCCCAGCCGTTGGTCACGAGGTAGCCACCGAGCCACCCGGAGGGGTCTTGCATCACCGCGAGGAACCCAATCGCGACCGGCGCGGGGTTCGGAGAGGCGGCCGGGGTGGTCAAGGGAGCGGTCCTGTCGGGGAGGGATGTCTCAGCGGCACATCCCCCATCGACCGGCGGCGCGTTGGCGCTCCAGCAGGTTCGCGCAAGATGGGGACTTGAGCGAAAATGCAGGCGCGGCAGCCGGAACGAATCGCCCAGCTTGCCGGAGTCGCGCAAGTTCCGTGTTCGTAGTGACCCGCTTCAGCGGGGTCGGGCGCGAGCGGCCTTCGCGGTTCCGCCACGAGCGAAGACCCGCTGAAGCGGGTCACTCCGAACACCCTCGGTTACTTCTTCAGCACCTTGATCTCGACCTTGCGGAACTCGCACGGGTGGCTCTCGGCTTGTAGCGCGAGGTAGCCCTCCTCGATCAGAACCTTTCCGTCTTTGATGAGCTTCTTCGCGTCGGCGTCCTTCTCGTCAAGTTGCGGCTTCTCGTACTCCAACACCAACTCGCCCTCGACGAAGTGCTTCACGGTCCCGCTACCGCGAACCTCGATCTCGGCCGTCACCCACACGTCGCCGTGGTACGTCTTCGACTTCGAGTTCGTGCAGTGCGGGGTGAACAGCTTGCCGCCCATCACGACGTGCGTGCCCGGCGAACACAGGTTGTTCGTCGTGCGGTTCCCCTTGCCCAACCCGCCGAGGAACTGGGCCTCGATGGAAACGGGGAAGTCCTGTTCCTTGCGCATGGTCTTGGGGTCTTGGCAGTGGAACATGACGCCGCTGTTGCGCGTCGCCCACCCCGGCCCGCCCTTGCACTGCTCGCCCACGAAACGGTACTCGATCCGCAGCCGGTAGTGCGAGAACTTGTCCTTGTAGAACAGGTGGCCGAACTTGCCGCCGAACTCCTTGTACTTGTCGTACCCCACCTTCAACACGCCGTCTTCGACGCGGAAGGTGTCGGCGTGGTTGTCGCCCAGCTCGTAGCCGGTGATCTTCGGGGTCCACCCGTCGAGGTTCTTACCGTTGAACAGCGGCACCCAATCGCCGTCTTTGTCTTTGGCCTTCGGTTCTTCGGCGGGTGCGGTGTTAACGCCGATTAACAGCGCGGCGAGTGCGGGAAGCGCGTAACGCACAGCAACGGCCCTCGTGTTTGACGGAAGGTGAACGGCCCCATCAGTGTACGGCGCGCGTGGGCGCGGTGCGCCGGCGGGTGCGCCGATGATTCCGGCGACCGTGAAAAATTGACAACGATCCGCGAGAGGGCTAAAACCCAGGTGATTCGCGATACCTTCGCTCCAAGTCGGCCATGAGTATTGGCCGCTTCTTCTTGGATCGTGCCTTCTTCATGATCTTGCGTCGTTTCATGGCCTCT
>VGZJ01000064.1 GCA_016872595.1 Planctomycetota bacterium
CTGGCCGCGCGCGCCGCCGGGTTCGCCGAAACCGATACGGAACTCGCGGTGGCGTGCCGCGACCTCGCCCGCGCCTGCGACGCGCCCCACGCCGCCGAGCGCCTGAAGGCGTTCGACCGACGCATGGGGGCCGACCTCGCGGACCAGCTTCACACGCTCCGCGCCGTGTCGCGCCCGGCCCCAATCACCCCCGCCGACGTGCCCCCGGAACTGCGCGAGCGGTTCGTCGGCGCGAACGGCGAGTACCTCGTGCGGGCTTTTGCGAAACAGAGTTTGTGGGACTACGACGCGCTCGGCGCGTTCACCGCCGCGGCGCAAACGGTCGACCCCGAAGCGACCGGAAAGGCGTTCCGCACGCTCGAAGGGCTGCGGCAGATGAAGGCCGGGTTCGAGTGGGCCGGGGCGTACGCGCTCGCGGCCATCGTGTTCGTGCTGACCCTCGACTTCCGCCGGCTGTCGGGCGTTCTGCTCGGCCTGTTCCCGCTGGCAACGGGCATGCTGCTGACGCTGGGAATCTTGGCGCTCTGCGGGGTCGCGCTGAACCCGGCGAACATGATCGCACTGCCGCTGATCGTGGGCGTGGGCGTCGATAACGGGGTCCACGTGCTGCACGACTACCGGGCGCGGGACCGGGGGCGCGCGTACCGGCTCGGGCGCGCGACCGGGCGCGGGGTGCTGGTCGCGGGCCTGACCACGGTGCTGGGGTTCGGCGCGATGGTCACGGCCCGGCACGCGGGCATGGCGAGTCTCGGCCTCGCGCTCGCGGTCGGCGTGACGTGCTGCATGTTCGCCGCGCTGGTGCTGCTCCCGGCCGTGCTCCACCTCGCCGACCGCGCGCGGCTCCGCGGGGCCCCGGCCTAAACCCCCTCGCCGATCTCCTTCAGCAGCGCGCGCGCGGCCTTGAACGCGGTGCGCACGCTCATTACGCGCCCCTCGATCTGGTCCGCGGTGTACGGCCGCAGCGGGTCGGCCTTCGGCAGCCCGGCCAGTTCCAGCGTGAGCGGCAACAGCTTCATGAACTCAGTCATCCGGCCCTGTCGCAGTTCGTTGCTAACGGGTTGCTGTTCCACGAGTCACCTTCGGCCGGTGGCCGCGCCGTGCGAAATGGTACCGAGTTTCAGACTACCGCGGCGCGGCGGGGTTCGCCAGCCCCCGCCGGTTCGCACGAGCGCGAACTCGTCCCCGGCGCGGCGAAAGCCCCGAACTTGAACTGCAGTTGCTGGAATCTCGGATTCGACCGGCAGTCTGGCTAAATTCTTCCGGCCCGCGCGTCGATGGTTGGGGAGACGTGCCCGAGTCGAGGGGACGCGCCCCGTTCGCGAGGCGCATTCGGGCGCGTTCTGGTCGGCGGTTGGGGGAGTGTTATGAGCCGGAAGTGGATCAAGCGGGCGCTCGCCGGGGTGCTGACCCTGTCCGCCGCCGGCGGGTGCAAGCAGCAACTGTTCATGGAGCCGGGCGACTACAAGGACACGATCAGCAACGTGTCGATCCCCAAGCAGTTGGAAACGAACCCGCACGGGCCGATCGCGCCGGGCACCCCGGACCGAATGGGGAACCCGGTCACGGTCACGGACTTCGTGCGCCCCCCGCGCCACATGACCCTGCGCGAGTGCGTCGCCCTCTCGCTCGAACAAGGCAACGTGGGCGGGCAGTCGGCCCAACAGTTCGGGTTCAAGAACGACACCATCGACACGTTCGCCGGGCGCACGGTCGGCGGCACCGATGCGATCCGCGCGTTCGCCATCGACCCCGCAGTCGCGCAGACCGAGATCGAGCGCTCGCTCAGCCGATTCGACGCCCGCTGGGTGACGCAGATGGAGTGGGGCAAGGTCGATCAGCCGGTCGCGGCACAGTTCCTCTCGTTCCAACAGCAGCGCGACACGGCGCGCCTGAGCAGTTCGCTCGTCAAGCCACTGCCCACGGGCGGCGTGGTCGGCATCACCGCCAGCACCGACTACTCGAAGTTCGACCAGCGCGCGGCGCAGCAGACCTCGCTGGTGAACCCGAACTACACCCCGCGGCTGTCGTTCGGCATCGAGCAACCGCTGCTGCGGCTGTTCGGCACCGAGATCAACCAGATCGCCGGGACGCACCCGTACAACGAAGGGAACCAACTTCCGGGCGTGTTCGCCGGGCTCCGCTCCGCCGGCGGCATCGGCACCGAAGGCATCCTCATCACGCGCATCCGGCTCGACCAAGCGAAGGCCGACTTCGAGACCAAAGTCAACTTCATGCTGGTGAACGTGGAGGCCGCGTACTGGAACCTGTACGCCGCGTACTACAACCTGTACGCGCAAGAGGAAGGGCTGCGGCAGGCGTTCGAGGGCTACCGGTTCATCTACATCCGGGTGATCAACGGGAGCGACCCCCCGCAGCGGCTCGACCAGATTCAGGCCCAGTTCCACCGGTTCCAGCGCCAAGTGTATCAGGCCCGCGGGCAGGTGCTGGAGAGCGAGCGCCAGCTGCGCGGCCTGCTGGGGCTGCGCTCCGACGACGGCGCGCGGCTGGTGCCCATCGACGAGCCGAACCTCGCCCCGTACAAGCCGGACTTCCACGAGGCCGCCACCGACGCCATCACCCTGCGCCCGGAACTGATGCTGGCGCGCCAAGACCTCATGTTCCGCAGCCTCGACCTGCGGTTGCAGAAGAACCTGCGCCGGCCCGACCTGCGCGGGTACGCGAGCTACGACCTCGCCGGCCTCGGCACCCGCCTCGGCGGGGCCACCGACAACATCGACGCTAACGGGATCGCCACCCCCGGCAACGCCTTCGGCAGCTTCATCGATAACCGTTTCAACAGCTGGACCGTCGGCCTCCGGCTCGACATGCCGCTGGGGTTCCGCGACGCGAACGGCCTCGTCCGGGCCGCGCAACTGAACCTGACCAAGAGCTACGTGCAACTGCGCGACGCCGAACTGAAGACCATCGAGTACCTCGCGAGCCAGCACCGGCGCGTGGTGCAGTCGTACGCAGAAATCGCCCCGGCCCGCGCCGAGCGCGAGGCGCTGCAAAAGTTCATCGCCCGCATCCGCGAGCGCATCCGCATCGGCTCGTACACGCAGGACGAGTTCCTGAACCTGATCACCGTTCAGCAGCAGCTCGCGGCGGCAATCGCGGCCGAGTCGCAGGCCATCGCGGACTACAACAAGGCGCTCGCCGCGTTCGAGTTCGCGAAGGGGACAATCCAGCAGTACAACAACGTGTCCATCGGCGAGGGCGCGCTGCCGCCGTGGGTGCAGAAGCGGGCCGCGGACCACATCCGCGAGCGCACGGAAGCGGCCATCAAGCTGCGCGAGGCTCCGGCCCCGGTGGTCGCGCCGTCCGCGGGCGGGCACCCGGTCGGCCCGGCGGTCGGCTCGAACACGCTGTTGAAGCTGCCGGCGTTCGCGGAGAAGCGCGACCCACTGCCGGAACTGCCAGCCCCGCGCCCCGGCGAGCAAAAGGATATGAAAGACCCGAAGGACCTGAAGGACGGTAAGGGCGGTGCCGTGCGGCCGTGGCCCGGCGCGCCGGGTCTAGGCCAACCGCTCGACGCCCCCCCGCGCACGCTGCCGATCGGCACCGACCCGGTGTTCACACCCGAAGGCACGGTTACGGTTCCGCCCACGCCGAAGGGCACGCGCCCGGTGGTCGACACCGCGCCGCCGTTGACCGGCGCTCCCGGCGGGGCCGGCACCTTCACCAACGAGGGCACGCTCACGCTACCGCCGCCCCCGAAGCCGCTGCCGGGCACCACGGGCACCGCGCCGCGGTTCACCGCGCCGCCGTCCGGAAACGGGACCGGCAACGGGGGCGCGTTCGTGCCGGACGGCCGCGTGATCCTGCCGCCCCCGCCGAAGACGAGCGGGCCGGTGTGGTCGCCGGGTACCGCGCCGGACGCGACGCCCGCGCCGGTTCCTCTACCGCCTGCGACCGGGTTCGCCCCGCCCCCGACGGTCGCCCCGCTGCCACCGGTCATCCCGCCGACGCTGCCCTAGAGCCAGAGGACAGAACTCAGAGGACAGAAAGCAAGAAGCCTCTGTCCTTGAGTCCCTCAAACACAGAAGCCGCTGGCGGCTTCGCACGACATGCGAAGCCGCCAGCGGCTTGAAGCATCACACCAGAATCCCTTACAGTAAATCCTTCGTGAACGGCTTGGCCTTCTCGACCATCTGGATCGGGCGGCCGGTCGCGGTCTCGTTCTTCTTCGTGTGGTCGATGCCCATCAGCTCGCAGACCGTGCCGAGGAAGTCCTGCGCGGTGGTGGGCCGTTCGACGACGCTCGCGCCTTCCTTGTCGGTCTTGCCGACCACGCGGCCCTTGATGCCGGCCCCGAACATGGCGAGGCTCCACGCCCGCGGGTAGTGGTCGCGGCCCGGTTTCGCGCCGCGGGCGTTGATATTCGGGGTGCGCCCGAACTCGCCCATCCACACGATCAGCGTGCTGTCGAGCAGCCCCTTGTCCTTCAGTTCGGTGACGAGCGCGGACAGGGCCGCGTCCACCTGCTCGGACAGCGACTTCACGCGGGCGAAGTTGTCTTGGTGCGTGTCCCAGCCGCCCAGCGACACCTCGACGAACGGCACGCCCACTTCGACCAGCCGGCGGGCCATGAGCACCCCCTCGGCGAACCGGCCGCTGCCGTACTTCGCCTTCGACGGGTCACTGGAGATGTCGAAGGCCTTCGCCTCCTTCGACTGCATCATCTTGACGGCGCGCTCGTAGGTGGTCTTGTGGTCGTTAATGGCGTCGGCCTTGTACTCGCGGTGGAAGGCCTTTTCCATCTGTTCGAGCAGCCCGACGCGGTTGTCGAAGGTCGAGAGCGAGAGCGCGGACTTTAGGTCTTCGACGCCGCGATTGGGGTCGGTGACGAGCAGCGGCTGGTGCTTCGGCCCGAGGAACCCGGAGCCGAACGAGCGCCCGCCGATGGCGACGTAGTTGGGCATCGCGCCGTTGGCCGCGCCCTTCTCTTGCGAGACGAGGGAGCCGATGGCCGGGTACACGACGCCGCCCTGCCCCTCGCGGAACCCGGTGTGCATGTAGTACTTGGCGCGGGCGTGCGCGCCCTCGGGCGTCGTCATCCCGCGGACCACGGCCCCGTGGTTCATCACCTGAGCGACCTTCGGCAGGTGCTCGCTGATCTCGATGCCGCTGGCGGCGGTCTTGATCGGCTTGAAGTCGCCCGCGCCCTTGCTGTCGGGCTTCAGGTCCCACGTGTCCTTGTGCGTCGGGCCGCCGTCCATCCACAGGAGGATGCACGACTTGGCCTTGCCGGTGCCGCCCGAGGGCGCGGCCTTCGCCAGCACCGGGAGCCACCCGGACAGCGTCGGCGCGAACACGCCGGCCGCGGCCAGTTTCAGCACGTCGCGCCGGCTCCTGTCTTGCAGCTTGGTCGAAAACATGGGCACTCCAGAGGGTTAGTAGTCGTTGTGTTCGCGTAGCCGCGACCCGAAGGGGAGAGCGGCGGAAGGTTACTTCACCAGCGTGAACTCGCTGCTATTCAGGACGGCCCAGAGGATGTCGCCGTATGCATCGGGCGCGCCGACGCGCTCGACGTAGGCGGTCAGGTCTTTGACCTCGTCTGCGGTGGGCCGGCGCGAGAGGGCAGCGAGATAAATCTTCTCGATGGCGTCGGCGGGCTTGGTGTCCTTGCCGAGCAGCGCGCGAATGGTGGCCGGGTTGTTGGCGATGGGCGAGTTCATCAGCCGCAGAGCCTGCGGGATGCCGGCCTCGTAATCGACGGCGCTGGTGGTGTCGGCCCCGGCGAGGAAGAAGTTGACGAACTGCTCGCGGCCCCCGACGCGCGGGCCTTTGCCGCCGACCGGCTGCCCTTTGCCCCTCGTATCCCGGAGGTTCCCGGTCACTTGGGCCAGCGAGTCGAAGAGCTGCTCCGGCGACATCACTTTCATCGTCATGTGGCTGAACAGTTTCGTATCGGCCCCGTTGTCCGCGGTCGGCTTGCTCGTACGCTGGTAGGTCTCGGACAGGCACATCGCCTTGATGAGGTACTTGAGGTCGTATTCGCCAGTGGTGGCGATGTGCTTGGCGAGGCCGTCCATGAGTTCCGGGTGGCTGGCGACGCTTTCCTCGATCATGTCGTCGACCGGGTTGATGAACCCACGGCCGAACAGGTGCGCCCACGTGCGGTTCACCATCGCGCGGGCGAAGTACGGGTTCTCAGGGGCGACCATCCACTTTGCCAGCGCCGGCCGGTACGGATCCTTCTCGTTCAGCTTCGGTTCTTCCGCGCCGAGGAACTTGGCGTTCACGTTCTTGGCCGCTTCTGGGAAGAAGTCCTTCTGCTTGGTGCGACCGTTGCCCTCCTGCACGCCGATCGTCGTGTTGTCGCCGCCCTTGTTGGCGTTCTTTGGGTTGTCAGCCTTCACCTTGCTGTAGAACGCGGCCATGCCCCAGTACTCGGTCTGCTTCCACGTCGTGAACGGGTGGTTGTGGCACTGGCAGCACTGGAGTTGGATGCCGAGGAAATGCTGCGCGGTCGTGTCCGTGAGCTTGTCCACGGAGCGGTTGGCGAGGAAGTACGTGACCGCGGGGTTGTCGGCCACGGTGCCGGTCGCGGTCACGAGGCTCGTGATGAACTTGTCCCAACCGGGGTTCTTGTTGAACTGCTCCTCGAACCATTTGTAGAGCGGTTCCTTCAGGACGAAGCGGTTGCCGCTGTCCTTCGGGAACAGCTTCGCGGTCCAGATGTCGGCCATGCGGCGGCCGAACCGCGGGTCGGCGAGCAGTTCATCGAGGAGCTTGGCGCGCTTGTCGCCGCTGGGGTTATCGAGGAACGCCTTGGCCTGATCCGCGGTCGGGATGACGCCGACGATGTCGAGGTAGGCGCGGCGCAGGAACTCGTCGTCCGAGCACTTGGCGGACGCGGTGAGCTTCGCGGCGGCGAGCTTGCGGGTCACTTCGGCGTCGATGACCTTCGCGAGCGCGGCGTCGTCCTTCGCGGCGGGCGTGGCGACCGGGTTCGAGGGCCGCGGCGCGCGCGGCGGAATCTTTTCGGACGGCTCCGTCGCGGGCGCGTCAACCTTCTTCTTGGCCTTCTTGTTTACCTTTTCTTGGGCGTCGATGTTCGTGAGGTCGCCCACCAGAACGGCAAGACCGGTGGTTAGGGCGAACAGTGCCACAGGACGGAGCCGCATGGATGACCCTCAAGCGAAAGCGCGGGCAATACGAATGAAACCCTGCCACACGGGGCCGGGTTCCGACAACCTCAATGACTATTAGAATGCCAACTTTCGTGTTGCGAGACATGAGAAAAAGATTATAACCGAGTTCCAGCCGGGTAACTTCCTTCATTTCTCGCTCGCCCCGGCTTCAGGAGATACGTCATGACTCATCGGCTCACGGCCGGTGGCGCCCCGCGCGTTTCGCGCCCGGGTGCCTTCACCCTCATCGAGTTGCTGGTGGTGATTGCGATCATCGCGATCCTCATCGGGCTGCTGCTCCCCGCGGTCCAGAAGGTCCGCGAGGCCGCGGCCCGTATGAGTTGTACCAACAACCTGAAGCAGATCGGCATCGCGATGCACAGCCATCACGACGCACTCGGCTACTTGCCGGGCGCGGGCAAAGACGGCTGCGACCCGCCGATCCACGCGAACATTCTCAACAACTGCAACACGAACTCGAGCTACACCCACCACACCACGCCCTACATTCACGCCGGGGTTCCGGTGCCGCAGAACCGCGTCGAATGGGGCTGGACGTACCATATCTTGCCGTTCCTCGAGCAAGACAACCTGTACCGGAACACCAACCACACCACCGTTCGGGCGACGCCGGTGAAGGTATACTTCTGCCCGTCGCGGCGGGCCCCCATCGCCTACGGGAACGAGGCCAAGGGCGACTACGCAGGCAACTCCGGCAACAGCAACGGTGCCGGCAACAACACCGGCACCATCGAGCGCACCGGACTGACCACGATCAAGCTGCTCGACGTAACAGACGGCACCTCGAACACGGCCCTCGTCGGCGAGAAGCGGATGAAGCTCGACCGCTTCAACCTGAGCTACGACGACAACGAAGCGTACTATTCGGCCGGGTGGGACAACGAGACGATCCGCGCGGCGGTGACCGACCTCGACGACGCGCACCTGCCCGCGGCGGCGCGCACGTGGGGCCCGAGTCGCGACATCCGCCAGACCAACCCCGCGGTGTTTCCCGACGTCAACAGCGGGCTGGCGCAGTTCGGGTCGTCGCACGCCAGCGGGTGCAACTTCGTTCTCGCGGACGGGTCCGTGCGGCACGTCAAGTTCAACCCCGACCGGACCCAGTTCCGCCGGTTCTGCGTCCGCAACGACGGCGCGGTGCTGAACCTCGACTTCTGACCCGGAGGGGCCGTGCGCGGGCGCATCTGTGGGCTGTTCGCGGGGCTGTGCCTCGCGACCGGGTGCGGGCCGGCCGCGGCACCGCGCGAGGCCACCCCCGACGACGAAAAGGCCGCCGAGCAGCGGATCAAGGAGGAAGCCGCGCGCGAACTGAAGGCGCGCCAGCTCCAGAAGAACAAGTCGAAGGACCCCGCGAACGCCGACTGAAATCCGATCCCCCGCGGTCTCGACAAAGCCTGCGCGACGGAGTAAATTGTCGGTGATTCATTTCTGTTCCACACATCACACGCGCCGCGCGCGGGGTATTCCATGCGCCACTTGTGTCGACCCCGAACCGGGTTCACCCTCATCGAGTTGTTGGTGGTGATCGCCATAATCGCGATCCTGATCGGCCTGCTCCTGCCCGCGGTCCAGAAGGTGCGCGAGGCCGCGGCGCGCATGAAGTGCAGCAACAACCTCAAGCAAATCGGCATCGCGTTCCACGCCCACCACGACGCGACCGGGTACATCCCCACGGCCGGCGGCGACGGCGGCGGGGTGGACAACCCCGCGGTCAACCGACTCGATTTCGGCTGGTGCTACGAGATCCTCCCGTTCATCGAACAGGGCGCGCTCCAGAACCAAACCAGCGTCGCGGTGATCCGGGCGACGCCGGTGTCGGTCTTCGGGTGCCCGACGCGCGGCGGGCCGCGTGTGGTCAACGGCAGCGCGAAGAGCGATTACGCCGGCAACGGCGGCACCAACCCGACCACCCGGCCGGGCGCGAACTGCACCGGCCCGGTGGTCATCAGTCGGAACGGGCAGACCGCGCCCACGCAGCCCGGCGTCCTCCGGTTCGCGGACATTGCCGACGGCCTATCGAGCACGATCTTCGTTGCCGAGAAGTTCGTCAACGCCGAGAGCACCTGCTGCTACGACAACGAGTTCTGGGCCGGACCCGGGGTCGACGGCGACATCATCCGCGGGGCACCCCCGGTCGGGTCGAGTTGGCTCACCCCGCAACAGGACCGCCGGTTCCCGAGTTCCTCCGACCAGTTCCAGTTCGGTTCGGCCCACGCGACCGGCATGAACGCCCTGCTTGGCGACGGCTCGGTGCGGTTCGTTCGGTACGGCGTCGATCCGGTCCAGTTTATGCGCCTCTGCCACCGCTCCGACGGCGGTGTCGTTAACCCCGACTGACCCACGTCCGGAGCAGTGTGATGTCCCGTTCCGCTCGTCGCGTGGCCGCGCTGACCGCGGCCGTAGCCCTCGCGCTCGCCGGGTGCGACTCCAAGCCTGCGACCCCGGCGACCGACCCCGAGTCCATCAAGAAACTCGAAGAGCTCCAGAAGCAGAGCAGTCAAGGCGAGACACCCAAGAAGTGACGGCGGTGGTTACAGCCCGAAGAGCGCCCGCGCGTTGCGCGACGTGTGCTCTTCGATCTCGGCCGCGCTCACTCCCTTACCCTGCGCCAGTAGCGCCGCGGTGTGCGCGACGTAGGCCGGCTCGTTCCGCTTGCCGCGGACCGGCTGCGGCGCGAGGTACGGGCAGTCTGTTTCCACCAGCAGACGGTCGAGCGGCACGTCCTTCGCCACGTCGCGCAAGTTCTGCGCGGTCGGGTACGTCACCATCCCCGCGAACGAAATGTACAGCCCCATTTCGAGGCACTCGCGCGCGGTCGCGAGGTCGCCGCTGAACGAGTGCATCACGGCGCGGAGCGGCCCCTGCGCGCTGTGTTCGCGGAGCGCCTTCACAACGTCGGCCTCGGCCTCGCGGCAGTGGATCGCGAACGGCTTGTTGAGCCTACGCGACAGCTTGATGTGCCGCGCGAAGTAGTCTTCCTGAAGCGCGAACGGCGCGCGGTCCCAATAGCGGTCCAGCCCAGTTTCCCCAATCGCAACCACACGCGGCTCGCGCTCCGCGAGCTTCACGACCTCGTCCCAATCGCCGGGCTTGGCCTCCGCGGTGTGGTTGGGCTGAATACCCACGGCCGCGACCACGAGCGGGTACGCGTTGGCGATCTCGACCGACGCGCGCGACGATTCGAGGTCGATACCCAGACACACGACGCGTTCGACCCCGGCCGCTGCCGCACGAGCCAGCACCGCGGACAGGTCTTTTACGAAGCGCTCGTCAAACAGGTGCGCGTGGGTGTCGATGAGCATGGTGTTAGTGGGACAGGCTGGAAGCCCGTCCGAAGCCGCGGACAGGCTGTAAGCCCGTCCCACAAGAAGTCACTTAACCACGAACGCACCGGCGGCGAGGTTCGCCTGAGTCGTGAGCGGATCCCACACCACGCCAGCGGCTACGAGAAACGCCACCAGCACCACAAGGAACAGCGCCGCGCTCACCTGCGGCTTGTGGATCACGGGAACTGTGACGCCTTCTGGGTCGTCCAGCAGCATTGCCCGCGCGATCTTCAGGTAGTAGTACGCGCTCAGGGCCGTGTTCACCGCGCCCACCGCCAGCAGTGCGAAGAAGACGCCGCCCAACCACGGCGGGCCGCTCGCGGTTGCGGCGCGGGCGGCGTCGTACACGGTGCTGAACACTTGGAACTTGCCCGCGAAGCCCGCCAGCGGCGGCAGCCCCAACAGGCTCGCGAGGAACAGCGTCATGCACACCGCGGCCAGCGGGTTGCGCTTCACCAGACCGCGAGCGGCGCTCAGGTCTTCGCTCCCGGTCGCGTTCCGCACCAGAGCCACAACGCCGAACGCGCCGAGGTTCATCGCGACATACGCCGCGAGGTAGTACAGTACCGCACCCGCGCCGCCGGTCGTGAGTACGGCGAGGCCCATCAGCATGTAGCCGGCGTGGGCGATTGTGCTGTAGGCGAGCAGCCGCTTCAGGTTGGTTTGCGCGAAGGCCGCGAGGTTGCCGAACGTGACCGTCAGCATCGCGACCACCGCGACCCACACGCCGACGGTTGAGGGGACGGCCCAACCGCCCTCGTGCCCGGCGTGCAGCGACAGCAGCAAGCGCCCGCCGAGGCCGACCGCGCCGGCCTTCGACGCCACCGAAAGGAACCCGGCGACTTCGGCCGCCGCGCCCTCGAACACGTCCGGGCACCAGAACTGGAACGGCACCGCGGCGAACTTGAACCCGAGGCCGACGAGTGTGAGGCCCAGCCCCGCGAGCACCGGCAGGTCGAACCCGCGGGCCGCGATGCCGGCGGAAACGTCCTTCAGCGCCGCGCTCCCGAACGTGCCACTCAGGAGCGAGATCCCGTAGAGCATGACGCCGCTGGCCGCGGCCCCGTACACGACGTACTTCAGCGCCGCCTCGCTCCCGGTCTTCTTCCCCTTCAAGAAGCCCGCGAGCGCGTACCCCGGCAGGCTCGCCATCTCGACCGCGATGAACACCATCAGCAGGTGCGACGCGCTCGCCATCAGCATCATGCCGAGCGTCCCGCCGAGGAGCAGCGCGTAGAAGTCCGCGGAGTCGTCTTTGTCGGGAATGCCGGTGATCAGCGTGAGCAGCACGGTGAGGAGCGCCGCGGCGAGGACGACGACGCGCACGAACCCGCCCCACGCGTCCGCGGTCAGCATCCCGTTGAAGTAGGCCCCGGCCCATGTGCCCTGCGACTGCTGCGCGTCCTGAATCTGGGCGATTGCAGCGAACAGCGCGCCGACCAGTGCCGCGACCGCGACCCCGCCGAGGTGCGCGCGGTCGAAGAACGGTACGAGCCGCGCGAGCAGCAACAGCACCACCCCGAAGCAGACCGCCAGTTCCGGCAGGAATATGAGCAGATCGGCTTGAAGCCCTTGCTGGAGCCGGTCTATGTCGAAGAGCTTGGGGAACATGCCGCGCGGTTTCCGGGGGAGGGGGAAGCGATAGCCTACCCGCGGGCCGCGCCGCCGGGAAGGTGCGGCCCGCGGGTTCGGCGCGCGGCGCTTGCACTGGGCGCACGGTACGGGTACTGTCACCTCGGCCCGCCCCCACACTCTCTTTACAGGTGCCCCATGCCCCGCACGTCCTCGCGCCGCACGTTCCTCAAGCAATCGGCGCTGGCCGCGTCCGCGTTCGGCGTCCCCGCCATCCTCTCGGCGCGCGCGCCCAACGAGAAGCTCGGCCTCGCCGTGATCGGCTGCGGCGGGCAGGGCGGCGGTAACCCCGGCACCGCGGCCGGCGAGCGCCTCGTCGCCCTCTGCGACGTGGACGACAAGAAGATCGCGGAGGCCATCAAAAAGCTCGGCGACAAGGTGAAAGAGCCGCCGGTGTACCACGACTACCGGCGCATGTACGACAAGCACGCCAAAGACCTCGACGGCGTGCTGATCGCCACGCCCGACCACCACCACGCGCCCGCGGCCATTCGCGCGATCCGCGCCGGCAAGAGCGTGTTCTGCGAGAAGCCGCTGACGTGGTGCATCTCCGAGGCCCGCACGCTGGCGACCGAGGCCAAGAAGAACAAGGTTCACACCTCGATGGGCAATCAGGGGCACGCGGGCGAGGGCTACCGCCGGCTGTGCGAGTACATTTGGGCCGGGGCCATCGGCGACGTGACCGAGACGCACAGCATGATGAGCCGCAGCTTCGGCGGGAAGAGCGAGCGGCCGAAGGGCGAGAAGGTGCCCGACGGCCTGCACTGGGACGAGTGGCTGGGGCCGGCCGGCGACCGCGACTACCACGGCGGGCTGCACACGTTCGGCTGGCGCAACTGGATCGAGTTCGGCACCGGCACGCTGGGCGACATGGGGTGCCACGTCCTCGACGGCACGTTTTGGGCGCTCAAGCTCGCGGAGGCCAAGAGCTTCACGGTGGAGTGCGTGTCGCAAACGGCCGGCAGCAAGGAGCAGTTCGCGCAGAACAACCACATCCGTTGGAAGTACGGCCCGCGCGGGAAGATGCCCGCAGTGATCGTGAACAGCTACGACAACAAGTGGCCGAAGGAGATCGACGAGTTGCTCGCCAAGCACGGCGAGAAGGTGAACGGCGGCACGGTGTACATCGGCACGAAGGGCGTGATGGTAACGGACACCTACGGCGGCGGCCCGCGGATCGTGCCCAAGAAGCAGCACGACGAGTTCCCGTCCCCGGAGAAGTCGATCCCGCGCTCGAAGGGCGGCGTGAAGGGCGACCTGCTGGCCGCGATGAAGGGTGGCCCGGAGCCGAGTTCGAGCTTCGAGTACGCCGGGCCGTTCACGGAGTTCGTGCTAACGGGCGTGATGGCGAGCCGCGTCGGGGCCGGCAAACCGATCGCGTGGGACGTGGAGAAGATGACCGCGGACCTGCCCGAAGCGAACGCGCTGGTCAACCGCAACCACCGCAAAGGCTGGGAGGTGTAGGGGGTCCGTGGCGCAGGGTGTAACGCGCGATCCTCAGTCGTCGTCGACCTCTTTCGCCAATGGAAGCGAGCGGCGACGACGGCGACGGCACGTGCTGAGGTCTGGGTTATCTTCGAGCCACGCCAAGTACGCCGCGCGACCGACCAAGCCCAACACCCGTGCGAGTGATAGGCCGCCCCCGATCCCAAAACTGAGAACCCCCACGATGAGCATCACCATTGCGAGCGCCGGTGGTGCTTGAGGAGGTTGCTTGTCTGCCATACTCAGCGACATCGCACTGATACCGAGATAAATCACACCAACCACGACCGAAAGGATACTGGGCGTGAGTGTGTCCAGTGCCCTGCCGCAGAGCACGCGCGTCCCGGTCGCGAAGAACGCGATACCGATCAGGATGCCGAGCATCGCCGAACAATTCCCGTTCGCTCTCGGCGGCAGACCGCGCTGCTTGCGGCTCTCGTAACCGCGACCTCGCCGCCGAACGAAACGAGACCGAACACGGCCCCGACCACGATCCACTGTATCGCCGCCGCCCGCGCCGCCGCGGGGAACGGCAGCGGCTCGACCGGCTCCGCTTCCATCAAACCGTCGGGCGATTCGCTCATCGGATCTCCGGGCGCGAACAGGTAAAGGAGCCTCTCAGAACTGTCCGGGCGAGACGAATCTACACGGCGCGCGACACGATGCTGCACCCAATTCCAGCCGCAGCGCCGACAGTTGCCTTCAAACGTCCGGCACACAAGCCTTCCCCTTCCGCTACACTGTTCCGCATCCCGCCTTCGCTTCCTGCCGGAATCGCACCCCATGGAACTGCCCGATCTCACGTGGCCCGCGGTGGACGCGCTGCCGCGAACCACGCCGATCATCTTCCCCATCGCCGCCCTCGAACAGCACGGCAAGCACATGCCCGTGTTCACCGATTCGCTGCTGCTCGGCGAGGTGATCCGCCGCGTGAAGCTGACGCCGGTCGCGGAGAAGTGCCTGTTCGCGCCGCTCCTGTGGCTCGGCAACTCGCACCACCATATGGACTTCCCCGGCACGCTCTCGGCCACGCCGCGCGTGTACCTCGACCTGATCAAAGACCTCGCGACGTGCTTCCTCGCGCACGGGTTCACGCGACTCGTGTTCGTCAACGGCCACGGCGGGAACGTCACGCCGTACCAACAGGCGCTGTTCGAGTTGAAGCAGGAACACCGCAAACGCGCCGACCTACTGCTGCTCGCGCTGACCTATTGGGACGCGGGCGGGAAACCGTCGAGCGCGACGATCCCCGGCCTCGTGCAGAACCGCATGGGGCACGCCTGCGAGTGGGAAACGTCGATGGTGCTGCGCCTGAACCCGAAGCTCGTGGTGGGCAACGTGGCACAGGTGCCGGAAGTGCTGTGGGGTAAGGAGTTCCTGCCGGGTTACCGGGCGTGGGTGATGCCCGATCGCAGCGCGCCGGGGCACGTCGGCATCCCGGCCGCCGCGACGCCCGAAAAGGGTGAGGCGCTGTTCGCCCACTTCGCCGCCGGCGTCAGCGCCTATCTGGAGCGCGTCGTTTCGTGGGACGGCAGTTGGGATTGGTGAGTAGTGAATGGTATCGTTAGCTGCGAGCCGCGGGCGAGCGCGCCCGAATCCGTGTAGGAGCCATCGTGTCCAATCACCCCGCGCCACTCACACCTGAGCAATCCACGTGGCGCTGGTGGGTGTGTGGGGCGATGATGTTCGCCACCTTGCTCAACTACATGGACCGGCAGGTTCTGCCACAGATCGCCACGGAGTTGAAGGACACGTACCAGATCGACGACGCGCGGTACGGCACCGTGGGGCGGAACTTCGCGTGGGCGTTCGCACTCGGTTCCATCTTCTTCGGCTTCATCGCGGATCGCATCGGCCCGAGACTGCTGTACCCCGTCGTGCTCGTGGGCTGGTCACTCGCGGGGTTGGCGACGCCGCTCATGCGCGACCCGCAATGGACGCGCCTCGTCGAAGACCCCAACGCCCCCGGCACCGGGCCGTACCATTGGCTGCTCCTGTGCCGCACTCTGCTCGGCTTCTTCGAAGCCGGGCACTGGCCGTGCGCGCTGCTTACCGCGCGGCAAATCCTCAGCGCGAAGGACCGGCCGCTCGGCAACGGTTTGTTGCAAAGCGGCGCGTCGCTCGGCGCGATCCTCGTTCCGATCTACGTGATGGTGGTGCGCAAGCTCGGCGGGGGGTGGGAAGTCGCGTTCTTGACCATCGGCGCAATCGGCCTGTTGTGGGTTCCGCTGTGGCTAACACTCGTGCGCCGCGGTGACCTCGATCACGCGCCGGCTACAACTCAACAAGTGGAAGAAGACGAACTCGATTTCCTCCCGCCCGCGCCTCAACCAGAAAGCGCCCAACCGTTCGACGCGGCGCACTTCACGCGCGTCTTCGTCACGCTGTTCGTGGTGATCCTCGGCATCAGTCTGAGTTGGCAGTTCATCCGCGAGTGGCTGCCGAAGTACCTCAAAGAGGCGCGCGGGTATTCCGCGGACGCGGCCGACCTGCTCGTTCCGGTGTACTACATCTCGGCCGAACTGGGGTGCTTCGCGGCCGGGGCGTTGGTGCTGTGGCTGATCGCCCGCGGGCGCGACGTGCATACCGCGCGCGTCACCAGTTACGCACTGTTCGCCGGCATCACGGCGGCGGCGGCGCTCGCGCCGTACGCGCCCGGCGCGCTGGGCGTGGCGTGCCTCGTGCTGGCCGGTGCCGGCATTCTGGGCCTGCACCCGCTGTATTACGCGCTCACGCAAGAGTTGCCCGCGAAGCACATGGCGCTCCTGTCCGGGGCCCTCGCTGCGGCCGGGTGGTTCGTCGTCGGTGCGGTGCAGAAGGCGATGGGCGCGCACATCAAGGAAACCGGCAGCTACGACATCGGCTTCGTCCTCGCCGGCCTCGCGCCGCTGGTCGGCCTTCTGGCACTGCTGGCGCTGTGGAAGCCGGCGGCGCGGTGACGCGCCCGCGCGCCGTTCTGCTATAATTCACTCTCGTTCGTCCGCCGCCCCGCGCTCGTGAGTTCTTTCCTCCAATGAAGATCGTCAATTACCCGCACCCGGCGCTCCGGGTGAAGGCCAAGCCCGTGACCGCGATCGACGCGGACGTGCAGACGGCGGCCGCCAAGATGCTGGAGCTCATGTACCGGCACGACGGCCTCGGCCTCGCCGCGCCGCAGGTCGCGCTCGACTACCAAATGATCGTGATGAACTTCGCGGGCGACCACGAGCGCCCGGACCAAGAGTGCGTCGCGCTCAACCCGGTGATCGTGGAGAAAAAGGGGAGCGTCATCAACGACCGCGAAGGGTGCCTCAGCTTCCCCGGCCTGTACCAGAACGTCCGCCGGCACAAAACGGTTGTCGCGCAGTTCTACAACCTCAAGGGCGAGTTCTGCCAGATGGAGAGCCACGACCTCGCGGCCCGCGTCTGGCAGCACGAGGTCGATCACCTGAACGGCACGCTGTTCATCGACGTGATGGGTTCGCTCGGCCTGTCGCGCAGCCAGCGCGACTTGGAGAAGTTCATCGCCGACTTCGAGAAAGCCAAGAAAAAGGGCGACCTGCCGCCGGGCTTGGAACCGAAGCTGTAGCCATCAGCTATCAGCTATCAGCCGTCAGCCGGACACTGATAGTCGAAGGAGCTTCTTTGTCCGGCTGACGGCTGATAGCTGAAAGCTGAAAGCATGCGGCTTGTGATGATGGGAACGGGGACGTTCGCGGAGCCGACGTTCGAGGCGCTGATAGCGGCGTTCGGAGGCGATGTGGTCGGCCTCGTCACGCAACCGGAGCGCGACGGCGGCAACAAGCGCGGTAGCACGCGGCAGACTGGCAAGGGCATGGCGAACATCGCCGCCGCGAGCGGCGTCGCGGTCGCGCAGCCCGAAAGCATCAACACGCCCGAAGGGTTGGAGTTGCTGCGTGCGATGAAGCCGGATTTGCTCGTCGTCGCGGCGTACGGGCAGATTCTCTCCAAGGACGTGCTCGGCGTTCCCACGCGCGGCACGATCAACGTTCACGCCTCGCTGTTGCCGAAGTACCGCGGCGCGGCCCCGGTCGCCTACGCCATCCTCGGCGGCGAGACGCAGACCGGCGTGACCATCATCAAGGTGACGCCCGGCCTCGACAGCGGCGACATGATCCTGCAAGAAGCGCTCGACATCCTCCCCACCGACACCACAGGTTCACTCGAAGCGCGCCTCGCGACGCTCGGTGCGCGCATGGCCGTCGAAGCCGCACACAAGTACGCAACCGGCGGCCCGGTCGATGGCACGAAGCAAGACCCGGCGCTGGTGACGCGCGCCCCCAAGATCAAGAAAGAGTTCGGGTTAATCGACTGGACCAAGCCCGCGGACCACATCGAGCGCTTCGTCCGCGCGATGCAGCCGTGGCCGACGGCGTACACGTTCCTGTACCACCCAGCCAAGAAACCAATGCGGGTGATAGTCTGTAGGACCGGGGAAATAGGGAAACCAGGACATGACAGAGGCGAGCCACTCGGTACGCTCCGCGACGAAGGGTATCCCATGATCCTCGTCGAGTGCGGTCCAGACCGGCGAGTGCTGGAAGTCGTTGAACTCCAGCCCGCGGGCAAGAAGAAGATGACGGCGGAGGAGTTCCTGCGCGGCTATCCCATCGTTGAGGGCATGCGGTTCGGGCCGGAAGTGTTGACATGACGATCACCGCCCGGCAAGTCGCAATCGATGTGCTCAACCGCTCGCGGGCGCGCGACGGGTTCGCGTCCGAGCTGATCGACGACGCCCTCGGCGGCGCGAACCTGTCGGCGCAGGACCGGCGCTTCGTCACGCAACTCGTGTTCGGCGTCATCCGGCGCGGCGGCACACTCGACGCGCTGCTCAAGCCGTTCATCAAGATTCCTCTGCACGCGGTCCAGCCGCGCGTATGGGACGTGCTGCGCCTCGGCGCGTACCAACTCACGTTCCTCACGCACGTCCCCAAGCACGCGGCCGTTCACGAAACGGTCGAGCTCGTCGTCCACGCCGGCGCGGAGCGCGCGAAGGGCTTTGTCAACGGCGTGCTGCGCCGCGTCGCGGAACTGGTGACGGACGACTTTTGCACGAAGGCCGGGACCGACGCGGTGCCGTTCGACGGGTGCGAGGTTCCGATTCCGCCGCCCCCGTTCTCCGAGGTAAGGGGCGACTCACGGCGCGCGGGCGCGCCGGCCAAGGCGCGCGACGCTTCACCACCGATGCGTTTCGTCGGCCGCTACCGCAAGCTGGCGCGCCCGATCCTGCCCGACCCCGCGAGCACGTACGACGCGTACTTCGCGGCGGCGCACTCGTTCCCGCAGTGGCTCGCGAACAAGTGGCTCGCGCGCTACGGCCCGGACGAGTGCACGCGCCTCGGGTTCTGGTTCAACGCCCCGCCGCCGCTGTGGGTGCGCGTGAACAAGCTCCACGCCAGCCGCGAGAGCTACCGCATCCAACTAGCCGCGGCGCTCATCGAAGCGGACCCCGCCGAGCACCCGCAGTCGCTGCGGTTCCCCGAACACCACCTCATCCGCGAGTTGCCCGGCTACGCCGACGGCGACTTCGCGGTGCAGGATCACTCGTCCATGTTGGTCGCGAGCGCGCTGGGTGTGAAGCCCGGAATGCACGTCCTCGACCTGTGCGCCGCGCCGGGCGGCAAGACGACACACCTCATGGAACTGATGGACAACCGCGGCCGGATCACCGCGTGCGACATCGAAGCCGCGCGATTGGAGACGGTGACAACGCTCTGTCAACGGCTCCGCATTAAGGGCGTCGAAACCGTTGTCCTTACGGAAGACGGTGAGTTACCAAACGGCCCGTTCGACACGGCGCTCGTGGACGTGCCGTGCAGCAACACGGGCGTGATCGGCCGCCGGCCCGAAGTGCGTTGGCGGCTCAAGCCCAACGAGTTCGAGCACCTCGTGCGCCTGCAAACGCGCCTGCTCATCGAGGCGCTCAGTCGCGTGAAGCCGGGCTCGGCCGTCGTGTACTCGACGTGCAGCATCGAGCCGGAAGAGAACGAGGGCGTTGTGGGTACGGTGTGCAAAGGGATGCGCGGCGTGAAGCTCGAAGCGGAACACCGAGCGACGCCGGGCCGCCCGTCCGACGGCGGCTACTGGGCGCGCTTGAGGAAGGGCTGACTCGTGCCGGGCACATTGTCGCTCGGCTTCAGCACCTTCGCGAACGGCCACCAGTCGTCTGGCAGCAGGCCGGTCATGCGCCGGTACGCGGTGCCCAACCAGTCGGGCATCAGGCGCGACAAACTCGACTGCCGCGTTTCCCCCACGTAGACCTGATCGTCGGGCTGGAGCGGCACGTTCGTGCGCTGGTCGTCGTCCACGAGCACCGCGGGAACGTTCACGCGGAACACCTGCGGGCGGGCGGCGGCGGCGACGTTCGGCCGGATCACGTACACTTGGTTCAGCTTTGAGCCGGGCGGCAGCCCGCCGACGCGCTTCAGAAAGTCGATGACGGGTTCCGGTCCCTGATACGGCACGGTGCGGGCCTTGCCGCGAACCGGGCCGTAGACCACGACGCGCCCGCTGCGCGGCGCGGCCAACGCCACGCTCACGCGCTCCGGCGCGCACTCCGCGAGCCGCGCGAGGTCGGCGCGAATCTCCTCCAAAGTATGGCCCTCGACGCGCGGGTTGCCGGGCGACACGAGCGGCAACCGGCCGTCCACGTCCACCACCGCGACCGCGTCCCATTCGGGCCGGTCCGCGAACGTCACTTCGAGCACGTCCGGGCACGCGACCTGATACGCGGCACTGGGCGCGGGTACTTCGGCCGCGGCCTTCGGGTCCGGTGGGGTCGGGCACTTCTGCTGGAGGAACTGTGTGCCGGAGCAGCCCGCGAACAGCGCGAACAGCAGCGCGGCGCGCGCCCCGGCGATGGCGGTGCGAAGTCCCACACATCCGTTATCGTCGGCAAGGTCCGCCCCGCTTGACGGAAAGTGCGGGACGCGGGGACGAACGAAAACGAGCCGCGACCTCTCGGGCACGGCTCGTCACTTTCGCTTAGTGCGGCGCGTCAGTTGCCCTTCGCGCGCTTCAGTTCGGCCTCGATCCACTCCTTCATCGCGTCCATCGCGGCCGGCGACTTGGCCCGGAACGCCTCGTACTCGGCGGAGTCTTCCGGCGGCATATCGCGGTCCTCGGCCACGCGCTTCAGGAACCGCGTCAGCACTTGGGCGCGCTTCGTCGCGTCGGTCGTCTTCGCCCACGTCTCGCGGGCCTGCTTGTCGAACGGGTCGAACGCCAGCACCGGGATCGGGCTGAACCCGGCCTTTGCGGTCTTCGGGGTGTCGTGGCACCGCACGCAAGCGGTCGTCGCTACAACGGGAATCTCCTTCTCAACCTCGCCGGGCTTCGCGGAGACGTTCGGCCCGCTGGCGTAGCTCGCGCGGGCCGGGGCGAACGGGTCCGCGCCGTGCGCCTGCATCACCGCGCCCAACCCGCGAACGAACCGATCCTTGAAGTCCTCACGGTCGGGAATCTCGCCGGCTTGCAGCACTTCCGAGAACGCCGCCCCGGAGAACACCTCGCGGGCCACGCTCGCGGCGGTCACGCGCGGCTTGCCGATCTGCTGCGCGGCGAACTTCAGGCTGTCCGCGAGGTACTTGCGGTCGCCCTCGGTCAGCCCGATGAGCCGCGCGAGGCCGGTCGTGTTGACCGCGTTCGACGGCTTGCCCGGCAGCGGCGCGGTCGGCTTCACGAACGCCCGCGGGTTGCTCGGTTGGCGCGCGCTCGGCAGGCCCGGTTCGCCCGCGGAGCGCTTCGCGTCGTAGTCCGTGACCTGCTTCGGGTCGCCGGTCCACACGATCTTCAGTTCCGAACGGAGCGTGCTGCCCCCGCCCCAACCACCGGTCGCCGGGGAGCCAGTAGTCACGGTTTGGAGGCTCCCGCTGGAACCGGACGGGTTGAAGTCGATGAGCGTGTTCGTGCTGCTCTTGTGGATCGAGACCCACTTGTCGGCGAACACCGGGTAGCCGCTCACGAAGGCTTGGTCGAGTGCGACGCGGGCCTGTTGGTTCACCTGTTCGAGCGTGCCGGGCGCGGCAATCGCGGCCATCAGCACCACCAACCCCTTCCGCCCGTCGGCGTTGCGGGCCATCGCGCGGTACACGTCGCGGTCGCGTGCCAGTTCCGCACCGAAGCGGACGCTCGCGTCAACGGCCGGACCTTGTGGGAGCATTAGTGCCATGCCGTCGGCGGTCGTGGGCTTCGGGCGCACGCCCACGCCGCCGTTGCCGAGACTCACGATGCCGGAATCGAGGCGGCGCGGCTGGCCGAGGTCGCCGTCGAACGCGAACTGTGGGCGCACGCCCTTGGGCAGGTTCACGCCGCTCATCGCCGCGCGCACCATGTCGTTGTGCGGCGTGTTGGACCACGGCCCGATGCCCAGAATCGGCCCCTTGTTCTTGTGGCAGCTAAAGCACTTCACGCCGTCCACCAGTCGGATCTGCGGTTCGACCGGGTCGCACTCGATGAACCCGAAGTCGAACTTCTGCTTCCGGCTGTTCCACGAGATGAACTCGAACGTCTTCACCTTTAGCTCGCCGTTCTTCCGCTCCATGTTGGCGGCGAGGAACAGCCGGCCCTCAAGGTTCGGCTTCGTGAGCGTGTTGCTGTTGTTGATCGGCGCTTGCACCGGCGGCGGGGTCGGCCCACCGGGGAACGTCGGCAGCGCCGGGAACGGGTCGTTCGGGTTCGGCTTCTGCGGTTCCGGCACCGGCAAGAAACTCGGCTTCTGCGTGATCACCACGCGCGGCTTTTGGAGACCGGACTGCAGATCAACCGCGGAGAAGGCCACCGGGAGCTGAACGAAGTCGCCGAGTTTGGCGAGTGCCCGCATCATCTCTTCGCCGTTGCGCGGCACTTCGTTGCCGTTCGCTTCGAGTACGAAGCCGATGGCCGACGGTGCGAAAATCGATTTCGGCACGTCGGGCTTGTCCGGGGCCGCGGCGCGGACCTCGTCGGGCGCATCGACTGCGGCAACGGGAACCGCCGGCGCGAGCGGCACAACGGCCACGAGCGACGCGAGTGTCAGGGATGTCAGAACCGCGAGCCGGGTACGTACGCCACGCATGAAACGCCCTCGGACGTTCGGGCCACGGGAAGAGTCACCACTGCCAACGCCGCTTAGGGGCGGACGTTGGTTCCCCACGGTACGCAGAAGCCGACTGCAGATTTTCGCAATTCCAGTCTACACCGCGGTAGTCGCGGTGCAAGACGAGACCCGCCAAGAGGTTCCGTTCTCACTGCCGGCGTTGCTCGTGGCTTCGCAACAGCCCAGTGTAACTTCCGCCGGTTGCCGTTGCCCAACGCGCACGCCACCCGGACAATAGCGACACGCTCACCTCTCCACCCAACGGGACACACGCCATGAACCGCTCGCTCGCGCTCCTCGCGCTCGCCCTGTGCGCCGCGCCGGCGCTCGCCGCCGAACCGGGGGGCGCTAAGCTCCCCGACGGCGCGAAGTTCCGCATCGGCCGCAACACCACGCACGCGACCACCGTGCTCGCGTTCTCGCCCGACGGCAAGACGCTGGCCGCGATCAGCAACGCCGGCTACATCGGCGGCCTCGATTCGCCCGTCGAGTTGTGGAACGTCGAGACCGGTGCGCACGTGCGCACGCTGCGCTACCACCACACCGGCGTGATGGCCGCGGCGTTCTCCCCGGACGGCGCGACCATCGCCACCAGCGGCATCGACAACCGCCTCCGATTCTGGGACGCTAAGACCGGCAAGGACATCACCACCGCCGAACACATCGACCTGACCGGGCACGGCTACGCCCTGTGCTTCTCGGCCGACAGCAAGCGCCTGCTGGTCGGCAGCACGAGGCTCGAACTGTACGAGGTGGCGACCCAGAAGCCGGTGAAGAAGGACTTCTTCGCGGAGACCGGCGCGAACCAGTTCTTCCACACCGCGACGTGGTCGCCGAAGGGCAAGTACGTGGCCGCGGCGTGCGACGGCGGCGGCGTGCGCGTGTGGGACGCGGCGACCGGCGCGCTCGCCCACAAGCTCGACGCGAAGTACACCGTTCACCGCACCCGGTTCGCGTTCTCCGCAGACGACAAATTGCTACTCGTGAGCACGTGGCCGGACGGCCTGTTCAAGGTGTTCGACACCGAGACCGGCAAGGAACAGAACGCGGTGAAGGCACCGGCCGGCCGGACCGCGCCGGAGCACGTGCAGTTCGCGCGCGAGATGGGCCGGGTCGCGTGGGTGGAGCAGAAGCAGCAGTTCCGACCGGGCAGCGCGGTCACGGTCGCCGACGCGACCGGCACCGAACTGAAGTCTATCGAACTGCTCGCCCCCTCGATGTCGCTCCTCATGACCAACGACGGCAAGCGCGTCGCGGTCGGCGGGCAGGACGGCTCGCTGCGCGTGTACGAGACCGAATCCGGCAAGCTCGAGCACGCGCTGATGGCGTCGTGGTCGCCCGTGTTCCGTGTTGTGTACGCGAACGGCGGCAAGGTTCTGCGCACGGTCCACACCAACGGGACCGTTCACGACTTCGACGCCGACACCGGCAAGCCGCTGAAGGAGCGGGCGCTGGCGCTGAAGGGCGAACTGCCGGTCGCGACGAGCGCGGACGGCAAGTTCTTCGTGAGCGCGAGCGACGCCGGCGCGTTCACCATTTGGAACCTCGACACAGGCGCGGCCGGCGCGAAGCCGAAGGCGGCGCTGTTCGTGTACCGCGAGCCGGGCACCGGCGGGATCGGGATCGACGAGCCGTTCCCGCTGCCGCCCCCGCCGCTGCCGGTGAAGGACGGGGCGTTCCCGCCCCCGCCACCGGGTGGCGGCGCGTTCCCCCCGCCTCCGCCATTCCGTCAGCCGGGCCCGCCGCAGTTCTACGGCACCTTCTCCGCCGACGGTACACTCTTTGTAGCCGTGACCGGCAAGGAAGAGGGCACCGTGACCGTGTTCGACGTGGCGACGGGCGAGGAGAAGTTCAGTGTGAAGTCGCCGAAGGGCGCGACCGCGGTGGCGCTGTCCGCGGACGGCGCGCACGTGTTCGTGGGCTACGGTCGCGGCGGCGCGCTGGCCGAAGACAAGGAAGCGGTCGCGATCCGCCGGTTCGAGTTGAAGACCGGCAAGGACGTGCAGAGTTGGAAGGTGACACCGGGCGAGGTACGGCAGAACCTGCGGTTCACACACGCGGAGGTGAACGCGCTGTACCCGCTCGCGGACGGCGCGACGTTGGTGATCGTCGAGTCACAGGTATACGGGTTCGACCTGCCCCGGCCCGGCGGCCCGCGGTTCGGTAACCCCGGCCAGCGCTTCAGTGCGGTCCGCGTCATCAACTTGCCGGGGCGCGAGAAGGACCGCACCAT
>VGZJ01000065.1 GCA_016872595.1 Planctomycetota bacterium
GTTCCGCCGGTTGGCCCGCGACTACGAACGGTTGACCGAGACGCTCGCGGGCTGGCATTGGCTCGCCTTCCTTACGCTGCTGCTCCCCAGACTCGGACTCAATAGTGCATAACTGGCTCTAGCCGCGAGCCGCAGGGAGCGCCGCCGGTCGCGCTCGGCTATACTGCCGGGACCGCTCACCCGGAGGTCCGCCGTGCCGCGCCTGCTCTCCCTACTCGTCGCGCTCTGGGCCGCGCCCGCGTTCGGCGCGGAGGTCCGCTCCCACCCGCCGATGCGCGCGCTGCCGGTCGCCAGTGCGCGCCCCCAAGCGGATGGCCCGGCGCTGTTCGTGGACGCCGCGAAGGGCGACGACGCCAACGACGGCTCGCTCGCCAAGCCGTGGAAGACGCTGGCGCACGCGATCCCGAAGTTGCAACCCGGCGACACGCTCTACCTGCGCGGCGGCACGTACTACGAGCGCGTGACGTGCAAGCTCAGTGCCCTTGCGAACAAGCCGATCACGGTCCGCGCGTTCCCGAACGAACTGCCCGTCATCGACGGCGGGCTGCGCGAGTTCGCCGACGCGCCCGCGACCGCGTGGGAGCCGGTGCCGGGTAGCACGGTGGGCGAGTACCGCTCCGCGAAGCCGTACCCCAAGTTCGAGGGCATCGTCGTCGGCCACTTCATCGACTCGATGATCACCCTGCACGGCTACCGCTTCGGCAACGACCTGCGCTCGGTGAACCTGTTCTGGAACCTGAAGGAGAAGGTCGGGGACGACCCGAACGGGCTGTACTGCGGTCCGGGCCTGTGGCTGAACCCCGCGACCGGGCACCTCCACTGTCGGCTGGCGCACACGAAGTTCGCGCACCTCGCGCCGGGCGACAACTACGCCGGCGAAACGGACCCGCGGAAGTTGGCGCTCGCCGTGGCCGGGCCGGGCATCGCCTTCGACCTGACCGGCGCGAAGCACGTCCGCGTGTTCGACCTCGTGATCCGCGGCTCGAACCGCACGGCGCTGAACGTCGAGGGGTGCGCCCACGTCGAACTCGACGGCCTGCACGTCTACGGCGGGTCGCCCGCGGTGGTGCTTCGCGCCAGCTCCGACCTGAAGCTGACGCGCAGTTGTGTGCGCGGGATCAGCGCGCCGTGGTCGTGGCGCGGGGGCCAGAAGTACCGCGGCAACTCCGCGTACCTGATGACCGCGCGGCCCGAGGGCGGCGGGTGCAAGAACGTCGAGATCGCGTACTGCGAGCTGACCGACTGCCACGACGGGCCTTACATCGGCACGATCCGCGGGCTGCGGTTCCACCACAACCTCGTGGACAACTTCAACGACGACGGCGTGTACCTGACCGCGGCCGGCACGGGCGGCGACCAGCACTACACGCAGAACCGCTTTTCGCGGTGCCTGCACTGCTTCGCGTTCGCGGGGAAGTACGAGATCGGCGCGGGCGTGTTCGTCGCGCGCAACGTCTTCGACCAGCGCGGCGAGGTGCGCTACCAGTGGCCGAGCGCGGCCGACGACCCGCTGTTCGCGCCGGCCAAGCCCGGCGGCCCGGCGCGGGTGCCGCACACCGGGTTCCTCAACGGCGACCACGGCAGCCCGACGTGGGAGAAAATCTACTACTACCACAACACGTTCCTGTTCGCGGAGAAGGCGTTCCGCGACCAGTACGGGTTCGGCGCGTCCCGCGCCACCGCCGGCACGACGCGCCGCGCGTTCAACAACATCTTCGTGCAAACGCAAGGCCTGCCGGGGCTGGTTTTCGAGGGACCGGAGAACGACTTCGTCGCGGATCACAACCTGTTCTGGAGCACGAGCGACGGGCCGACGTTCACGGGCGACTTCTTCGCCACGGCGCGGAAGTCGAAGGTGTTCGAGGCCAGCAAGAAGACCTACGCGCCGGGGTGGGGCGCGAGCGACCGCTTCGCGGACCCGAAGTTCGTGAAGTGGGGCACGTGGGGTGACCCGGCCGCGGACTTCCGCTTGGCGAAGGACAGCCCCGCGGTGGACGCCGGGGCCGCGCTACCGAAGGAGTGGCCGGACCCGCTGCGCGGCGCGGACGCCGGCAAGCCGGACCTCGGCGCGCTGCCGCTGGGCGCGGCCCCGTTCGCGGTCGGCCCGCGCGCCGCCCCGAAGCCGTGAGCGCGGGCCGACCGCGAACAACACGGTCGGCGCGCCGGTCAGCGATTGGACAGTTCCACGAAGACCGCGGAACCGTCGGCGAGCGGGGTGAGGGCGCGGTCGCCGGCGGCGCTGCTGGCCGCGGCCGGCACCGCCCCTTGCAGGCCGACCGTTTGCGCCGCGAGCACGTGGCCCGTCGCCCCGTCGAGCACCACCACGCGCCCCGACAGGTCCGTCAGCACCCAGCGGTTCGCGCCGGCCGGTTGCGGCGCGCCCACGAGCAACCCCGGCGCGAGGTCGTTGGTGCGCGCGGCCCAGAGCGCGTCGTCGCGGTCGGGGTCCACGCCGGCGACGGTCTTCCCGTCGATGGCGTAGGCGGCCACGGTGCCGGCGGGCGCGCCCGGCTGCGCCGCGACCCCGCCCGTCGGTCGGCCCGCGGGGATCGCGCTCGGCGCGCCCGGCCGCCACTTCGGTTTGGTCAGCACCGCGGCGCGGTCGGCGGCGCACAGCCACACGTTGCCGCTGGCCTCGGCCACGAGCAGCCGCGCCGGGCCGCCCGGTTCCGCGGGCGGCACCACGACGCCCGGCCCCGCGACCACGTCGCGCAGCTCCCAAGCCCCGGACGGGTTCCACTTCCCGCCCGCGGGCCAGTCCCATCGGCTCAGGTACTTGGTGCCGTTCGACGTGGCGAACGCACCCGCCGAGAGCGGGGTGATGGCGCACGTGGCGTTCTCGACGCGCCGGTCGCCGCGCCACGGCGGGCCGGCGACGAGCGAACTGGCACGGCCCAACCCGTCGCCGTGAACGAAGCGGTTCACGAACCCGTCCGCGGTGGGCACAAGCAGGTCCGCGCCCACCACCGCGGGCTGGCCCGCGAGCGCCGCGGGCGCGTTCACCTCGCTCTTGTGCGTTACCTTACCGTCGGTCACCCGGCGCACGACGAACTTCGGCCCGCCGCGGTCCACGGGCGTAATCGCGAACACCACCTTCCCGTCGGCCGAGGCCGCCACAACGGTCGGCCCGGTCACGTTCGCCGGGGCGGGTTCGAGCACCCACGATTCCGGCGCGGCCAGCGTTTCGCCGGCGCGCGCGGCGCTCGCGACCGGCACCGCGACGATGCCGCCCTCTTCGTCCACGAGGATGAACCGGTCGCCCTGCACGATGGGCGGGGCCACTTGGTCGGTGGACGAGAGCTTCGCGGGCACGAGGCCGAGCTGCCGCTGCCACCGCACCGCGCCGGTGCGCAGGTCGAACGCGATGGCCCGGCACCCGGACGAGTTGAGCGCGCGCACCACGAGGCACGCGGTATCGCGCCGGGTGTTCACCTGCGCCGCGTGGACCGGCTCGCCCGCGGGCAGCGGCGACCCGGTGAAGACGACCTCTTGCGCGCTCGTCGTGACCGCGAGGCGCGCCTTCTGCAACTGGCCGGCGGCGGCGAGCCAGTACGCCGACTCTTCCACCGGGATGACGAGGCCGGGCACGGGCCGGTCGAGGGGCGGGGCGGGGGGCGCGGGGTACGGGAACAGGGCCTTGTCCGAGTTCCCCGGTTGCTGCACGCCGAACAGCCGGAACGCGCCGGTGTCCGAGATGACGGCGAGGTGTTCGCCGTTGCACACCGGGGCGAACGACACCCACCCCGGCACGACGAGCGGGGGCTTGAGCGCGTCGTCGGCGAGTGTTTCGGGCACGCTCGCGCCCGGCCCCGCGGGCGCGCTGATGGGCGCGACCGCGAACACGCGCAGCAGCGTCTTCGCGGTGCCCTCGGTCTGCGCCAGTACCATCCACCGCGGGGCCGGCTCGGTCCCTTCGGGGCCGATGAACAGCGGCGCGCAGCGGAGCGTGCCCGGCAGGTGCCCGGTCGCCACCACCTGCACGCACCGCGGGTTCTCGCGGTTCCCGGCGGGGTCGAGCGCCGCGGCCTCGATCACGTACACGCGCCGGGCGTCGGCCGCGACGTACAAGTAGCCGGTGCCGGGGCGCAGCACCGCGCCGCGGTCCGCGACCGTTTGCCCGAGGCGAATCTTGCCGACCCGCGCGCCGGTCGAAAGCTCGAACTCGTACACGGTGCCGAGCGCGTCGCGGAGCGCGACGAACGCCCGGTTCCCGACCACGACGGCGGGGCCGGCGGCCGGCGCGGGCAGCGGCTGGTACCAGCGCACGGCCCCGGTGCGCAGCACCTGTCCGGCCACGGCCGGCGCGCCGCCCACGTTCGACACCACGACGGCGAGGTCGGTCGGCCCGGTCGCCAGTTCGACGCGGGCCAGCGCCGGCGGGTCGGTCACGTCTTGGCCCACGCGGGCCGCCCACAGGAGCGTGCCGCGGTCCTCGTCGAAGGCGTACAGGACTCCGCGCGCGACACACAGGAACACGCCCGGCGGCGGGTCGCCGGGGGCCGGGTCGCGGGCCTTCGTCTCGCCCACCGGGGTCACGAACAGCAGCGACGCCGCGGACGTGGGCGGCGGGGGCTGCGGGTCGGCCGGGTCGTCCTCGTACCTCACGAGGTCGCGCAGCCGCCCCTTCGCCTCCGCGACGAGTTTGATGGCTTCGGCGTCGGTCGCGAGGTTCGCCGCGGCGAGGTCCGCTTCCACGCCCTGAATGATGGCGTCGGTCGGCTCGCTCAACTTGTCGCGGGCCTTGTTGATCGCGGCCGTGCGGTCGCGCTCGCGCTTCACGCCCTTCTCCACTTGGTCGTAGGCGTTCTTCAGCTTCTCGAGCGGCGGGTCGTCGGCCGCGCGGAACGGGTCGAGTACGGGGATCAGCTCGCGCCCGACCTTGATGGCCTTGTCCGCGCGCTCCAGTTCGCCGCCCTTCTTGGCGCGGTCGCCCTGAAACGCCTTCACGCGGTCGTCGGCGTGCGCGGCGATGTCCTCGCCGAGCTTCTTCCCGGCTTCGAGTACGTCGCGCCCGAACCCGGTGGTGGGCTTGGCGAACGGCGAGTCCTTTTGCGCCTGCACGAAGTCGTTGAGGCGCTTCACCGCGGCGTCGTAGTCCTCGCGGTTGGTGACCCCGCGCACCACGGTTTGCATGCCGGCGAGGTCCGCGAAGAACTTGTACTTGTCGATGTTCTTGCTGCTCGCGTACTCCTTCGTGAGCTTGTCGAAGTTCTTCGCGGCGTCGCCGTAGCTCCCCTTGGCGTACTCGTCCTCGGCCTGCTTCGCCAGCTTCTCCTCTTGCTTCTGCTGGTAGTAGACGATGTAAAACACCGCGAACCCGACCGCGGCCACGCTGAGGACGAGCATCCCCGCGATGAGCAGCGGGCGGCGGTTCCGCTTCTTCTTCTTGCGGGCCGGGGCCGGGTCGTCGTCCGCGGTCTCGGCGAGTTGCGGCTTGAGCGGCTTCGCGGGCTTCTTGGGCGGCTCTTTCTTGCCCCCCGCGCCCGGCGGCGGGGGCACGTCGGTGCCCTCGGTCCACACCACCTCTTTCACCTTCGGCGGCGACACCACGGCCGCCTCAACAACGACCGCGTCCACCACCTCGAACGCGGGCGCGGGCTTAGTCGGGGGCTTGCTGGGCTTGGGCGGCGCGGACGCGGCGGGCTTCGGCGGCGGAGGGGGCGGCGCGTGAACCGGTTCCGGCGGCAGCGCCGGGGGCGGCGCGGTCGCCTCGCGCGCCTTCACCGTGAAGACCTGCCGGCACTCTAGGTTCGGGCACCGCATCGACTTCCCGTTCATGTCCGCTTGGAGCGTGAACTTGGTGTCGCAGTACGGGCACAACACGACGATCAGCACGGGGAGCCTCGTGGCCGGGGCGCGAGTGAGACGGGTGCAGCCATTCTAATTGGGAACGCGGCGAAGTGCGAACGCCGGTTGCAAAGTAGTCGGCACGCCCCGTGTTCCGTTGCCGAACGGCTCGCCCGGCGACGGCACACGGGGCGTGCCGACTACTTTGCAACCGGCCCGCGAGGGCTAAACCGTGACCTTGATCGTCGGAACGGTGATCGCGCTCGTGTCCACGTCCCGGCCGCCGCGCGCGAGCGCGGCCAGTACCATCTCGACGAGGAGCCACGAGTGCGAGCGCCCGATGGTGGCGAGGCCGTCCACGAGCGCGATGCTGTTCAGATACGGGTTCGGGTTCATCTCGAGGACGAAGACGTTGCCGTCCGCGTCCATGCGCACGTCGATGCGGGCGTAGTCGCGGCACTGGAGCGCGCGGTACGCGCGCTGGGCGATGAGCGCGAGCCGGGCGAAGTCGTCGGGCGCGACGGCGACGGACGTACGCACCGGCGCGGCCTTGTACTCGTCGCTGTTCTCGTGCCACTTGGCCGTGAACGTGTACACCGGCCAGCGCCCCGGGGTCTCGTTGGTGTACGCGATCTCGCACAGGGGCAGCACCCGCGGCGGCGCGCCGGGGGTCGCCCTCTCCTCGATCATGTTCACGTGGAACTCGCGCCCGCTCACGAACCGCTCGACGAGGACCGGCGCGCCGTAGGTCGCCAGCACGAACTTCACGCGCTCGTCGAGTTGCTTCTGCGAGGTCACGACGCTGTTCTGGTCGATGCCGACGCTGGCGTCTTGGAACGCGGGCTTCACGATGGCGGGCCACGCGCGCCGCCACCGCGGGACCGGGAGCGCGTCCACCACGACGAACTCGGGCGTCGGGATTCCGGCCGCGGAGAGGACGTACTTCGCGCGCACCTTGTCGCGCCCGTAGGTCAGCGCCGACGACGGGCACCCGGTGAACGGCACGTTCACCCACTCCAAGAGCGCCGCGGCCGAAACCTCGGTGCCGGTCTGGGTGGCGAGGCCCTCGAACAGGTTGAACACCGCGTCCGGGCGATTCGCCTTCAGCGCGTCGAGCAGCGGTTGGGGGTCGTAGTTGACGCCGAGTTTGGTGGTCGCGAACCCGGCGGCCTTAAGAATCTTGAAGGTGTCCGCGACGGTGTCGAGGATGTCGTGTTCGGAACCGGCGTCCGGGTGGTCGACCGGGAGGACCGGCTCGTTGTACAGGACGAGGACCGACGGCGCGCTCATGGGGGTGCGGTTCCGCTCCGTGAAGATTGGGGGAGTATCGTCCGGGCGGGCGCGCCCCCGAAGTTGTTCCGGGGAATCGAGTGGCGCGGGCCGAAGGGGACGCGGCGCGAACCGGCACGAACCGCACAACCGGCTACGGGAACAGCCGGAGCCGCACCCAGAAGTCGCGCGCTGTAAGTTGGACCGGATCGTTCAGGGCCAACCGTGCGGCGGTCGCGCGGCCCGTGGCCGTCAGGCCGCGCAGTTCGCCGGAGTCGGGGTCGTACTCGAAGTGTTCGCCCCAGCGCCCGGCGCGCGGGTCGAACAACGGCGCATCGTCGCCGGTGTCAGGGTCGCGGGCCGTTGTCGTGTCGCCCTTGTAAGCGTTGCACGAGCGACAGGCGAGTGCGAGGTTGTTCGGCTCGGCGGTGCCGCCCCGCGCGACCGGTACGATGTGTTCGACCTCGAACGCGAAGTTGAACACGACTTCCGGCGCGCGGCAGTATTCACACCGGTGCCCGGCTCGTCGCGCGACTGTTGCATAGTGCGGGTTCACGACCGCGCCGCCCGCAACAGCGCCGCACTTCGTGCGACCGCGGCTTTAAGCTCGTCCTTGATAAGGGCGTCGAGTTCCGCTTGGTCGGCGGCGGGAAACGGGGTGACCGTGTCGCGGGCGATGCGCCAGCTGGCCATCAGGTCGCCGAGCCGTTGGCGCTGGGCGTCGGTGAAGAACTCGTCGCCCGCCTTCGGCTGAATCACAACGAGTGTGGCCCCGGTCGGCGCTCCTGTTCGCTCGACAAGTGCGTCAAGTGCGCGGCCCGGCGTTTCGCCGACCGCTTCGACGCCGTCGCCAACGGCGCGATAGTCGTTGCTCATTGCGCCCGGAGCCAGAACAGAAATCGTGGTCATCGCGCGCCCCCGGTTGACACTAGATTATACCAGCCCGCACCGCTGCACCGCGGCGTCGAGGATCGCGCGGATCAGGTCCGGGTACTGTTGCCCCATGCGGTACACGAGGTAACACAGGTCGCTCGACTCCGGGTTCAGGCCCGGCAGCGGGTTGATCTCCAAGAAGTACGGCACCCCGTCGCGGACGCGGAAGTCGGCGCGGGCGATGTCGCGACACCCCAGCGCCGCGAACACCGCCATCGCGTCGGCCTCGACCGCCCGCGCCACGTCCGGCGCGAGCTTCGCGGGGGCCACGTACTCCACCGCGTCGTGCCAGTTGCGCTTCACTTCGAGGCTGTACACGAAGTCGGTTACGGGCACCTGCTTGGGAATCATCTGCATGATGCCGAGCGATTGCGGCGGGTCGTTGCCCACCAGCCCAATCGTCACCTCGTCGCCGGCGATGAACTCCTCGATCAGCACCGGCTGTTGGTAGTTCTTCCACAGTTCCACAACGGTCGGGCCGAACTCCGCGGCGGTCTTGATGAGGCAGCGGTTGCGGATGCCCTTGCTCGACCCTTCGCAGGTGGGCTTGGCGATGACCGGGAGCGCGAGGCCGGCTTCGGCGAGGATCGGCGGGAACTCGTCGAACGTGCCGTCGTAGTCGCCCGGGATCGGGGCGAGCGTGATGCCCTTCGGCACCGTGACGCCCGCGCCCTCGGCGACGCGGCGGGTCATGTCCTTGTCGAGCGCGACCGCGAGCGCGAGCGGGTCGGACCCGGTGTACGGGATGGCGAGCATCTCGCACACTGCCGGGACGCGGCTCTCGCGCGAGCGGCTCACGCCCGCGCCCTCCGCGAAGTTGAACACGAGGTCCGGCGGGCGCTTCAGAACGGCTTCGAGGAACGGGCGGCCGTCGCCGAGCAGCTCGACCGTGTGGCCGAGCGCGGCGAGCACGTCGGTGATAGCCTTCACCGTGACCGGCGAGTCGAACTCTTCGTGCAGGTCGTCCGGCGCGCCGGCCGGTAGCGGGCCGCCGGGCTTCAGGGTGCAGGCGATTCCGATTCGCATGAGAGGTGACTCCTGCGGTGGCGCGTGCGAAGCCGCGAGCGGCTATTTTTTCGCCTTCTGCGCCAGCGTGTACGCGCCGTACCCGTTCACCGCGGCCATGACCGCCGCGACGCCGCCCATGAGCAGGTACAGGTTCTTCTTCTCGGCTTCGACCTTGCCCGAATAGATGAACATGCCAACGGCGAAGGCCGCGGCGAGTACGGCCCACAGGATCGCGTTGTTCAGTTCCTTCTTGGCGGCGTCCGTCGGGTCGGTCGGCGGGGTCGTGGACATCGCGCGCCCTCGGCAGCGAAGGGGAGAACGGAACAACCCTAGGCTACGCGCCTAGGGTTGTTTGGCAAAGGGAACCGTGGTCAGCCGGCGGGGTTGTTGACCACCGGGAGCGGGATGATGGGCCGCGGCGCGCCGTCGGCGCTCGGCTCGGCCGGGTCCGGCGCGCCCTCGCCGGAGCAGCCGTCCTCGCGCACCACGCGCGGCTTGCGCCGGGCCATGCGCTCGTTGCTCTCCGGGATCAGCACGGTCTTCTCGCCCTGAAGCAGCCCGCTGACGCCCCGCGTCGCGGTCGGCTGACCGTTGGCCGAGGGCTTGTCCTCCGCTTGGTAGCGGATCAGCAACCCCTCGTAGTTCCGCAACACGACCGCGTCGTCGGACATGGAAACGAGGTAGTTCGGCATCATCGGAATCTTGCCACCGCCGTGCGGGCTGTCCACGACATAGGTGGGGATGCCGATGCCGCTCATGTGGCCGCGCAAGCCCTCCATGATCTCTAGCCCCTTCCACACGCTGGTGCGGAAGTGCCCGGCCCCGGTCACGGGGTCGCAGTGGAATATGTAGTACGGGCGCACCTTCGCGCGGAGCAGCCCGCGCAGGAGCGAGCGCATCGTGCCGAGGTCGTCGTTCACGCCCTTGAGCAGCACCGAGTGGTTGTTGATCGGCATCCCGGCGCGGAGCAACGACTTACAGACGCGCACCGCCTCCGGGGTGATCTCGCGCGGGTGGTTGAAGTGCGTCTGGATGTACACCTTCTCGGCGCTGGCGAGCAGGTCGATCAGTTCCGGGTCGTAGAGGCGCTGCGGCAGCGTGACCGGCACGCGGGTGCCGATGCGGACCACGTCGACGTGGTTGATCGCCTTCAGGCTCTCCAGATAGTAGCGGAGTTTGCCCGTCGGGAGCGTGAGCGGGTCGCCGCCGGAAACGATGACGTCCTTGATCTCGCGGTGCGAGCGGACGTACTCGATCATGCGCTCGTCGTCGGCGCTGACACCCTCCCAGCCGCCGCGGGTCAGCGTCGCGCGCTTGCGCGTGCAGTACCGGCAGTACATCGAGCAATTGGGCGTCGTGATGAGCAGCGCGCGGTCGGGGTACCGGTGCGTGAGGCCCGGCACCGGCGAATCTTTGTCCTCTTCGAGCGGGTCGTCGAGTTCGTAGCCGGACGGGTTCTCGGCCTCGAGCGGCGACGGCACCGACTGGAGCCGGATCGGGTCGTTCGGGTCTTCGGGGTCGATCAGCGAGAAGTAGTACGGCGGGATGGCGAGCTTGTACTCGCCCTCGAGCCGGCCGAGCGCTTCGAGTTCGTCGGGGGTGAACGAGAGGAGGTGGCGCAGCTGGCGCACCGAGCGGATGGCATTTTGGGTCTGCCAGCGCCAGTCGTCCCATTGCTCGTCGGGCACGTTCATCCACTGCGCGTGCCGGCGCGGGAGACTGGGCGGCTCGTCGTCCTCGAACGTCGCGGCTGCCGGTGAAACGACCGGAGCGAGCTGACGTCGGGCGTCGGTCTCGAACATACGCCGCATGACCTCCACGGGTCCGCGAGTCCCGGGCCGGGCCACAGGGCAACCGGCTCGACGGGTGCGACTCGTCCGACCGCGTACCTGCGCGACGAGAACGCTTTAAGAACGAATCGTAACGCGGGGACGAAGAAAAACAAGTTGCACGGCGCGCGATATTGGTGGGATTTGGCGCTTTTTTCGCGCCACCATCACTACACCCCGAACGGTTCCGCGCGCCGCGGACTCCGTTCGCCCCCGTTTTCGACCCGTGTTCGCACCCGGATTGACACGCGGAATAGCGGTGCGCGCACGCGCGGTCAATGGGAAGCGCGCCACTTTTTTCGGCGGCGCGCGGCTTACGGGTACAGGCCGCGCTTCGACTTCTCGTTCGCCACCTTCCGCACCCCGATGCTCAGCGCCGCGGTCCGGTTCGTCACCTTCCGCGCCTTCGCCTCGGCGCGCACGCGGCGGAACGCGTCGAGCATCAGCTTCTTCAACTCGGCGTTCACGCGGGTCTCGTCCCACATGAACTGTGCGAGGTCCTGCACCCACTCGAAGTACGACACCGTGACGCCGCCCGCGTTGCACAGGATGTCGGGGATCACGAAAATGTCGCTGTGGGCGATGATCGCGTCGGCCTCGGGGTCGGTGGGACCGTTCGCGCCCTCGGCCAGAACGCGGCACCGCAACTTGCCGGCGTTCTCCGCAGTGATGACCCGCTCCATCGCCGCCGGGATCAGAACCGTGCAGGGCGTCGCGAGCAACTCCGCGTCCGGAATCGCCTCGGCCTCGGGGAAGCCCACCACGGTCTTCCGCTCGTTCTTGCTCTGGTAGTCGAGCAACTTGGCGATGTCGATGCCGCGGTCGTTGCGGATCGAGCCGTAGCGGTCGCCGATGGCGATGACCTTCGCCTTCAGTTTGACCAGTTCTTCGCACGTCACCGAGCCGACGTTGCCGAAGCCCTGCACCACCGCGGTCGTGTGCTCCGGGCTGATCTTCAGTTCGGCCAGTGCCTCGGAGATGCAGTACACGACGCCGCGCCCGGTCGCCTCCTTGCGGCCAACGCACCCGCCCAGTTCGACCGGCTTGCCGGTCACGATCTCCGGGCAGGCGTACCCGACCTTCATCGAGTACGTGTCGTAGATCCACGCCATCGTCTGCTCGTCGGTGCCCATGTCCGGGGCCATCACGTCGATGCGCGGGCCGATGATGTTCTGGATCTCGTCGGTGAAGCGCCGGGTCAGGCGCTCCTTCTCGCCGCCGCGCAGCTCGGCCGGATCGACGGCGATGCCGCCCTTCGCCCCGCCGTAGGGCAGGTTCATGATGCCGCACTTCCAGCTCATCCACATGGCGAGCGCCGCGACCTCGCCGAGATCGACGTTCTTGGCGTACCGCAGCCCGCCCTTACTCGGCCCGCTCGTGAGCGAGTGTTGGACGCGGTAGCCGACGAACACTTCGGTGTGGCCGTCTTCCATGCGCACGGGGACGGAAACGATCTGCGACCTCTTGGGGAGCATCAGCCGATCCGCGACGCCCTGATCGAGACCCGCGTCGCGGACGACGTTGCGCAACTGCTGACAGGCCATGAGGTACGTCGGAGAGCTAACGAACGGGTTCGACGCCGGATTGCCGGGGGGCATGGCGGACATGCGCGCACCTTGGGAACGGGGGAGAGGGACCGTTGCGGGGCACTACGGGATTATACGTGCCAACCGCAAGGTCATTTGGCGCGCCCGCGCGTTTGCCCGGGCCGGCGCGCTCTGGTGAAGCCCTCCGAGCCGGCGCGTCCCTAGAATTGGGTGTCTCCGATCCTTGACGGGTGATTGGGGGAAGGTATCATTGGGAGATTGTTTCACAACTCATCACCGCGACAGCACTTCCATGACACATCAATCCATATGGCTTCTTGGTAGTGCTCTCCTCGTGGCCGCATTCTTCGGCAGCGTTAGTGAGCGGCATGTGATGGCAGAAGACGATCTGCCACCCGAGACGAAGGCGCTGATTGCGAAGTTACGCGACGATATGAAGAGCAAAACCGTTGCAACGCGCGTTACGGCTTACAAGTCAATGGGCGAACTTGGTGAGAAAGCCAAGACCCAGCGGCGCGCTCTCTGTGAAGGCCTACTCGACGCGAACGCTATGGTACGCGCCGCTGCCGCGGATGCGTTGAAGAAGGTCGATGTACCCCTCCACAAGCTTGCACTCGGTATCATCATTGATCGAGATCGAAAGGACGTTGTCGCCGCAGGCAAACTTGGCACAGAAGGTGAACCCCTCGCCCCGATCATTCTCGCGTATACAGCGAGTCTTATTCCGCTGGCAAGCTCTCCCAAACTGGCCTCCGAGAATGAGAACGCACGCGACACGGTTCAACTCTGTGTCCACGCTCTCGTTAGTATCGCTCCTCAAGATACCGGAGTGAACCAAGCCATCATTACGCTTTTAGCCAACCCTTCGCCAGTTCTCCGTCGTGCTGCACTTGATTGTGTCCCACCCCTGAAGAACAAGAAACTTGCACTGAAGAATGTCCTCGCAATCGCTGGCGCAACAGGAGAAATGTTGCGTGACCGTCTGCGTGCGGTCGAGTTGATACCCACGCTCGTGGACGAGAATACTGGGCCGATGGCTAAGAAGGCGCTCGAGACGTTGCGCTTCGACAAAGAGGAAAAAGTTCGTGAGGCGGTCGTGAAGGCCATCGACAACATCAGGTAGGGGTATACGCCTTATGGCCGTACCACGCCCGGCGCGCACTGGCGTTGCTCCGCCCGTGTGTGCGCCGTAAACTCGGTGTAGATTACCGCGCGAGACCGCACCCGTGATTCGTTCGCCGCTGCTTCTGGACATTCGACTTCCCCGCGTGCCGGGGCCGTCCGTCTTCGCGTATCGGTGATCCGTTCTACCGAACCTCGAAGGTGCCGCGGCCCCGGACTGGCGTTCCGGGGCCGTTTTCGTTTCAGGAGGCTCTCCATGCCCGCGCCGACCGACCCGAACCGCGTCATCATCTTCGATACCACGCTGCGCGACGGCGAGCAAAGCCCCGGGTGCAGCATGAACCTCAGCGAGAAGCTCGAAATGGCCCGCGCGCTCGCCGAACTGGGTGTGGACGTGATCGAGGCCGGGTTCCCCATCGCCTCGCCCGGCGACTTCGAGAGCGTGCGGGCCATCGCCCGCCAGATTCAGGGGCCCACCATCGCCGGCCTCGCGCGGTGCAACCCCACCGACATCGACCGCGCGGCCGACGCCGTTAAGGACGCCGCGAAGTCGCGCATCCACGTGTTCCTCGCGACCAGCGCCATTCACCGCGAGCACAAGCTCCGTATGACCGCGGAGGAAGTGGCGCGGCGCGCGGTGGAGGGCGTGAAGCGCGCCCGCGACCGCTGCGCCGACATCGAGTTCTCGCCCGAGGACGCGGCCCGCACCGAGTTGGACTTCCTCGCCGAAGTGGTCGAGCGCGTCATCGAGGCCGGCGCGACCACGCTCAACATCCCCGACACCGTGGGGTACGCGGTGCCCGCCCACTACGCCGCCATCATCCGCCACCTCAAGCAGAAGGTGCGCGGCATCGACGACTGCGTCATCTCGGTCCACTGCCACAACGACCTCGGCCTCGCGGTCGCCAACAGTCTCGCGGCGCTGGGCGAGGGCGCGCGACAGGTGGAGTGCACCATCAACGGCATCGGCGAGCGCGCCGGCAACACGTCGCTCGAAGAAGTGGTCATGGCCCTGCACACGCGCCGCGACTTCTACAAGCTGAACACCGGGATCAACACTCGGCTGCTGTACCCGCTGAGCCGCAAGCTCGCCCACGTCACCGGGCAGGTGGTGCAGCGCAACAAGGCCATCGTGGGCCAGAACGCCTTCGCGCACGAGGCCGGCATCCACCAAGACGGGATGCTGAAGGACCGCAGCACCTACGAGATCATGCGCCCCGAGGACGTGGGCATCCCGCGCACCGAACTGGTGCTCGGCAAGCACAGCGGGCGGGCCGCGCTCAAGGACCGCATCGGGCACCTCGGCTACAAGCTGACCGACGAGCAACTGAACCGCGTGTTCGACGAGTTCAAGAGCCTCGCGGACAAGAAGAAGGAGATTTACGACGCCGACATCGAGGCGCTGGCGGAGAACCAGCTCCAATCGGGCACCGGGAACCTGTGGACGCTGGTGGGGTTCACGAGCACCGCGGGCACCGGGTCGCAGACCTCGGCCGCGGTCACCCTGCGGCACATCGACGGCTCGGTCCACCGCGACGCGGCCATCGGCAACGGCCCCATCGACGCGCTCATCAAGGCCATCAACCGGATCACCGGCGCGCAGGTGAAGGTGGTCGATTACCGGGTGCGCTCGGTGAGCCAAGACATGGACGCGCAGGGCGAGGCGAACATCGAGATCGAGTACGCGGGCAAGCGCTCGCGGGCCCGCGCGGTGAGCCTCGACGTGGTGGAGGCCAGCGCGCTGGCGTACTTGGAGGTGGTGAACCGCGTGGCCGCCCGCCTGCTCCGCGACCGCCTCAAGCCCACGGACAACGTGCCGACCGAAGTTGTCCCCGCGGGGTGAGTGTGGTATCAAGGCCCATCGCAGGAGGGGTTCGCATGAGTACCGCGCTCGACGAGATCGATTCCATCGACGACCTGCTCGTGAACTTGGGGGGCATTTCACCCAAGCGCGTCCGGTTCCGCCCCGCGCCCGGCACGGCCACGGTGGACGACGTCGAGCGCGTGCGCGTCAAGACGCGCCGCATCTGCGAACTGGTCGACGGCACCCTCGTGGAGAAGGTCATGGGGCTTGCCGAATCGGTGGTCGCGCAGACCTTGCGCAAGTACCTGCACCGGTGGAACGACGACAACGGAGAACCGGGGTTTCTGGCGGGCGAAGCGGGTACGATCAAGCTGATGAACAAACTCGTCCGCGCGCCCGATCTCGCGTTCACCTACCTGAACCGCGCCCCCGGCGGCTGCGTGCCGAGCGCGCCGGTGCCGGACCTCGCCCCCGATCTGGCGGTTGAAGTGCTGAGCGAGGGGAACACCCGCGAAGAGATGGAGCGCAAACTCAAGGAATACTTCATGTCCGATGTACGGCTCGTGTGGTACCTCGACCTCCGAACGCGCACGGTTCGGGTTTACACATCGCCCGACGACGTGACCGAGTTGACCGCGTCCGACACGCTCGGCGGGGGCGACGTGCTCCCCGGCTTCACTCTTCCGATCGCGCAGTTGTTCTCCAAACTCGATCCCACCACCGAACCAAAGGCCAACGGCGGCACGAAGCCGAAGAAGCGCAAGTAAGGTCAATCGAGCAGTTCGCTCAGCGCCGCGATGCGGTGCGGCACTTCGGGGTGGCGGGTGTCGGGGTCGAGCAGCAGCGCCGGCATCCCGGCGGCGGTCGCGCCGGCGTAGTCGTTCTCGATGTCGTCGCCCACGAACAGCACTTCTGACGGGGCACACCCAACCGCGCGCGCGACCGCGGCGAAGAAGCCCGCGCCCGGCTTCCGCACACCCACCGCGGCGCTAATCAGCACGCGGTCCTTCAGCGGGTCCAGTTCCGGGAACCCTGCGAGCACCGACCACAAGCGTTCGTCGTAGTTCGAGCCGAGGGCCAGCACGAGGCCGCGCGCGGCGAGCGCGGAAAGCACGTCGGCCGCGCCGGGGGCGAGTTCCCACGCGCCCGGTTGCGCGAAGTGGTCGAAGAGGTGTTGGTAGCACGCTTCGGGGTCGGAAACGCCCGCGAGCGTTTCGGTCACGATCGTGTGCCAGCGGGCGCGCTCGCGGGGTTCGCTCGTGGCCCAATCGGTCGCGGCGTCCGCGGCCTCTTCGCGCCGGTACGCGGCCACGAACCGCGCGCGAACGGCGTCCGGCGCGAGGTCGAGGCCGAACCGCCGCGCGGTGTCGGCGTACGCGACCGGGGCCGGCGGGTTCGGGAACAGCAGCGTGCCCACGGCGTCGAAGGCCGCGGCGCGCGCGCCGCGCGGGACGCGGGGCACGTTACGCGGCCTCGCCGTCGGCGCTCGCGGCGGCGCGGCTCTTCGGCCCCGGCACGACCGACTTGGCCGGCGTCGGGGCGTACGACTTCGCCGGCATCCGGCTCGCCTTGCGGGTCTGCGGCTGCGCCGACTCCGGCAGCGACCGGGCCACCTGCGCCGCGACCGCCACTTTGAGCAAGTGGACCCCGCCGCGGAACACGACGAACGCGATGAACGCGGCCGGCGCGGCCTCGAAAATGCGCCGGTTCGTTAGGAACGCGTAGGTGTTCCAGAACATCCACAGCCCGGCGAGGATCAGCAGCCACCCGGCCACTTCCCGACTCCAGTACACGAACTTCATCGCGAACCCTCTGTGTGCGTCGTTGTGCGATTGAAGCCGCTCGCGGCTTCGCCCGTGTGCCCTAGCGCCGGCGGCGCGGGCGCTCGTCGTCCTCGTCGTCGGCGGCTGCGCGGCGCTTGCGGGCCGCGGCCTCTTCGCGCTTGCGCGCCGCGTCCTCGGCGCGCGTCTGCTCCTCGGCCTCTTTCCGCTTGCGCTCGCGCTCGGCGAGGGCCGCGCGGCGGCGGCGCTCCGCGGCCCGCAGTCGGCTCCAGACGCGCCACTTCTCCACGCGCACCCGCTCGCGGTGCGACTCGGCCCAACTGGTGTCGGTCAGGATCGTCGCGCCCGCGGCCGGGGTCATGGCGCGGAGCCGCCAGTACCCGAACACGAGGCGCACCAGCAGGAACCCGAAGAACAGCGCGCCGACCATGACGAAGAACCGGCTCGCGCCCGCGGTGTGCTCGCCCGGCTCGCGGGCCCCGCGCCGGTACCGGGCCAGCGAGGTCGGGTCGGCCCAGCGCACCGGGAACTCGTCGTCGGTCGGCACGAAGTCCAGCGCGTTCACCAGCCACCACAGGAACTGACCCACGACCACCAGCGCGAAGGCCACGGCCAGCAGCCACGCGATCTCGGTCGGTTCGACGTGGCTCGTCGGGCGGCGCAGCGGGGCGTCGCCCTTGCGCCGGAACACGTTCTCGAACGGCATCGCCTGTTGCACCAGCCCGAACAGCCGGTACTGGCACCGCAGGTACACGAGCGCTGCCAGCACGAGCACCACGTCGGTGACGCGGAAGTGCGTCTCGCGCACCTCGAACGGGTTGCTGTACAACCCGTCCGGGTCCGGGAGGCCGAGCGGAAAGATCGAGAACCAGAGGAGGAACAGGACGAGGAACGGCGGGGCCGCGGTCCACCGCAGGGCCACCGTCGCCAGCCCGAACAGGGCGACCGCGACCGCGCCGATGTCGCTCCCGCCCAAGAACAGCACGAGGAACATCATCGCCAGCCCGCCGAGCGCGCCGAACAGGAACGGGCGCACGGCGCGGTCGCGGAGGAACATGTCGAACGCGTCGCGCTGCGACAGCGGCCCGCGGTGGTCGGGCGGCCCGTCGCGCGCGGCGGCGCGGTCGTCGTCCTCGTCGTCGTCGCGGCGGCGCGCGCTCATCGGCGGCTCCTCATCCCGCGGAGCCGGTCGAGCCGGTCCAGCACGAGCCGGACCGGGTCCCCGTCGTCCACTCGCATCACGGTCGCGCCCACCCCGGTCAGTTCCCGGCGCATCGCCCGGAACGTCTCGTGGTACTGGCGCGTCAGGTTGTCGAACACGATCGCGCTGATCCGCTTGTGCCGCCCCTCGGCGCTCATGTCGTCCGGGTGTTTCTTTTTCTTCTTCCGCGGCTCGTCGTCGTCGGCCGCGCGGGTGTCGTCCGGCGAGTCGACGTCCGCGGGCCACGGGACGATCACCATGACGTGGTGCCGCCGGGCCCGGGCCACGCGGCACGCGCGAACCAGCGGTTCGAGGTCGGTCCCGAGTTCGGACAGGTCCGCGAGGATCACGTACAGTTCGTTGTCGCGCGCGCGGGACACGGCGCGCATGATCTCGTACGCCAGCACGTCGGCCTTGCGCGCGCACCGGAACCGGTACCGGCCGAGGTCGTCGTACAGCGGCACCGGGCACCGCAGTTGGTGGTGCTGGAGGAACGCGGCCACGCGGTCGGCGTAGGCGTCGTCGTCGTGGACGTAGCGCTCGATCCCGTCCGGCCCGGTCCCGTCTTGGAGGCCGAACAGGGTGGCGAGTTGCTTGCGCCGCCGTAGATCCCCGGCCTTCGACCCGAACCACCCGCGGAACCCGTAGACGAACCAGAACAGTCCCGCGAGTACGGTGGGGAACAGCAGCGCGCACTGCCACACGATCACCCCGACGACGAGGCGCAGCGGCCACGGCGCGCCGGCGAACGCCCGCATCGTGAACCGGGCCGCGAAGTTGAACGTGTTCGCCATCCAGTCCACGACCATCCGGTTGATCGGCCCCGGCAGCCGCGGCAGGTCCGAGTTGATGACGGTGGCGAGCTTGTACGCTACCAGCGCCGGCGGCGTCAGCAGGACGATCAGGATCAGCCAGCCCCACCACTTGTCGAGCAACGGGAGCCAGAGCCGGCCGAGCGGCATGGTGTTCGTCTTCCGGTCCATCACCTCCGGGTACAGTTCGTGCGCCAGCGGGTACGCGCGGCGCGTCAGGTGGTCGATGGGCACGCCCTTCGTGCCCGGTTGCAGCGCGGCCACCTCCGCGAGCTTGCGGAGCACGCCGATCATATGGGTCTGGGTGCGCCCGGGGCGGATCGCGGTCGCGGTCTTGTCGTCGAACGTGGTCAGGCCGACGAGGTCGCGGTTGGTGGCCGACGCCTGCGCGACGACCGCGGCGACCCCGGCGAGGCGCGTCAGGAGCGTGTTCCCCGGCGGGCCGAGGCGCACCCCGTCGCACGTGTCGAGAAACAGCACGCACCGCACCGGCACGTCGGTCTCGTACTCCTTCGTGATGAGCTTGTCCTTGCGCGCCGAGGTCTTCCACGCGATCATCTTGGGCGGGTCGCCGGGCTGGTAGTCGCGCAGGTCGTGCAGTTCGTCGCCGGAGCCGGGCTTGCGGAGCCGGTGGATGCCCGGCGGCGGGAGCATGTTGAACCGCTTGTCGGCGCGCTGCCGGCCCTCCTCGGGCACCAGCGGCGGGAGGATCAGGAACTCGACCGGGTCGCGCAGGAACACGCGCCGGTAGAAGAACCCGTGCAGGTCCGCGACGCGCACCTTCACGCCCTCGAACCGCAGCACCCCGGGCGCGGGGCACTTGAGCGTGTACGTCACGTCCACCGGCTCGCCGGACGCGATGGCGGTCGTTTCGTCGGTTTCGCCCTCGATCAGGTCGGCCCCGGAGGGGAGCCGGTCCTCGATCACCGCGTACCCGATGGTCACGAGGCCGTCGTGCCGCACGCGCACGCGCACGTCGAACGGCACGTTGGCCCACAGCATGGGCGTGGTGCGCCCGCCCTGAAGCACCCAGCGGCGCACCCGCAGGCGCGACACCGCCGCGTTCGAGCGGACGTGGAACTGGAACCACTCGTACACGAACCACGCGAACAGCGTGACCGCGAGGATCGCCGGGACCGTGGTATACGTCGGGACCGCGAACGCCCCCAGAACGAGGACGAACATCACGACGATCAGGAACCACCAGCCGCGCGGGGTCAACATAAGTGGTCAGTGGGCCGTGGGCAGTGGACGGTGAGCAGACACGAGAAGCAGGGCGCGGCGAGGCAGTCTTCCACTGCCCACGGCCCACGGCCTACTTCACACTGTTTCGAGCACCGGGACGGCGTCGAGGATCTCGCGCACGATGTCGGCGACCCTCTTCCCCTCGATCTCGGCCTCCGGGCGCAGGATGAGCCGGTGGCCCAGTACGCCGAAGGCGATGGCCTGAACGTCTTCGTGGGTGAAGAAGTGCCGCCCCTCTAGCACGGCGCGGGCGCGGGCGCAGCGGAGCAGGTTCAGCGCCGCGCGCGGGCTGGCCCCCAGTGCCACGTCCGGGTGCTGCCGGCTCTCGGCCGCGAGGTTGCAGATGTACTCGAACAGCGACTCCGCGCCGTACACGCCCGGCAGTTTCCGCTGCAGGTCGATGATCGTCGCCGGGGTGAACATCGTGTTCACTTCCGGCACCGGCTTGCTGTACAGCTTCAGCAGGTTCACCTCGTGCTTGAAGCCGGGGTAGCCCATTTCGACGCGCAACAGGAAGCGGTCGAGCTGCGCCTCCGGCAGCCGGTACACGCCCTCCTGCTCGACCGGGTTCTGGGTCGCGAGCACGAGGAACGGCAGTTCCAGCGGCATCGAGACGCCGTCCACCGTCACTTGGTACTCTTGCATGGCCTCGAGGAGCGCCGACTGTGTCTTCGCGGGCGCGCGGTTGATCTCGTCCGCGAGCAGCACCTGCGTGAAGATCGGCCCCTTGCGGAGCACGAAGTCGTTCTTGTTGCGGTCGAAGATCGACGTGCCGGTCACGTCCGAGGGGAGCAGGTCCGGGGTGAACTGGACGCGCTGGTACTGGCACCCCAGCAGCCGCGAGAACACCTTCGAGAGGGTGGTCTTGGCGACGCCCGGCACGCCTTCCAAAAGGACGTGGCCGCCGGCCAAGAGCGCGATGAGCAACTGCCGGGTCACGTCTTCCGCGCCGACCACGACGCGGGCGACTTCGGCCGTGACCTTCTGGCTGAGTTGCTTCGCTTGCTGGGCGAGTTCGTGGGCGGCGGCGCGCGGGTCGGCGGGCGCGGCCGGCGCGCCGGGGGTCGAGGACGAAGCCAAACTCATGCCGTGCTCCCGTCGGTGTCGGTCGTGTCGGAGTTCTTGTCGTTCTCGTAGGGTGGGACAAGGCTCTGGGCCGTCCCAGCTTCTTCGCTCAAAGGCAGGGTGGGACGGCGCAAAGGCTTGTCCCACCCCGCGACTAGGCCACCGCAGCGGCCGCGGTCTGGAACCGCCACTTGCCGTCGGCGTGCGCGCGGCGCAGGCGCTCGAAGTACGGTTCCAGTTCGAACCAGCGCTGGGCGCTGATCGCCATCGGCGGGCCGTAGGCGATGCGCCACATGTCGCGGATCGCTTGGCGCAGCGAGTCCGGTTTGCGGATCGAGCGGTCGATACTGATCTTCGGGATCTTCGGGCCGGGGTTGGGCGGCGCACCGGCCCCGTCGAAGAACTCGCGCATCAGGTTCCGCACCGGCTCGTACAGGTTGTTGCGCCGCACCAGTTCCTTCTGCCGGCGGTCGAACACCCCCGGCGGGCCGGTGCTGGCGGCCCCGGCCCCGGTGTTCGGCGGGGGCGGCACGTCCAGCGGCTGCCGCGCGTTCCAACTGCGGCGCAGCAGGAACGAGCACGTCACGATCGCCAGCAGTACGCACGCCACGTCCATCCAGTCGGCGAAGTTGCGGCGCTCGCGCGTCGAGTTCTTCGGCCCGACGAAGGCGTTGTGGACGAAGTCGCGGTTCTGCAACTCGTCGGCCTTCTCGTCGAGAAACTTCACCAGCTTGTCTTGGTGCTTGCCGAACAGCGGGCCGATGTTCGGCACCTTGTCCGGCGGGATCGGGGGCCGCGGCTTGGTTAGCGCCCCGCGCAGGCCGTCGAACGACTCGATCACCCGGCCGTTCTCGAAGAACAGGCACCGCTTCCGCTTCTTGTCCGGCCCCTGAAGGTACTCGATGGTGCGCAGCGTTAATTCGAGGTTGTCGGTGCCCGGCTCCATGACCATTTGGTTGATGTACACGCTAGAGTCGGCGACCGCGAGGAACGCGGACGGGGCGCGGCCCCACGCCGGTTCGCCGTCGCCGCCGATGGCGAGCAGCGGGGCCGGGTTCAGTTGCTGGAAGCCGTTGAGGAGCGTCGATTTCGGGAGCCGCGCGAGCGGGTAGCGGTACTCGCCGCGGAACTCGCGCGGCTCGACGAAGTACGCCGGCTGGTTGGTGGCGAGCTTGGTCAGCCCGCGGAACACGGCCCACACGCGCCCCGGCTTCTCGCCGTTGGGTACGTGATCGTCCGGCGACACGGGCACGGCGAACGGGGTGTCGTGGTGGCGGATCCCGTCGCCCGGCTGGTAGCAGTCTGCGGGGTCGGTTGAGAGGTTCCCGACCGCGTTCCAGTTGATCGACGTGACCGGGTTGAACTCGTTGCCGTTCTGGTACAGGGTGCAGCCTTGGTCGGTGGCGATGAGCGCCGCACCGCCCACGCCGACCGCGTTCCGCGCCCACTGTAGCGGGTTCGGCCCCCACCCCTGTCCCGCGGGGTTCCCGATCACCACCACGATGAGGTCGTCGCCGGCCCACAGGTTATTGGCGCGAACCGGCTGAACGCCCTCGCGGTCGAGGAACGCGCGGAACAGTTCCGTCCCGCCGCCGGGGATCAGCAGCGGTTGCGGCGCGGGGTCGATGTCGTTGTTCTTGCGGTTCTGCGCGCGCGCGTCGGGGGCGGAGAGCAGTCCGACGACCGCGACGGCGAACAGGGCGACCGCGAGCGGTCGGGCGGCGCGTCTCATGCTGCGTCCATCCCCGCGAGGTCGCACACCAGCCGCCGCGCTTCCAGCAGTTCGTCGCGGGTCAGCGGTTCGTCGAGCGGCGCGTACCGGGCCAGTTCGTACAGCCGCGCCAGCTTCACCGCGGTCGCGCCGTGCGTCTTCACCAGCGCCGACAGTTCGTCCGCGATGGTCGAGTGGGTCCACGTCTTCGCCCCCGGCCCGCAGATCAAGACGCTCAGGTACTCGAACGCGCGGACCACGTCCTCGCGCGAGTTGATGTCACGCGGGTCGAGCGGCCACGGCATCGGCCCGGCGGGGCCGGCCCTCGCCGCCCGCGGCCTCACGATGTCCTTCCACTTCCACCACACCACCGCGGCCACGATCACCGCGAGCAGGATGACGAGCAGCAGCCACGGCACCTGCGCGCCGCCGAAGCTGAACGTGCCGAGGCCGTCGAGCGAGGTCGAGGAGCGCGACCGGGGCGCGGTGTCGCGGTCGCGGCCCCAGTCCGGCGCGCGGTCGCGCCGGTTCCCGAAGTCGAAGTTGTTGTCGCGGTCGCGGCCCCAATTAAACTCGAACTTGGGCCACTCCCAGCCGCCGCCCTCGCCGCCCTCGAACAGCTTGCCGAACCCGTCGCCGTCGCCGCCGTTCTCAAACATTTCAAAGATGTTCCGGCCCTTCGAGTCGGTGAGGGCCTCCATCATGTCGTTGTCGCTAATCAGGTCGATGAGCGCGCGGCGCACGGCCGGCGACTCGTCGATGGGGCCGACGTTCTTCTCCCAGAGCGCGGTCGCGGCCTCGACCGCCTTCGTCTTCGCCATCTTCTCCGGGGTGTCGTTCGGCTGGCCGAGCGGGTTGTCCGGGTCGAACCGGCGCTTGCCGTCGTTGTTCGGCGCGTCCTTCGGATCGACCTTCGGCGGCGGTTGGAGCGGGTCCAACTTGGGCGGGTTCATCGGGTCGAACTTGGGCGGGTTCATCGGGTCGAACTTGGGCGGGTTCATCGGGTCGAACTTGGGCGGGTTCATCGGATCGAACTTGGGCGGGTTCATCGGATCGAACTTCGGCAGTTGGAACGGGTCGCCCCCGTTACCGCCGTTGCCGTTGCCGATGTTTTTGGGCGCGACCTTCACGAGCTTGTCGAGGTCGTCGCGGTTGAAGTCGCGCGCGTCCTTCGGGAACGCGCCGTCGCGGTTCTTGACGCGCTGCGCGAGGTCCACGACACGGTCGCGGAACTCCTTGTCGTTCATGAACCGCTTGGCCGCGGCGTCCACCTGTTCCGGGGGCACGTCCGGGTTGCGGTCCCGGAGCATCTTGCGCAGCAGGTCCTCGAACGGGTCGGCGTCGCCGGCCTTCCCGAACTTGCCGAGCAGATCGCGAACGGTGTCGGAGTGGAGGTCGCGCTTCCAGATGGAGTGGCGGCCGGCGTTGGGATCGGGCAACCGCTGGGGCTGCCCGCCCGGTTGCGCGGCGGCGCGCTGCGCCGGGCACAGCCACAGCACGAGCGCGAAGAACGGGACCGACATCAACAGTCCGCGGCGGCCGGCAGACATGAGGGGTCGCCTCCTGAGTCGCACCGCGGCCGGGCCGCGGGCACCAACTCCCCTATTCTGCCGGAACTGCCCGCACGAAGCAAGCGACAGAACCCTAGAGTTCACCCAGTGTTGGTTGTGAGTTTGGGGTGCGGGTGCAGGAGCTTGCGGAGCATGGTGGCGATCCAATCGAACAGGTAGGTGACGGCTTTCTTGAGCCGCCACGGGTGGTTCATGAGCGCCTCGCGCAGTGG
>VGZJ01000066.1 GCA_016872595.1 Planctomycetota bacterium
CGCGGCGCGCATGTCGGCCTCGCGCGCGACCGTTAGGAACCCGCCCGGCAGCAGCACCAAATCGGCCCGTTGTTCGCGCGCGACGCCGAGAAGCGCGCCGAGCGCCGCGAGCCGCGCGGGGTTGTGATTCGAGTCTCGGAACCCGAACCCGGAAACGAGAGTCTGGATCAGTTTCATGGGCGGCTACTCCGTGAGGCGCAGTTTTGCGCGGGCCGGGTCGATGCTCGCCAGCAGCGGGCGCGCGAAGTGCGGGAAGCTCACCACGGCTTGACCCGCGGCCAAGTTGGGCAGGCGGGTCCAGAGGCCGTCGTCGATGTCGCCGACCATGCGCTTCAGCAGTTGCACCACCTGCGGGTCGCGGAGCTTGTGCAGCACGAAGCTGTTGCACAGGCCCAGCACCTGCTTCGGCAGGTGCGCGGGAAGCTGCGTCACGAAGCACAGGCCGAGCCAGCGCTTCCGGCCGCGCTTCGCGATCTTCGCCATCTGCTCGAACAGCACTTGCGTTTTCGCGATGCGCTCTTCGCTCAGGAACTCGTGCGCCTCCTCGATCACGATCAGCACTGGCGTGGGCGTCTTCCCCTCCTTTTCCGCGGCCGTGTACGCATCGTCCTGCGCGTCCTGAATGCCGCGCAGGATGTCGGCGATGGCGATGCTGTTCAGCTCGCTCATGCCGCTGTCGGAGAGGTCGATGACCGAGAGCGTGCCGGGGCGGATGAGGTGCTTGTAGGTGATGGGGCGCGTGCCCTCTGAGGTCTCGTCGTAGAACACGCGGAGCCGGTTCAGGCGCGAGAGTCGCCCTTGCAGCGCGCGCCACGACGGCACGCTACCCGGTGGGTTCGCGGCGTTCATGCGCTTGGTCAGCGCGGCCGCGCCGCCCTCGCGTTTTAGTTCCTGTGAGTACAGCGTGTACGTCGGCGCGTCCTCGACTTCCTCCTCGCCCTTCACCTTCTTCTTCTTGTCGCCCTTCGGTTCCGCGCGCTGGGCGCAAGCGGCCACGATGTCGATGAGCAGCGGGAGCGTGAGCTTCGGGTAGCCGCGCTCGAACTCGTCCAACTCCAGCGCGATGCGGTCCTGATCCGGGCTGTTCTTCGCGGGGAAGATTTCGAGGTCGCGGAGCACGTCTTTCGCGATGTCGTAGGCCTTGAAGAAGCGCTCCTCTTGCGCGTCGGTGAGGTCGAGAATCTCCTTCGCGGCGTAGGGCGAGAGCCGGCCGAACTGGAGCGAGAACGCCCGGAGGTTCGGGTGCCGCGGGTTCGCGGCGTCGCGGTTCACGAGGTGGTACACGGTCATCCTCTCGGCGGGCACGCCCTCCGGCGACAGACCCCGAGCACTCAGCGCCGCGCCCATCGTCTGGCTCGGGTTCGGCTCGTGAAGCGCGGTGTACTCGCCTTCTACATCAAGCACCACAACGGCCATCCCCGCGGCGCGGGCGCTGGCGACGAGGCCCGAAACGGTCGTCGATTTACCGCCGCCCGTGGTGCCGAGGATCGCGGTGTGCCGCGGGAACACGCTCTTGCTGAGCGCCGGCGCGCCGATCACGACGTTCTCGTGCCCGACCGCGAGGCCGAGGCGCACGTCGCCGCCGCACTTCAGTACGCCGGCGGCCTCGTGGTCCTTTAGCACGAACACCGGGCTGTTCGGCAGCGGCCGCAGGCGCGGCGGCACCAGCTCCCCCTGCTCGGTTTCTTCGCCGAGTAGCGTGACCTGAATGCGCCCGTGGAACGGCGGCAGGTAGTCGCCGCGGTGCGTGGCGACGGCCTTTAGGATGTCCGAATCCGCGCGGATGCCGTCCGGTTCCGCGAACGGCCCGGCGCTCACGACGCCGAGGTAGCTGCGCTCGTCCTTGCGGCTCTTGATGCGCACGAGCGATTGCGCCGGCGCGAGCTGCAGGAACTCGCGCCCGAGCAACACGGTCACGGTGAGGTCGCTGCTGCCGGGCGCGTCGAACATCGTGACGCCGACCGAATCGACGTCGTCCGGGTGCGGCAACTTCGGCCCCTTCGCGAGCTTGATGTCCTCTGCGAGTTGTTGGCGCACGGAGACTGTGCCGTTCGATTCGGACATGGGAAGGCTCCTGTGATGTGGCTCTTACTCCGGGCGGTTCTGGCGCTCGGTGCCGTAGCGCAGCCCGGCCCCGGCGCGTGCGTACGCGGTGTTGGCGATGTCGCGCAGCGTGCCCCCACCGTACACCGCGGCGCAGGTACGATCCGCGAGGTCGATCAGGGCCGGGAACCCGCGGTCCGCGAGCAGCACGCTATCGGCGAGCGCGATCCGCGCGGCCGTGTGGACGTGCTCGCGGTGCGCGTAGAACATCTGTGGCGGCGCGAGGGGCGATGCGCGGTACACTCCGACGAGTACGTGCGGCGCGACGTCGTCGCGGAACCGCTCGATCCACTGGTCGGGCGACATAGACTTCTCGTCCCACGTATCGTCCACGGTCACGCGCCCGTAAAACCGGAGGTCGCCCATGAAGCGGTCAATCCGGTGCTCGAGGGTGCCGATGATGGCGTACTCACACGGGCGCAGGGCCTGCCCGATGGTGAGGTACGCGCGGTCGCCGGGTTCGCTCGCGACGAATACAAACCGCTTGCGCTCGCAGATGAGCTTCCGTATGAGGCGCACCGAGCGGATCATCATGTCCGGGTTCCCCGCCCCGCTGAGCAACTGGTACGGGGCCGGGCTGCCGTGACCGAGCCTCCAACTCGCGGTCGAGTGGTCGGTCAGCACGGCCATTTCCGCGTAACTCATCACCGCACGCTTGGCTAGTTCCGAAAGCCCGTCGCGACGGTCCGGTTGGTTCAGACCGCTGCGGCGCTCGCGCGCCTCGAGCAGTGCGATTGTGTCTTCGACCGGGTCGCCGCGCCCTTGTGACAAGTCGCGCCGGAACAGGCGCTGGCTCCACGTACCGCGGTTCCCGCCATACGAGACGAGCGCTACGCCGATCTGGTACACGGTCAGTGCGAGCGTGTCGTGTTCCTCAACGGTCCCGTCGCAGCAGTCGGTCGCGCCGTTGAACAAGAGGCCGGCGTGCGTGGCCTTGATCTCGTCGAGCGGAACGGGCCAGTACCCGGCCTCGGGTGGCGCACCCTTGAACTTGTGGAGCTTCTCGACCACGTGCGCCCGAACGCGTGCCTCGTACACCGTCTCGGTCGCCGCGGCACGTGCCACGAAGTCCGCGATCCGGGCGTATTCGACGGTCTGATCTGCGCCCTCGTGCCACGTCCGCAGGTCGAGGACCTTTTCGAGCGGTTCGTTGAACGAAGCGTGAAAAGCGTCGGCGGTCGCGCCGCTGGGGCGCGAGACGGGCAGTTCGGGAACGGGCGGCGCGGCGGTGGACATGAGCGACCTCCGACAACCGTTCCGGCACGGGGCCGGAAGTTCGACGCGATTCTCCCACTTCTTCGCGGACGCGGGAACGATCTTTTGCGCGAGACGCTCAGAAGCCCAAAAGTGCGGCGTACCCGGCCGCGGCCGGCGCGGGCAGGCCGTAGGCGGAAATCAACTGCGCCACAAGCGCGGCGCGCGACGGGAACGAGTCCGGGTTCACCGCGTCGTAGGGTGCCATCAGTTCGTAGGCGAGGCGGTCGGCGGCGGCTTCGGCGTCGCGTGCGTCCTCATCGGTCACGCGGCCCCAGCCGTCGCGCGCGAGGTAGCGCGCTTTCGCGCCGAGCGCCACGCCGCGTAGCGCCCCGGACAAACGCTCGTCTGGGGTGGCGGGGCGCGCGCCGTTCAGCACGGGCAGAATCGACGTGCCGAGGCGCTTGATCACACGGGCACGCGGCGCGCGAAAGTCGCGCAGGAAGTGGGCGAGTTCGTGCGCGAGGGTGAAGCGCCGTTCGTCCGCGGGGTCGGTGGGATCGAATAGGATGACACCCACCCCGTGACTCGCGCCGAAGCACCCGTGGAAGGCGCGGGCGGCGCGCGCCGGCGCGAAGGGCACGTTGAACTTGGTGAACGCTTCCGCGGCGCGCGCGGTCGTCAGGTCGGGAACCTCGACGATGTGAAGATCGGGAACGAACGCACACGCCGCGCGCAGGTCGCGCGGGAACGGCGGCGGCTCGCCCACGTCGACCCAGAAGCCGGCGGCGAGTTCGTGGACCCATACGGGCGGGCGCGCGGTCACTGCGGTTCGGCCCGGTCGCGGGCGGCCAGCACCGCGGGCGCGGGTTCGAGGTCGGGCGCGGCCGGCGCGCGCGGCACCGGGCCGGGCACGCTCTTCGCCATCTCCGCGAGGACTGCGGCGTTCAGCCCGAACGCGCGCGCCACCGCGGTCACGTCGGCGCGGAAGTTGGCGGCGGTGTCGGTGCGCGGCGCGCGGCACGTGCGTACTTGGACCAGCACCTCGGCGGTGCAACCAAGGCGCGCGGCAAGGGCCGTGACGTCGAAGTTCTCGCGCGCCGCGAACGCCGCGAGCAGGTGGCCTAGGAAGAAGGCCTCACCGGACGCACGATCCGCGAACTTGGCGAACAACGAATCAGACATGGCTCATCTCCACGGCGCGCTTGAGGCGCGCTTTCACCTTGTCCTTGCGGCGCTTCACGACGGCGACGCGCGCGGCCCCGGTTTCCGTCAACCCGAGTGCGACCGCACACGCCTCGGTGTCGCTCACGCCGGCGCACATCAAATCGAAGACGATGCGGTCGTCGTGGTCGAACGCGGCGATCTCGGCCGCGAGCCGCGGATCGGCCCACGGCGATTCCGTGTCGCACTTCTCGTTCCGCGCCGGCGGGACGAAATCGACAGAGTCGAGCGAAACCGCCCGCGCCGCCCGGCGGCGCACTTGCTCCAACAGGTTCTGAAAGTCGCGCCGCGCGGCCATCTTCAGGTATCGCTCGACGCTCAACCCGCGCGCGTGGTCGTACCGCGCGGGCGACAGGATCAGCTCCATCAGTGCGCAGGTCGCCGCGTCGTCGCACAAGTCAGGTGGCGCGCCGCGGTTCTCGCACCGCAGGTAGTCGGTGAGCGGGCGGAGAAACAGCAGCGCGGCTTGGTTCGGGGCCGTTGCTAAACCGGCCACGAGGTTGCGAACCACGGCGAGAGCGGTCGCGTCGGTCGGCCATTCGTTTGCGTTCATGTGTGCCTCCTTACCCCATTGGTAAGTGAGGCCGCCCGCCGCGCCGATGTCGGTTGTAGCAATTTTTCCGGTTCGACTCGGAATCGGGTTTTGACACCGCCCGCGCGCCCGGCTAGCGTCGCGGTATGAACACACTCTCCCGCCGCGCGGCCCTCGCGCAGTTCGGCTTGCTCGCGACCGTCGCCGGCGCACAAGAACCGAAGGCCGCGCCGCGCATCAAAATCGGGCAGATCGGCGTCGGCCACGCCCACGCGAGCAAGCTCGCCGCGTACCGCGCGTCGGTCGATTACGAGGTCGTCGGCGTCGTCGAACCCGACGCGGACCTGCGCAAGCGCGCCGAGGACGCAGCCCCGTACCGCGGGCTGAAGTGGCTCACGCGCGACCAACTGCTCGAAACGCCCGGCCTGCAAGCGGTGCTTGTCGAGACGCGCGTGCGCGACCTGCTCGCCAGCGCCGAGGCGTGCGTGAGTGCCGGCATGCACGTCCACATCGACAAGCCCGCGGGCGAGTCGCTGCCGCACCTCAAGCGCGTTTTCGAGATCGCCGCGAAGAAGAAGTTGACCGTGCAGATGGGCTACATGTACCGCTACAACCCGGCCGTCGTGCTGCTGCGCGAGTTCCTCGCGAAGGGCTGGCTCGGCGAGGTGTTCGAGGTTCACGCGGTGATGAGCAAGGTGGTGCCCGCGGCCGAGCGCAAGCGACTGGCGGAGTACCGCGGCGGCCTCATGTTCGAGCTGGGGTGCCACGTGCTCGACCTCGTGATCGGCGTCTTGGGGCGGCCAAAGGACGTGACCGCGTTCAACCGGCACTCGGCCGCGCTCGACGACAAACTGCTCGACAACATGCTCGCCGTGTTGAGCTACCCGCGCGCGACCGCGACCGTCAAATCGAGCGCGCTCGAGGTGGAGGGCGGCGACCGGCGGCACCTCGTCGTGTGCGGGACCGAGGGCACGTTCCACATCCAACCGCTGGACAACCCGGCGGCGCGCGTCTCGCTCGCGCAGGCGCGCGGCGCGTACAAGAAGGGCACGCAAGAGGTGACGTTCCCGAAGTACACGCGGTACGTGGACGACGCCGCGGACATGGCCCGCGTGATCCGCTGTGAAAAGCCTTTCGCGTTCACACCGGAGCACGACCTCGCCGTTCAAGAAACGCTGCTGCGCGCGTGCGAGTTACCGCTGCGCGACTAATGCCCCTTCCCCACACCCGGATGCTGCCATGTCGCGAAAGTCGCTCGTCGTTGCGTTCGCGCTCGTGCTGTTGGGATGCGCCGACGCGCCGCGCCCCACCCTCGCGCCGCTCGCGGGCGCGCCGCAGCCGAAGGAACTGCCGGCAAAGGTCGCGCGGGTGCGCGCCGGCGTCGCGAAGGTCGAGATCACCAACACCAAGGTGCTGCCGCGCAACGACCCGTTGTACGCGAAGGCGCTCGTGGTGAAGTCCGGCGCGGCCACGCTCGTGCTCGTCACGCTCGACGCGGTCGCGGTCGGCGAGATCGGCTACATCGGCAACGACTACCTCGGCAAGGTGCGCGCGCGCCTTCAGAAGGAACTCGACATCGCGCCCGAGAGTGTGGTGGTGAACGCGAGCCACTGCCACGGCGTCGTGTGCGCCGACGCGGACGAGAAGACCGTAGAGGCCGTGAAAACCGCGGCTGCGAACCTCGTGCCGGTCACGGTCGGCGTCGGCGTCGGGCACGAGGACCGCGTGTCCGAGAACCGGCGACTGAAGCTGAAGAGCGGCAAGGAGGCCGACGCGCGCCACGCCTACGCGCTCCCCCCGGACGACGAGGTTGTCGGCGTCGGGCCAATCGACCCGCAGATCGGCGTGCTGCGCCTCGACCGCGCCGACGGGCGCACCCTCGCCGTCGTGTACACCTTCGCGTGCCACCCGATCATGGGCGTCAACGGCGACGGCAACACCGCGGACCTGAGCGGGTTCGCCTCGCGCGTGATTGAGAACAACCTGAGCGAGGGGACCGTCGCGCTGTTCGTGCAGGGCTGCGGCGGCGACATCAACCCCGTGCGCTACAAGGACGTTTCGCACCCGCGGCACGCGGAGCCGCTGGGCAACATGCTCGGGCTGAGCGTGCTGCAAGCGGTGCGCAAGATCAAGTGCGCCGACGGCGCGGCGCTCGCGGTGCGCAACGAGAAACTCGCACTACCGCGGGCCGACCACTCCGAGCGCATCGACGCGCTGGTCGCGGAGCAGGCGCGGCTGGTGAAATCACTGAAGGGCACCAGCCTGAACCTGAAGACGTTCCTCGAACTGGCGAACAAGTACAACCTGTCGAAGGAGTTCCCGTCGTACTACTCGCACCTGTACATGACGGAGAAGGCGCAGGGGCGTGACGACCTGCTGAAGCTCGACGAGGCCAACCGGCGGAACGTGCAGGCATACATGGACAACGTGCTCACGACGGAGCGCATCACCCGCGTGCAGACCAACCTCGCGCTCCTGCAAAAGCATCAGGCCACGAACCGCGCCGCGGGCGGCAAGCCGCTGGTCGCGGAACTGGTGGGCGTGCGCGTGGGCGGGTTCGTACTGGTCACGTTCCCCGGCGAGCTGACAGTCGAGATCGGCCTGAACGTGAAGAAAACCGCGCCGTCGAAGACGACGTTCGTAGCCGGCTACACGAACGGCTACATCTACTACACGCCCACCGCGGCGCAACTGCGCAACAGCGGCGGCGCGCAAGAGGACAGCGACTGCCTGCTGGCCCCGGCGTGGGAGCGCGCGTTCTACGACCGCGTGGGTGAGGTGCTAAAGAAGCTGGAAAAAGAGTAGGCCACTCGCTCCGCGAGTGGCCCGGAGGACTGCTAAGGCTGTAGAAGCGACCACTCGCGGAGCGAGTGGCCTAATCTGTTACCCCGCGGTCTCGGCGACTGGCTGGGCCGGCGCGCCGTCCGGGGCGTTGATCTTCACCTGCGCCTCTTGGTGGGTCTTGAACCCGGTGCCGGCCGGGATCAGGTGGCCCAGAATCACATTCTCCTTGAGGCCGACGAGGTAGTCCACCTTGCTGGCCAGCGCCGCCTCGGTCAGCACCTTGGTCGTCTCTTGGAAGCTGGCGGCGCTGATGAAGCTATCGGACTGCACCGCGGCCTTCGTGATGCCCAACAGTTGCACCTCGCAGCTCGCCGGCTCCGGCACGGTGAACGTCGGCTTCTTCTTCTTCTTTTCCAGCGCGTTCACCTCTTCGTCGTAGGCCTCGCGGCTGTACACGCGGCCCTCGGTCAGTTCGGTGTCGCCCTTGCTCGCGACCTTCACGCACTCGTCGGTGTACCGCCGGTTCATCTCGTTGAACGCGAACTTGTCCATGATCGCGCCCGGCAGCAGCGGGGTATCGCCGGTCAGCGTCACCTTCACTTTGCGGAGCATCTGCGCGACGATGATCTCGATGTGCTTGTCGTCGATGTCCACGCGCTGGGAGCGGTACACCGACTGCACCTCGCGCACGAGGTACTCCTGCACCTCTTGTTCGCCGCGAATCTTGAGGATGTCGTGGGGCACGAGCGGGCCGTGGACGAGGGCGTCGCCCTCCTTCACGTACTCGTTCGGGTGAACGCGCAGGTGCGCCCCGGCGGGCACTTGGTGCGCGCGCACCTCGCCCTGCGCCTTGCCGTCCTCGGTCTCGCGGATGACCTCGATGATGCGCTTGCCGCGCTTGCGGACCGGGTCGATGCGGATACGCCCCGCGACCTCGGCCATGACCGCGGGGCTGCGCGGCCGGCGCGCCTCGAACAGCTCGGTGACGCGCGGCAGGCCGCCGGTGATGTCCTGCGTCTGCGACACCTCGCGCGGGGTCTTCGCGAGCAGCGTGCCGGCGCTCACCTTCTGCTTGTCCGCGACCATCAGGTTCGCGCGCTCGTGGATGTAGTAGACCTTGTCTTCCTTGCCCTTCTCGCCCATCACGATGATCTGGGGGTGCATGTCCCCCTTGTGCTCCATGATGGTGAACCGCTCGACGCCGGTGGTCTTGTCGAGTTCCTTGCGGACGGTCACGCCCTCCTTCAGGTCCTTGTACTTCACGACGCCGGCTTCCTCGGCCAGCAGCGGCACCGAGTGCGGGTCCCACTTCACGAGGGGCATCCCGGCCTCGACCTTGCCGCCGGGGGCGACGAGCACCTCGGCCCCGTGCGGCACGCCGTACCGCTCGGTCACGGGGCCGTCCTTCTCGCGGGCAATCGTGACCTCACCGGCGCGCGGCGCGAGCGCGATCTTGTGGCCGTTCTCGTTGGTCACGATGGTGACGCGCTCGAACTGCACGTACCCGCCCTTCTTGGCCTTGTGCTCGCTGTCCACGGCCGCGCCCTTGCTGGCGACGCCGCCGATGTGGAACGTGCGCATGGTGAGCTGAGTACCCGGCTCGCCGATGCTCTGGGCCGCGATGATGCCCACGGCCATGCCGTCTTCGACGATGGACCCGGTAGCGAGGTCCATGCCGTAGCACAGCCGGCAGATGCCGAGCGGGGCTTGGCACGTCATCGGGCTGCGCACGGTGATCTTGTCGATGCCCAGCTTGTCCAGTTCCTTGGCCTTAGCCGGCGTGATCATCTCGTTTTCGGCCAACAGCACCGCGCCGGTGGTCGGGTGGGCGATGGTGTTGCGGCTCACGCGCCCGCGGATCGCGTCCGAGAGCGGGCGGTCCACCTCGTCGCCCTTGTACATCACGCCCTTGCTGATGCCCTGCGTGGTGCCGCAGTCATGCATGGTGATGACGACGTTCTGGGCCACGTCCGCGAGTTTACGGGTCAGGTACCCGCTGTCCGCGGTCTTGAGCGCGGTATCGGCCAACCCCTTGCGCGCGCCGTGCGTGCTGGAGAAGTACTCCAGTACCGTCAGGCCCTCGCGGAAGTTCGACTTGATGGGCGTCTCGATGATGGCCCCGCTCGGCTTCGCCATCAGGCCGCGCATGCCGGCGAGTTGGCGGATCTGCTCGATGCCGCCGCGCGCCCCGGAGTGGGCCATCAGGTAGATCGGGTTCAGGTACGGCACCATCTTGCCCGTCACTTGATCGGTGCGGCGGTCGTTCTGCAGGTCCGTCATCATCTTCTTGGTGATCTGGTCGCGGGCCTCCATCCACGTGTCGATCACCTTGTTGTACCGCTCGGTCTCGGTGATGTGGCCGCGCTCCCAGAGCTTGCGCACCTTCTCGACGTCCTTGTCCTTCTCCTTGAGCACCCCCTCCTTGTTCTCCGGGGTGCGCAGGTCACTCGCGGCGAACGAGAGGCCGCTGCGGGTGGCGTGGCGGAACCCCGTCTCCTTCATGCGGTCCAACAGCGCGATGGTCTCGCGCCGGCCGAGGCGCTGGTAGCAGTCGGCGATGATGCGGCTCAGGTACTTGCTCGACAGCGCGAGGTCGTAGTAGTCCATGTCCGGGTGCAGGTTGTCGTTGAAGATCACCCGGCCCACGGTGGTGCGTACCAGCGTCTTGCCCTTCGCGCGGGGCAACTCTTCGGGCTTGGCGTTGCCCTTCTCGTCGCGCACCTCGCTGATCACCTTCTTGCCCACGGGCATGCGCACGCGCACCTTCGCGTGGTAGCCCAGTTTCCCTTCGGCGTGGGCGCGGAACAGTTCGGCCGGGCTGTGGAACACCATCCCGTCGCCGGCCTCGACCGCCTCGTCCTCGCCCCCGCGGGCCGCGGTCAGGTAGTAGCACCCCATCACGATGTCCTGCGACGGCGTGATGATCGGGTTCCCGTTGGCCGGGCTGAAGATGTTGTTCGTGCTCATCATCAGCACGGTCGCCTCCACCTGTGCCTCGATGGAGAGCGGCAGGTGGACGGCCATCTGGTCGCCGTCGAAGTCGGCGTTGAAGCCCTTACACACCAGCGGGTGGATGCGGATCGCGTTGCCCTCGATCAGCACCGGCTCGAACGCCTGAATGCCCATGCGGTGCAGCGTCGGGGCCCGGTTCAGCAGCACCGGGTGCGTCTTCGTCACCTCTTCGAGGATGTCCCACACCACGTCGTCCTTGCGCTCCAGCATCTTCTTGGCGCTCTTGATCGTGTCCGCGTGGTTCAGCTCCTTGAGCCGGCGGATAATGAACGGCTGGAACAGTTCGAGCGCGATCTTCTTCGGCAGGCCGCACTGGTGCAACTTCAGTTCCGGGCCGACGACGATGACCGAGCGCGCGGAGTAGTCGACGCGCTTGCCGAGCAGGTTCTCGCGGAACCGGCCCTGCTTGCCCTTGATCATGTCGGTCAGCGACTTCAGCGGCCGGTTCGAGGAACCCAGCACCGGGCGCTTGCACCGGTTGTTGTCGAACAGCGCGTCCACGCTCTGCTGGAGCATCCGCTTCTCGTTGCGGATGATGACCTCGGGCGCGTTCAGGTCCACCAGCTTCTTGAGCCGGTTGTTGCGGTTGATGATGCGGCGGTACAGGTCGTTCAGGTCGCTCGTGGCGAAGTTGCCGCTGTCGAGCAGCACGAGGGGCCGCAGGTCCGGCGGGATCACCGGGATGCACTCCAGCACCATCCACGCGCACTGGTTGGAGCTGACGCAGAGCGCCTCGACGGTCTTCAACCGCTTCACCAGTTCCTTCTCGCGCTGCTTGGACTTCTTCTCGCCGCGCGCCGTCTCCTTCTCGAGCCGGTCGCGCAGGTCCTTCGAGAGTTTGACGAGGTCGAGCCGGTCGAGGAGCTTCTTGATGGCCTCCGCGCCCATGTCCACTTCGAACGCGTCGCCGTACTCGGTGCGGTAGTGCTTGAACTCTTCCTCGTTGAGCAGTTGGCGCTCTTTCAGAATCGGCTTGTCGCCCTCGCCGAGCGCCATCGGGTCCACGACGACGTAATCTTGGAAGTAGATGATCTTTTCGAGGTTCGTGGTCTTCATGTCCAACAGCGTGCCGAGGCGCGACGGCATCGCCTTGAAGAACCAGATGTGGACGACGGGCGCGGCCAGTTCGATGTGCCCCATGCGCTTGCGGCGCACGCGCGAGTGCGTGACCTTCACGCCGCAGCGGTCGCAGATCATGCCCTTGTACTTCATCCCGCGGTACTTGCCGCAGGAGCACTCCCAGTCCTTTTCCGGCCCGAAGATCTTCTCGCAGAACAGGCCGTCCTTTTCGGGCCGGTACGTGCGGTAGTTGATCGTCTCCGGCTTCTTCACCTCGCCGTGGCTCCACGAGCGGATGTCCTGCGGGCTGGCGAGCGAGATGCGCACCGCGCCGAAGTCGTTAATGCGCTCGTAGCTGGTGCCTTCCGCGCCCGCGTCGGCGTTCTTGTCGTTGTTGGCGGCGGTCGTGGACATGGTTCACCTCGGTATTGTCGATTGCAGATTTTTGATTGACGATTGAACAGCACGCCGGTGGTTTTCGCGCCGCAACCCCGGAGGCGATGAACTGTCCGGGGCGCGAGTGACTTCAATCTGAAATCTGAAATCACAACTCATCAATCTCAGACCCGCTTCTTCTCCAAGCACATGTTCAGGCCGAGGCCGCGGATCTCGTGGGTGAGCACGTCGAAGCTCGCCGGGGTGCCGGCCTCCAGCGTGTTCTCGCCCTTCACCATGCTCTCGTAGATCTTGGTCCGGCCCTCGACGTCGTCCGACTTCACCGTGAGCAACTCCTGAAGGATGTAGGCCGCGCCGTACGCCTCGAGCGCCCACACTTCCATTTCGCCGAACCGCTGGCCGCCGAAGCGGGCCTTGCCGCCCAGCGGCTGCTGGGTGATGAGCGAGTACGGCCCGGTCGCCCGCGCGTGGACCTTGTCGTCCACGAGGTGGTGCAACTTCAGCATGTAGATGTAGCCCACCGTGACCGGCTGGTCGAACGCCTCGCCGGTGCGCCCGTCGTACAGCACACTCTTGCCCGTGTCCGGGATGCCGGCCTCGTCGAGCGCGTCGCGGATCTCTTCCTCGGTCGCCCCGTCGAACACCGGGGTGATAGCCTTGAACTTGAGCTTCGCCGCGGCGTAGCCCAAGTGCGTCTCCAGAATCTGGCCCACGTTCATGCGGCTCGGCACGCCCAGCGGGTTCAGCAGGATGTCCACCGGGGTGCCGTCCTTCAGGTACGGCATGTCCTCTTCGGGCAGCACCTTGCTGATGACGCCCTTGTTCCCGTGCCGCCCGGCCATCTTGTCGCCCACGCTGATGACGCGCTTCGTGGCGACGTACACCTTCACCATCTGCTGCACGCCGTTCGGCAGTTCGTCGCCGCGGTTCAGCGAGTTCAGCTTGCGCTCCTGCTCGTCGATTAAGAACTGGATGCGCTCCCAGTGCCGGTGGTGGATCTTGCCGGCCTTCTTCGCGCTGTCCGGGCTGCGGATGTCCAAGTTCTCCAACTTGAACCCCTTGGCCTGCTCCGCGACGGTCTTGTCGTCCTTCTCCGAGCCGAGCTGCTTGCCCGTGTTAGGGTCCTTCAGCTCCTTCTTGTCGAGCACGTCTTCCAGCGCCTTGATGAACTCGCGGAACTGCTCCGCGATGCGCGTGTTGTACGTCGTCTCGATGCCCTTGCGGTCCTTGTCGATTTGCTTCTTCTCGTCCTCGGTCATGTGCGCGCGGCGGCTGAACCGGTGGGCCGCGATCACGATCCCTTCCGTGCCCGACTGCACTTCGAGCGAGTCGTTCTTCACGTCCTCGCCGGCGCGCCCGAAGATGGCGTGCAGCAGCTTCTCTTCCGGCGTCAGTTCCGAGCGCGACTTGGGCGACACCTTGCCCACGAGGATGTCGCCGGGGCGCACGTACGTCCCGATCTGGACCACGCCGTGCTCGTCGAGGTTCGCGAGGGCCTTCGGGCTAACGTTCGGGATGTCGCGGGTGAACTCCTCCTTGCCCAGCTTCGTCTCCCGGATTTCGATGTCGAACTCTTCGATGTGGATGCTGGTGTACGTGTCGTTCTTCACCAGTCGCTCGCTGATGATGATGGCGTCCTCGAAGTTGTACCCCTCCCACGACATGAACGCGACCAGCACGTTCCGCCCGAGCGCAAGCTCGCCGTTCTTCGTGGCCGCGCCGTCGGCGATCACGTCGCCCCGCTTCACCTTCTTGCCCATCGGCACGACGGGCTTCTGGTTCAGGCAGGTGCGCTCGTTGAGTCCGTGGTTCTTGCGCAGCACGTACTCGCGGACGATCTTGTCCTTCTCCTCGATCTTGATGCGCTCGGCGTCCACGTACACGACGTGCCCGTCCTCTTGGGCCTTCACGAGCATACCGGAGTGCCGGGCCACTTCGATCTCGAGGCCGGTGGACACAAGCGGCGGTTCCGGGATCAGCAGCGGCACCGCTTGGCGCTGCATGTTCGATCCCATGAGCGCGCGGTTCGCGTCGTCGTGCTCGAGGAACGGGATCAGGCCCGCGGACACCCCGACCATCTGCTTCGGCGAAACGTCGATGTACTCGACCTTCTCGGCCGGGATCATCATCAGGTCGCCGCTCTGCCGCCCGCTGACACGCTCCACGGTGATCTTGTCGCCCTCGGTGGGCGTGTCGGCCGGGGCCAGCACCGCCGTCGACTCCTCGTCGGCCCGGCGCTTCACCACCTCGTCCGTCAGCTTCTTGTTCTTCACCTTCTTGTACGGCGTGGTGAGGAACCCGTAGTCGTCGATCTCGGCGTAGATGCTGAGCGACGAGATGAGGCCGATGTTCGTCCCTTCCGGGGTCTCGATGGGGCAGATGCGCCCGTAGTGCGAGATGTGGACGTCGCGCACCTCGAACCCCGCGCGCTTGCGGTTCAACCCGCCCGGCCCGAGGGCCGACAGCCGGCGCTCGTGCGTGAGCTGCGCGAGCGGGTTCGTCTGGTCAACAACCTGCGACAGCTCGCTACGGCCGAAGAAGTACTCGATGGCCGCGCTCACGCTCTTCGGGTTGATGAGCGACCGCGGGCTCATGTCCTGCTGGTCGCGGATCGCCATGCGCTCCTGCACGGTGCGGCGCAGCTTCAGGAACCCCTTGCGCAGCTCGTCCGCGGCCAACTCGTCGATGGTGCGCAGGCGGCGGTTGCCGAGGTGGTCGATGTCGTCCACGTGGCCCTTGCCGGAGCGCAGGTCGAGCAGGTACTTCATCGAGTTGACAAAGTCCACGCTGCTAAGGGCCATCTCGGTTTCGGGCACGTTCTGATCGAACTTGCGGTTGATGCGGAACCGCCCGACGCGGCCGAGCCGATAGCGGTTGGCGTCTTGGAACTTCTCCTTGAACAGCTCCTTGGCCTTCTCCAGTTGCGGCGGGTTGCCCGGCCGGAGCCGCTGGTAAATCTTGAGGAGCGCGCCCTCGTGCGAGTCGGCCTGCGTGCCGGTGCCCACGTCCTCCTGAATCGAGTTGAACAGGATCGGGTCCTTGGGGAACGCGATGGCCCGGACCTCGGAAAGCATCGAGGCCATCGCCTTATCGACCTTCTCCGCGGTGAACGGCTTGCCCGCGTCGAGGTACACCTCGCCCGTTTCCGGGTCGATCACGTCGTCGGCCGCGTACATCGGCATCACGTTCGTTTCGGGGTCGCCCACCAGCTTGGCGCGCGCGTCTTTCGCCTTCAGCTTGACCTTCTCGGTCTCGAAGAACTCGTTGAGGATGTTGGCGGTGCTGCCGTACCGCGGGTCCATCGCGCGGAGCAGGGTGATCGCGCTGAACTTGCCGCTCTGGTCGATGCGGACGCCGAGGGTGTCCTTCTTGGTGGCGTTGATCTCGATCCACGAGCCGCGCTCGGGGATGATGCGGCACGAGTGCAGGTCCTTGTCGGCCTCGCGGGTGACGACGAAGTCGACGCCGGGGCTGCGGTGGAGCTGCGACACGACGACGCGCTCGGCCCCGTTAATAATGAACTCGCCGCCGCCGATCATAATGGGCATGTCGCCCAAATAGACCTCTTCCTGCACCGGCTCGCCCTCGGTCTTCTTGAGGCGCAGCCAGACGCGGAACGGGCGGCCGTAGGTGAGGCGCAACTGGCGGCACTCGTCCGGGTCGTAGCGGGGCTTGCCCAACTCGTACCGGACGTACTCGAGGCTGATGCGCTTGTCGTAGCTCTCGATGGGGAAGATTTCTTGGAGCACGCCCTCCAGCCCGCTGGCGGTGCGCTTGTCGAAGGCGACGTCGAGTTGCAGGAAGCGGTCGTAGGACCGGGTCTGCACGTCGGTCAGGTCGGGGACGTCCACCGCGTCGCCGAAGCGACCGAAGTTGCGGGTTTCCGTCGGGGTGATTATGCGTTCGGCCGTAATTGGCATCGGCGCGCTCCTACCGAGGGTGAACGATGACGCGACGCACGGCAACCGTTGCCCCGGATGGCAACGGGCCTTGCGTGAGCGGGCGGCGGACGTTATTGGATAGTGGCAATGACGGCCGGGCCGCGCGGCGGGCGCGCCCCGGATCGGCACAACGAAAACACGACCCTACCCACCCAGACCGGCGCGCGGGCCGCGCGGTTCACGGGAGGGGGGCCAACGGGAGTCTGCATGGTGTAGGATCGAAGAGGTACGACACATCCGAGCGAGTGGGTTGCGTACATTGTCACCACTGGCTACGCGGAATCGCCCCCGAACACTCACCCCGCCTACGCAATCCGCGCGCGACGGGGAACCGAGTGTACAGGTGCGGTTGGGTCGTAACGGGGCGCGGCGGAAACCCGCCACACGACAATCATACCCGGACGGGGCGCAAAAGTCACCCCGTCCGGGCATTTTTTTGCAACGCGCCCAAAGCCCCCCGGCCGAAACAACCGCGAGGCCCCGTGCGAGACGCACAACCCGATTAGCCGGCCGGCTTGATCGTGACCTTCGCGCCGGACTCTTCCAGCTTCTTCTTGACGTCCTCGGCCGTCTTCTTGTCCACGTTTTCCTTGATCGCCTTCGGCGCGCCTTCGACGGTGGCCTTCGCCTCGCTGAGGCCCTGCCCGGTGATCTCGCGGACCACCTTGATCGTCTTCACCTTGTCGGTGAAGCTGTCGAGGATCACGTTGAACTCGGTCACTTCGGCGGCAGCCGCGGCCGGGGCCGCGCCACCACCGCCCTGCGGCGCGACGACTGCGACGCCACCCGCGGCGGGCTCGATGCCGTGCTTGTCCTTGAGGTAGTTCTTCAGTTCGACGGCCTGCACGAGGGTCAGGCCGGCGAGGGCGTCGCCCAGTTCTGCAACGGAAGGCATGGGTAAGTTCCTTTTGGGAAGTCTGCGCCGGGTGAAGCAGCCCGACTAGGAGCGTAATAGCTGATCGTTGTATGACAGGCGGTCGGCCCGTCGAGTTCGCGGGGCGAGCAAAAACGCCCGCACCGGAAGTTCGTTCGGTTACGCGGCGGGCGGCGCGCCCTCGGTCTTCTTGTCTTCGATGGCCTTGACGATCCCGGCCAGTTGCGTGGCGGGACCGGTCAGCGCCGCGGCCAGCATCGCCCCCGGTCCCAGAATCGCGGACAGCACGTCGCCGATGGCCTCGCGCTTGGTCGGGATCGTCTTCCCGACTTCGAGCGTGACCGGCGTGCCGTCGGCGACCGCGGTCTTTTCCTTGATCTTGGCCGGCAGCTTCGGGTCGGGGCGGAGCAACTTGAGCATCGCGTCCACCGCGGTGCTCAGCTCCTTCACGCTGTCCGCGCCCCAGCACAGGAGCGTCGGGCCGCTGCCCGGATCGACCTTCACGCCGTTCTCGTCGAACACCTTCCGCACGAAACTGTTCTTGACCATTTTCACGCGGATCTTCTTGTCGCGCAGCCCCTTCCGCAGGGTGTAGTCCGCCGCGGCGTCGAGCTTCAGCGGCTCGAGCAGCACGAAGTCGCGCACGTCCTTGAACGTCTTGCGGAGGGCGTTCAGTTCCAGTTCTTTGATCTTCTTGCTCATAGTAGTGGGCAGTGTTAAGTGTGCGTGGGCCGTAAAACCAGCCTAGTCCAGACAGCGACGGGGCCGGGCGGCTTATTGACCGCCCACTGCCCACTGTCTACTGCCCACTTCAGAGAGCGAGCCGGATGCCCGGCGACATCGTGGCCGAGAGCACCACGCCGTTGATGAAGTTCCCCTTCACGCCGGACGGCTTGACCGAGCGGACCTGCTCGACGAAGGCGGTGATGTTCTCGACGAGCTTCTGCTCGTCGAAACTCATCTTGCCGACCCCGGCGTGGATCTGCCCCGTCTTGTCGGAGCGGTACTCGACCTTGCCGGCCTTGAACTCCTTGACCACCTGCCCGATGTCTCCAGTCGCGGGCACCACGGTGCCGGACTTCGGGGCCGGCATCAGCCCGCGCGGGCCGAGCACCTTACCGAGGCGCGACACCTGCCCCATCATGTCCTGCGCGGCCAGCACGACATCGAACTCGAGGAAGCTTTCCTTCTGCACCTTCTCGACGAGGTCGGCCGCGCCGACGATGTCCGCGCCCGCGGCCTTCGCTTTTGCCGCGTTGTCGCCCTGCGCGAACACGGCGACGCGCACGCTCTTACCGATCCCGTGTGGGAGCGGGATCGCGCCGCGAACCATCTGGTCCGATTGCGTCGGGTCGATGCCGAGGTTGATGTGCAGTTCGACCGTCTCATCGAACTTCGCACGCTTCAGTTTTTTCAGCTCCGACACGGCCTGCTTGACCGGCACCGCGCCCAGTTCGTCGATTTTCTTCTCGACGTTGCGCAGGTGGTTGCGGAGCTTCTTGCCGCGGCGCGGTGGCACGCCGGGCTTCTTCTTTTTCTTGCCCGGTCCTTCGGCCTCGACCGGCTTCGGCTTGTCGCCGGCGGGAGCGGGCGCGGCAGCGGCCTCCGCGACAGCCGGGGCGGGCGCGGCGGGTTCGGCCGGCGGTGCGGCGGGCGCGGCGTCGGCAGGAGCCTTTACCTTGTCTTTTTCCTTCGCCATTACGACTCGACCTCTCGGTAGCGGGGTTCGTCGCGAAGCGACTACGGCCCCTCCCGACGCGCGCGGCGCGGCGGTGTGTGAGAAGATAGTAGTTACGATGAGCGGCGCGCCGTGGCAACTGGCGCGCCGAAGATTTCCCTTGACACCACGGGCGCGATCACCCTTGCACGGTGATGCCCATGCTGCGGGCGGTGCCCTCGATGATCCGCGCGGCGTGCTCGACGTCGCGGGCGTTGAGGTCGGCCATCTTCTGTTTGGCGATCTCCTCGACCTGTTTCTTCGTGACGGTGAACCCCTTGTACTTGCCGCCCTTCTTGGAGTCGGCGGGGATCACTTCCTTGCCGGCCTTCTTCGCGTGCGGGATCTTCGCGGCCAGCTTCAGCAGAATCGCGGCCGGCGGCGATTTGATTTTGAACTCGAACGAGCGGTCCGAGTACACGGTGATGACGACCGGCAGCATCAGCCCCTTCATTTCGGGCTTGCCGGTCTTGTCGTTGAACTGCTTCACGAACTGGCCGATGTTGACGCCGTGCGCACCGAGGGCCGGGCCGACCGGCGGCGCGGGCGTGGCCGACCCGCCGGGGCACTGGAGCTTCACTTGCGCCGTAACCTGCTTCGCCATGACAACACCTTCGCGATTTAGAGATTTCTGATTGTAGATGTCCGATTGCCGATTGGCACGGGCTTCTGGCGAGAATCGGCGCGCGAGCGCGCCGGCGGTCCCCGATCCGAAGCCTTCCATCGCCAATCACAAATCGAAAATCAAAAAGCCTCAGACCTTTTCCACTTGGCTCGAATCGAACTCGGTCACGGTGGCCCGGCCCCAGAAGGTCAGCTCCACCGACACCTTCGGCGGCTCGGTCGGGTCCTTGGCCTCGATGATCTCCTTCACCGTCCCCTCGAAGTTCGCGAACGAGCCTTCCTTCACGCGGACCTTGTCGCCCTTCTCGAAGTCGATCTTCACCTTCTTCGGCTTCGACGGGTCCTTCACCGCGACGCCGGTGAGCATCGACTGGACCTCGTGGTCCGGCATCGGCTCCGGGGTGGGCAGTTGGTCTTTCTTGTGGCGCAAGTTCAGGAAGTCGCCGACCCCGCTGGTGTCGCGGATCACGTACAGCACGCGGTCGTTGAACTCCAGTTCCGCGAAGATGTACCCTTGGAACTTCTTGCGCTTGCGCGTGACTTTCTTCTCTTGGTACGTGGTCTCGCCGGTCTTCTTGTCCTTGACCTTCACAGACTTTTTAACAGTCTCCTCTTCGAACGGGATTTCGATCCGGCCGAAGAACTCCTCAAGCCCCTCGATGCGCACCTTGCGCAGGATCGCGGCCTTGATGGAGTCTTCGCGCCCGCTCGCGACCTTGATGGCGTACCACTTCTTCTTGTTCTCGGCTGGCGGCGCGTCCGGGGCGGGCCCGGCCGTGGCCGTCGCGGGTTCCACGGGGTCGGCCACCGCGACCTTCTTCGCGCGCGGCTTCTTCGCGGGCTTGGGCTTCTCGACCTCGGCCACCGGTTCCGTTACCTCGGCCACGGTCTCGGTCGCCACCACTGAAGGCGCGTCGGGTTCCGGCACAAGAACGGGCGCGGGCCCCTCTCCCACGGGCGCGACCGGCTCCGGCTCAGCAGCGGGCGCGGGGGCGTCAGCGACCGGCGCGGGCGCTTCGGGGGGGGCCACGGGTTCCGGGGCGGGGGCGCTCGGCGTGGTTTCGTCGCTCATCGGAGTTCCGGCCGGTGGGCCGCCTCGTGGGTTCGCGTTACCACTTCGCTTCCTGCGACTGCCCCTTCTTGTCGGCGTTCGTGGCCCGGCCGGGTAGCACGCCCACGGTCTGCCGGCTCAGCAGCCAACCCCAGAACAGGTCCACCACGAGGAGGAACAGGGTCATGATGAGCGTGGTGACGAGCACGACGACGGTGTCTTGGGCGAGCCGCTTGCGCGTGGACCACGACACCTTGTTCATCTCGGCTTCGGTGGCAATGAGGAACTCGGCGAAACTGGGGATGTTCACCGCGCGGAACGCGACCCACAGGCTCGCGAGGACGATGACCACCAGTACGCCGGTCTTCGCCCCCTGCATGACCAAGAGCGGCTGGATGCCCGCGGGCATGGCGAGGGTCCAGCGCTCGGGCACGATCCCTTGGTTGTACAGCGACCATGCCCCGCTCCCGCCGACGAGGAGGATGCCGAGGATCGTGAGCCGGCGGACCTTGACGCCGAGCGAGCGCTTGTACTGCGCGAGCGAGAACCAGCCCTGCTCTTCGAGGCCGACCGACCACCGCTCGCCGGTGCGCCCGCTGAAGAACCGGAAGGCGAAGTAGGCCACCATCAGGCCCATGACGCCGCCGAGAACGTACCCCGCGACCCCGTCGGCCCACATCGCGCCGGCCCGGAAGAAGAAGAACGCGGTGATCGCGGCACAGGTGACGAGGAACGCGCCGCCGTGGACACCCTTCGGCCCGCCGTCGGCCAGCTTGTTGCCGAACCAGATGAGGCCGGCCACCGTCCCGCACAGGGCCGGGAGCCACAGCAGCCAGTTGATCAGGTTGTCCTTGACCATCGGGGTGACGCGCTCGGCCCAGAGGGCGGGCAGGAGCGCGAACACGACCATGAGGGCGGCGATGGTGTAGACGGCCCCGATGAGGCTCGCAGCGGGGAGGCTCAGGGGCTTGCTCGGCGCGGCCGGGGCGGGGGCCGGGTTGGGTTCAACGGCGGTCGCCATGCTCCGTCCTCTTCTTCGAGTGCGATCCGTGTGCGGGTTCGTGTCGCGTCGGGGGCGGCGCGGGCGCGCGACCCCTAAACGAGCGAATCGGCCGCGGAAGCGGGCGGACCCGTTTCGGCGGCCGGTCGCAACTGGCTGCGGGTTCGGGGCGGGCCCCGCGGCGCGCCGCGGGAACCCGACGACAGCACGAGCGGAGGGATTTGAACCCCCAACCGACGGTTTTGGAAACCGTTGCTCTACCGTTGAGCTACGCTCGTAGGTAGAGCCGTCAGCTTTCAGCAATCGGCTACCAGCCACAAGAAGACACGCGACCCTTCGGTTCTCGCTTCTTTCCGGCTGACCGCTGATTGCTGATGGCCGACAGCTCCCACTCAGGCGAGGATCTTCGTCACGACGCCGGAGCCGACGGTCTTGCCGCCCTCGCGGATGGCGAACCGGAGGCCCTCGTCCATCGCGACGGGCATCCCGTCCATCAGCTCGACCGACACCTTGACGTTGTCGCCGGGCATACACATTTCGACGTCGGCCGGGAGGGTGATCGAGCCGGTCACGTCGGTGGTGCGGAAGTAGAACTGCGGCTTGTACCCCTTGAAGAACGGGGTGTGCCGGCCGCCTTCTTCCTTCGACAGCACGTAGATGTTGGCCTCGAACTTGGTGTGCGGGGTGATGCTGCCGGGCTTGGCGATGACCTGCCCGCGCTCGATCCCGTCGCGCTCGATGCCGCGGAGGAGCACCCCGACGTTGTCGCCGGCGATGGCCTTGTCCAGCGTCTTCTGGAACATCTCGATACCGGTGATGACCGTCTTCACGTTGTCCTTGCGGAGGCCGATGATCTCCACGTCGTTGCCGACGATGGCCTGCCCGCGCTCGACGCGCCCGGTCGCCACGGTGCCGCGGCCCTTGATCGAGAACACGTCTTCGACGGACATGAGGAACGGCTTGTCCTCTTCGCGCTGCGGGAGCGGGACGTAGGTGTCCAGCGCGAACATGAGCGCGTCGACCGAGAGCGACCCTTGGTTGTCGCTGGTGGCGTTCTCGAGGGCCTCCTTCGAGCGGCCGTACACGATGGGGATGTCGTCGCCCTTGAACTCGTACTTGTTGAGCAGGTCGCGGAGCTCCATCACCACGAGCGGGATCAGTTCCGGGTCGGCCTTGTCGCACTTGTTCAGGTACACGACCATGTTCGGCACGCCGACCTGCTTGGCGAGCAGGATGTGCTCGCGGGTCTGCGGCATGGGGCCGTCGTCGGCGGCGACCACGAGGATGGCCGCGTCCATCTGGGCGGCCCCGGTGATCATGTTCTTGATGTAGTCGGCGTGGCCGGGGCAGTCGATGTGGGCGTAGTGCCGGCCCTTGATGGCGGCCGAGTAATCGACCTTGTCGATACCGGGGTAGTCGAGGAGGTCCTTGAACGGGAGCGCGTCCTTGCCGGTGTAGGTGCGGTCGTTCGACTCGTACTCGACGTGCGAGACCGCGATCGTTACGGTCTTGTTCGCGTCGCGGACGATGCCGCCCTTGGCGATTTCCGAATAACTCTTGAACTCCTTGAGCTTGTTCAGGTGCGCGTTCCGGGCCATGATCGCCGCGGTCGTGGTGGTCTTGCCGTGGTCGATGTGGCCGATGGTGCCGACGTTCACGTGCGGCTTGGTGCGCTCGAATGTCCCCTTAGCCATCGCTCCTCACTCCTCTGGGAAGAATGTCGGTTGGTGATACGGTCCCCGGTCCACGGACCCCGCCTTCTGGGGCGCGGGGCACGACCGTCGATCCGAGAGCTGCTGATGGGACTTGAACCCATGACCTCCTCCTTACCAAGGAGGTGCTCTACCAGCTGAGCTACAGCAGCGGTCAAGTAAAGGGTAAAAGATCGAAGCGAAAAGTGAAGGGGGGCGACCGCCGGGCGCGCCGATTCTTGGTCTTTTCCTTCGTCCGTAACCCCGGCCAGAGCGGGCGATGGGATTTGAACCCACGACATCTTGCTTGGAAGGCAAGAGCTCTACCGCTGAGCTACACCCGCACGGTCTCGCTTTTCGATTCCAGATTTGCGATTTCTGATTGAAGGCATTTGCGGCGCGGCTTCGGCCTTTCAATCGTCAATCACAAATCGGCGTTCCAAACTCGTCAGTGGGTAGGGAGGGATTTGAACCCCCGAATCCCGAAGGAGCCAGATTTACAGTCTGGTGCAATTGACCACTCTGCCACCTACCCGTGAACCACGGCACTTCTGTTGTAGGACCTCCGGGGGGGATCGAAAAGCTCGCGGAGGGAGTTGAACCCACGACCCGCGCTTTACAAAAGCGCCGCTCTACCACTGAGCTACGCGAGCACGGCCAGCGTCTTCTTAGCAGACGGCGCGCCCGCCGGGAAGGTTCGCGGGGCGCGCCCGTGCGGGCCTCACGGGGTCGGGGTCTGCCAGCGCCCCTTGTACAGCGGCTTCCAGACCGCGTTCGGCCCGTCCGCGTCCCACCGAGCGTCCATCGCCCCCGCGCCGAGCCGGACGCTTACCTTGCGGTTCGCGTCATACAGTTCCACGAACTCGGCCGTCCGCTTCACCTCGCGGAAAGACAGGCTCTTCTGCCGCCGGTAGTTCTCCTCGTTCACCTCGTACCACGAGCCGTCCTTCTTCCGGGCGAACCACCCGCCCTCGTACACCCACAACTCGCGCGTATCCGGCCCCTTTTCCTTCTCCGCCACCACTTCCGCTTCGGACCGGAAGATGAACCCGGTCTGGTCGACCAGTTCGAGGAACCCGCCGGCGTCGGACTTCACGACGAACGTCTTCCCCTTCGGAAGCGCCGCGCCCTCGCGCACCAGCCCGCCGTTGAACTTGGTGCCCAATTTCACATCGACTTTCAGGCGGACCGTCTTGCCGGTCCAGTCCGCGTCATCGGCCGCGCCCGCACCCGGGACCGCGGCGCACATGACGACACCGAGCGCGAGAGCACGCAGCATCACAACAGGCTCCTCGTTGGCGGAGTCGAAACTACGGGCCGCGGGCACGTTCGGCCATCGCCCTACGCCGTTCCAGAACTGCCGAAGAACGGCGCGCCGCCGACGTTATACTGGTGAACGCCTCGCCCGCTCTCGCCCACCACGCCGCCCGCACCAAGTTTTGGGAAGAATCCGCCGAAGTTCTCGTCCGCCACACCGTTGTTACCCCCAGTAGAACCCGCGGGGTTCCATAGACTCGTTGCGCAATAGGTGTTGGTTCAGTCGCACTTCGGCCAGACGATCCTGTGTGGTCGTTACCCGTACATCCGGTTGTGGAGTCCGGCGACGTTCTTCATCATCACCGTGTGACGACGGGGCG